>JANLYD010000443.1:0-48003 GCA_031365465.1 Hyphomicrobiaceae bacterium
GCCCTCACCAACGACAAACGCCGCGATCTGACGAATATCCCGCTGCTCACGATCGATCCGGCCGACGCGCGCGACCACGACGACGCCGTCTACGCCACGGCGGATGGCGACACCGCCAACCCCGGCGGTTGGCGCGTCATCGTCGCGATCGCCGACGTCGCCGCCTACGTGCGCCCCGGCACGGCGCTCGATCGCGAAGCGCGCCTGCGCGGTAACTCGGTATACTTCCCCGATCGCGTCGTGCCCATGTTGCCGGAGCGCATCTCGAACGACCTCTGTTCCTTGCGGGAACTCGAGGAACGTCCTTGCCTTGCTGTCGAGATGATCTTCGACGCCACCGGCCATAAACGGCGCCACACATTTCACCGTGCGCTGATGCGCTCGGCCGCCAAACTCAGCTATCAGGAAGCGCAAGCCGCCATCGACGGCAAGCCCACGCCCAAAGCTGCCGCAGTGCTGGAAACTGCGCTGAAACCGCTGTGGGCAGCGTATGCGGCGATCAGTCGTGCGCGCGACATGCGCGGCCCACTCGACCTCGATCTTCCCGAGCGCAAGATCGTGCTCGATGCTCAGGGCCGGGTCGCCAATGTGATGGTTCCCGAGCGGTTGACCGCCCACCGGCTGATCGAAGAATTCATGATTCAGGCGAACGTCGCCGCCGCCGAGACGCTGGAAGAAAAACGCACGCACCTGATCTACCGCGTGCACGAACCGCCATCGAAAGAAAAGCTCGCGTCACTCGGCGACTTCCTCGCAACGCTGGACATGAAGCTGCCGAAAGCTGGACAACTCCGGCCGTCGCACTTCAACGAGATTTTGGCGACTGCCAAAACAATGCCGACCGCTGATCTCATCAACGAAGTGGTGCTGCGCTCACAATCGCAAGCCGTCTATGCACCGGGCAATCTCAGCCATTTCGGCTTGAACTTGAAGCGCTATGCTCATTTCACGTCGCCCATCCGCCGCTACGCCGATTTGATCGTGCACCGCTGCCTGGTGCGGGCGTTGGGGTTTGGCAACGATGGCATTACCGATGCTGAGTTGGCTGCATTGCCCGAGATAGCCGAAGGCATATCGCAGATGGAACGGCGCGCCATGGCCGCCGAGCGGGAAACCACGGACAGGCTGATTGCCACTCATCTCGCCGATCGCGTCGGTGCAGAGTTTCGCGGACGCATTGCAGGCGTCACCAAGTCCGGGCTGTTCGTCAAGCTTGCCGATACCGGGGCCGATGGGTTCATCCCCATTTCCACGTTGGGAGACGACTATTTCGTGCACGATCAGGCCAGCCATTCGCTGATTGGCGACAGGACACGACGTGGCTTCCGGCTTGGCGACACGGTGAATGTCCGGCTTGTCGAAGCCGTGCCGACCGCAGGCGCCTTGCGCTTCGAAATGCTGAGCGATGGTCACAAGGATATGACATCGGCAAACAGCAAAGGCATCCGCAGCACGCGGCGCGACCTGGGAAAAATGGGCGCGCGGTTAGGCCGAAAAGGCCCCAAACGCCGCTGATCGCCCCACTCGCTCTCGTCGCCGTCGTCTACGCCCAATGATCGGGCGTAGGGATCGGCGCGGGCGCGACACCTGCCGGAGCGATGCCTCCACCATTGAGACCGCCGTCGTTCCAGACGGCGTACGCCGTAGATGTCCCGCCAATGGCGTGCCACCCTTCCAAAGTGCCGGCGTGCATCTGATAATAGCCCATATCGCCGTTTGTGCCGTTGCGGAACAGCACGTCCGACGTGCCATCGCCATTATAGTCGCCGGTTCCCACCACCAGATAAGCCGCTGAGGAGCCGCCGATCCGATGCCATCCTTCAAGGACGCCATGCGTCATCTGGTAAAAACCGGTATCGCCAGTCGTGCCGCTGCGGAAGAGAATGTCGGAGGTTCCATCACCGTTGAAGTCGCCGATGCCGACCACGCTGTAGGCTGACGACGACGCGCCGATCCCGACCCAACCCAAGTTCACGCCGTTGGACATCCGGTAAAAACCGGTATCGCCGGTCGATGCATTCCGAAACAAAATATCGGATGTCCCGTCGCCGTCGAAATCACCGACGCCGATAACGCCGTACGCCGTGCTCGATCCGCCCAACGCGTGCCATCCCTGCGAGACACCATTCGACATTTGATAGAAGCCGGTATCGCCGGAGGCGTTGTTGCGGAAGAGGATGTCCGACGTGCCGTCGCCGTTGAAATCACCGATGCCAGAGACAGAGTAGGCGAGGCTCGTGCCGCCGAGCCCATTCCAACCCTGTAACGTGCCGTTCAGCATCCGATAGAAACCGGTGTCGCCTGTGTTGGCGTTGCGGAACAGAATGTCGGACGTGCCGTCGCCGTTGAAATCGCCCTCGCCCACGATCCCATATGCCGTGTTCGAACCGCCGACGGAGGTCCAGCCGAGCGATACTCCAGCCGTTGAATATTGATAGAAACCGGTGTCGCCGTTCGCGGCGTTGCGCAACAGAATGTCGGAGGTGCCGATCCCGAGGTAATCGCCGGCGGTAGCGGTGCGAAGCGCAACCGAACCGTCGGTGAAATTAGCAACCTCGACACTGCTCAGTGTGTCATTGATTCCGAGTGCCGTGATCGTGACTGTGCCATCAGCGTTGTGCGTGATGCTGGCTGACGAGGACGCCACGCTATAACTGGCGCGATCATAGCCACCTCCGCCAGAGAGCACGTTGGTACCCGCGCCGCCGTTCAGCGTGTCGTTGCCGATGTTGCCGTACAATGCATCGCTGCCGCCGCCGCCCCGCAAAACGTTGTTCGCGGAGTTGCCGTAGATGGTGTCCGCGCCGAAACCGCCGGTCGCGTTTTCGATCACCGCACCGTACGCAATCGATATGTTGTTGATGAGTCCGCCGATACTGGAGAAGTCACCTGCGTTCAGCGATATCGTTTGGTTCGACGCATATGCGGACGCATCCAGCGTGTCCGTGCCGCCTGCATCCCAGATCGTAAGGGCGGGCGCCGTATTGATCGCGAAGTCATAGAGCGCACCCGCGTTCGTGCCGAAACCGTAAACCGTGTCGCCGGTACGAGTAGTCATGTTCGCGCCGTACATCGCCTGCAGCGCCGCAACGTCGTACAGCATGGGGGTGTCGGCATAGCCACCCTGGCTGCCACCGGTGTTGGAGGCGCCGAAGTAACTCATGATCGAGTATTGATTTGAGTCCTGTACGAACTGCGCGTTTGCCGCGTACGTGATGGAGACGCCGACAGCCGCGTTGTAGGTGCCGGGATGAGACAAGCCAAGCGCGTGTCCAAACTCGTGCATGATTGCGAACAGACTGTACGTGCCAAATCCTAGCGAACCGGCCTGCGTCGATACCGACGTGTTCAGCCACAAGTCTCCCGACGCCGAGGCTGCCGCCGTCGAACCGGGGTAATAGGCATAAGCACCGGCGCCGTCGTTAGCGGAATAATCGCTGATGAGGATCGTTGCGTTGTCGGTGTAGCCGCCAGGATTGACTTCCTGAAACACGACCCCCGAAATTTCTGAGTAGAACTGCAGCGCTGTCCTGACCGCCGCTTGTTGCGCGGCGCCGACATGCGAAAAGTTCGTTTCGCTTCCCGAGTAGGTGTCGCGAAAACCATACGTTACCACGACGCCTGCCCCACGCGCCGGAGCCCAGGTCGCATGTGAATCCAGAACGCCGCTGATCATATCGCCGTCGAATGAAGCCCTCGTGCCGAGAGTCGCTGCAATTCCATACTGACCCGTACCCGACGTCGCGCTGCCCGCGTCGAGATAGTAGGTGCCGGACGTCGCGGCAGTGTATGTAAATACCGCGTTGCTGTTGGGCAAGGCATTGTCGTTCGAGCCCGCCAACGTCGAGCCATCGGGATTATACAATCGCAAGTAGGGGTCGTTCAGATTGACCGCACCGGTGCCGGTCATGGCGAATGTGTAGGTCTGACCGGCGACCAGATCGACCCTGAACCAATCGTGATCACCTGCCGCCGACACGGTGCCCCGCGCGGTCTGGCCGACACCCAGCTGGTAGGCGGTACTGACGGACGCCGATGCGTCGATGCCTTCGATGATATTGGCCATGTGTTCATCCCCCGCAGGATCGCCGATTTAGTCTATCTGCGCCGGCATCGCCCGTCACGACGCGCGCATCGTAGCTGGTTGAACTTACCTGTGTATGAATAACGAGAGTCAAAAACACCACCGGGACCCGGTGTCCGTCAGTCCTCACCGGAGAGCAAGCCCGGCTGAAATAGATAATGAGCAACTGTATATGCGTGAACTGATTGCCGGCGCAACCGAGTTCGCGTCCGATCCATTTTTGTCCAACATTGTTGGTCGGCTCATACAACGCGCGACATGAAGCCGGATTGACCTCGCAGTGCGAGCACGGCACGACGATGGTTCCCGACAATTCAACCGGATGACACCATTCAAGCGGATGACACCATGAGTGACGCGAGTTGCGCTTCCCCGCCAACCGATGCGAACCGACCGCCGGCCTCGACAAGTGGCCCCCGGCCCGCTTGGCCAGCCATGTACCGCGGGTGGAACCAGACCTGTCCCGCCTGTGGCCAAGGAGCCATGTACGGCAAGTATCTGAAGGTCGTGGAAACCTGCGCGTCGTGTGGTCAGGCCCTGCATCATCACCGCGCAGACGACGCCCCCCCATATTTCACCATGTTCATTGTCGGCCACGTGGTCATAGGACTGTTGCTTGCCGTCGAAAGACATTTCCACCCACAGCTTTGGGTCCACGCATTACTGTGGGGCCCGGCAACGTTGCTATTGTCATTGTGGTTGCTACCGCGCATCAAAGGAGCACTGATAGGCCTTCAGTGGGCGATGCGAATGCATGGGTTCGGCAACGTCGCCGATCCCGCCGCGCTCGAGCCCTGGCCACCCCTTGCAGTGAACGCGAGCAAGCATGCCTGAAATGGACGACTTGAAACAAGAATTCAGCGAGAAGCGCAAAGCCGGCGCCAAATTGCTACGCCCTAAAGACGCGGCCACACTGGTCATTATCGACCGCACCGGAACCGAGCCCAAAGTCCTCCTCGGCAAGCGTCGCGATGACCTTGCTTTTATGGCCGGCAAGTTTGTATTCCCCGGCGGGCGCGTCGATCGAACGGATAAATCCGTCGCCGTGGGGTCTGATCTTCGCGACGCCGAGATCGCAAAGTTGAAGGTTGCCATGCGCGGTTTGCCGACCGCAGTGCGGGCGCGCTCACTTGCTGCTGCAGCCATCCGCGAGGCTTACGAGGAGGCTGGCTTGGTCATCGGCGCACCCATCAGCAGCACGAAAACGCCTCCCGAGGGATGGAAGGCATTTTTTGCGGCCGGCTACGCCCCAGCGCTTGCTGGAATCACGTTCTTCGCCCGCGCCGTAACCCCACCCGGGCGCACGCGCCGGTTCGATACTCGTTTTTTCTGCATTGACGCGTCAGCCATTGTCGAGCGTCAGGCCATCAATGACGGCGAACTCAGCGGTCTCGAATGGGTGACGATGGAAGGCGCGCGCGCCCTCGACCTACCGCGCATTACCCGGGTGGTTCTCGAGGATCTCAGCGAGCAACTCGACAACGGCTCCCTGGATCACGGCACAAACCCCGTGCCCTACTATTATTACCGGAACGGCGCGTTCAAACGCGACCTGATTACCGCTTAGGCAACGGCCGCGAACGCATCTGTAGCTTGCCCCGATCGTTCAAAACATTCCGATGGCCATTTTGGCCTCTTCACTCATGCGATCCTTGTCCCAGGGTGGATCGAAGGTGAGATTGACGGTGCACGATTGCACGCCGGGCACAGCGCTTACGGCGTTCTCGACCCAGATGGGCATCTCACCGGCAACGGGACAACCCGGAGCCGTCAACGTCATGTCGACCGTGACGACGCGATCATCGGCGATATCGATACGATAGATCAGGCCGAGTTCATAAATGTCCGCCGGAATTTCCGGATCATAGACAGTCTTGAGCGCTCCCACGATGTCAGCGGTCAACTGCTCGATCACCTCAGCCGACAGCGACGAGCCAGCGGCCGGTGCGCCGGCGTCTACTTCGGGCTTATCGTCGATTCTCGCGTCCATTACGCATCCAATTCCAGAGCGTCCGTTTAATCGGCAATTTTGACAGCTTCAGGCGCATGAGTCACGAGCAAGATCGGCACCTCACGCAAAGAAGTCGTGCGCCTTGATCAGGGCTTCGGCAAGAGCGTCGACCTCAGCGCGCGTCGAGTACATCGCAAACGACGCCCGACATGTGGCGGTGACGCCCAGACGTTCCATCAACGGTTGCGCGCAGTGATGTCCCGCGCGAACAGCAACTCCGGAGCGGTCGACAATTGTCGAAATGTCGTGCGGATGCAGGCCGTCGATCGAAAAGGTGACGATGGCACCTTTCCCGGGCGCGCGGCCGTGGATTTTGAGCCAGTTGAATTCGCCGAGCCGGTCGTGTGCATAGGCCCCGACATCAGCCTCGTGCGCCGCGATATTGTCGCGCCCCACCTGCATCATGTATCCGAGCGCGGCACCAAGGCCGATCGCCTGCACGATGGGCGGCGTGCCCGCCTCGAACCGATGCGGAGTTTCAGCATATGTGATCGCGTCGGTGTGAACGCTGGCGATCATCTCTCCACCGCCCATGTAAGGCGGCATCATATCGAGATGCTGGCGCTTGGCGTACAAGACGCCGATCCCAGACGGCCCGTATGTCTTGTGGCCGGTGAAGACATAGAAATCGGCATCCAGATCCTGCACGTCGACCGTGGAATGCACCGCCGCCTGACTTCCATCGACCAGCACCGGGATGCCGCGCGCGTGCGCCAACGCGATCACTTCCTTGATCGGCACCACAGTCCCCAGCACGTTCGACATGTGGGTGAGGGCAACGAGTTTGGTCTTGGGCGTCAACAGCGCCGCAAATTCATCCAGCAGAAACTCGCCGTTGTCGGCAATCGGTGCCCACTTGAGCACCACGCCGCGCCGCTCGCGATGAAAATGCCATGGCACGATATTGGAGTGGTGCTCCATGATCGACAATACGACCTCGTCGCCTTCAGCCAGCACCTTTCCACCGAATGACGAGGCGACCAGATTGATGGCTTCCGTCGACGATTTCGTGAAGATGATTTGCTCGACCGACGGCGCATTGAGGAAACGCCGCACCATCTCGCGCGCGTCCTCGAATTTAGCGGTCGCTGTGTTTGACAGATAATGCAGTCCACGATGGACGTTCGCGTATTCCATCTTGTAGGCGTGGTCGACGGCCTCCAGCATTGCACGCGGTTTTTGAGCGCTCGCAGCACTGTCGAGATAAACCAGCGGCTTGCCGTAAACTTCGCGAAACAAAATGGGAAATTCCGCACGGACACTGGCGACGTCGTAGGCAGGCCGAATCTGTTGCGATTGGATCGTCATTTCAGGCATGCCCTTTCGATAGCCAGTCGCGCGCGATCTCGCTCAACTTTTCGCGCAGAGCTTCATCGTCGACCTGTTCCAACGCTTCGCCGACGAAACTCTCGATCAACATCGCGCGCGCCTCGTCTTTCGGGATGCCGCGCGAGCGCAGATAGAACATCATGGCCGGATCGATTTCTGCAACTGTGGCACCGTGTCCGCATACGACGTCGTCAGCGTATATTTCGAGTTCTGACTTACTGTCAAACTCACACGCCTCAGACAGCATCAACGCTTTAGCCATCTGCTTGCCGTCGGTTTTCTGCGCATGTGGCCGCACGATGACTTTGCCCTGAAATACCCCCCGCGCGGCGTCATCAAGCACTGTTTTGAACAGCTCCCGGCTCTCGCAATTCGGCACGGCGTGATCGATCACCAAAGTCGTATCGATATGTTCCCGCCCGCGCGCAAGCATCAAACCAGAGATGTCCAGCTTGCTGTTTTCACCACCGAAGCGGACGAATGCTTGATTGCGCGCGAGACCCGTGCTCGCCGTCAGCTGAAAAGACTTGAAGGTCGAAAACGAACCGAGCGTTGCAGCGATCGTCTCGATATGCGTCGAAGCCGGGCCCTCCAATCCCAACAAGATGTGCGTCAGTCTTGCGTTGTCGCCAATTGACACTTCGAGCACCGAATTAGACTGCGATCCCGTTGCGCCGTCGAGCGTCACATGTGCCTCGATCACCGTCGCGACTGCCGACGCACCGAGTTTGATCGTATGGCGCAAGGCCGTCAGACACGCACCGGATCCGGCAGCAATCATCACGATCATGATAGGCTTGACCAACGTGACTCCCTCGGCGACGTCGATCACCGCTCCGTCCGTCGCCAACGCTCCGTTGAGTGACACTACGGCTTCATCCGTGGTCAGCGATGCGAGCGCACCTCCCGATGCGAGTACCTCGCCGAGCGTGAACAAATTTACCTGCGGTGCCGACGCCGACAAATCTTTGCGATGCCGCCCATTCACGAACACCATGCGATCAGCGTCGATTGCAGCCAGCCCACCAAGTGCCGCATCCAACGTCGCCGATGCGACCGGCTCTTGATCCTCATTCGCGATCGGCGCGAACTGTTTCAGCATCGCGCGAAGATCGGTATATTTCCAAGCCTCGATCCGCCGATGTGGCAAGCCACCACGCTCGAATGCAGCCATTGCCTCGACGCGTTCGGTTGCTGTCGCGGCAGTACCGGGAAGCGCGCGCACCTTGGCCGCAAAATCTGCGGCGAGCGCCTGCTCGGCCTTGGTTTTGATGATGGCGACAGTCATAGCGTATCCAGATTTAACTCGAGTGCCAAAGCAGAGTTCGCACATTGCGGCAGCACGCCTAAACCGCGCGAGCGAGCAACAGCATCGCTGCGCCGGCCAAAGCTACACGATCATGCCGCTTTATTTCCGAACTCGGCATAGCCGGTTTTTTCCAGCTCCAGGGCCAATTCCTTACCGCCGGTTTTCTGAATACGGCCGTGCGCGAGAACGTGCACCTTGTCTGGAGTAATGTAGTTCAGCAGCCGCTGGTAATGCGTGATGACCAGCATAGCTTTGTCGGGCCCGCGCAACTTATTCGCGCCTTCCGATACGATGCGGATCGCGTCGATATCGAGTCCGCTGTCTGTCTCATCCAGCACGCACAGCGTAGGTTCCAGCAGCGCCATCTGCAGAACTTCCATTCGCTTTTTTCTCCCCCGGAGAAACCGACATTCAAGGCCCGCTTCAGCATATCGTCTTTAACGCCTAGATGCGCCGCGGCAGCACGCGCCAATTTCATGAACTCGGGCGTGGTATATTCTTTCTGGCCGCGCTTCTTGCGCGTAGCATTTACGCTCGTGCGTAGAAACGTCATTGTTGAAACGCCAGGGATCTCCATCGGATACTGAAAGGCCAGGAATACACCGGCAGCCGCGCGCTCGTCTGGAGACTGATCGAGAATACTCGCACCATTCCAGAAAATGTCGCCGCTCGTAACTTCGTAATCGCTGCGGCCCGCGAGCACATACGCCAACGTCGACTTACCCGATCCATTCGGTCCCATTATTGCGTGCACCTCACCCTTGGGCACCGTCAACGTGATGCCTTTGAGAATTTCAGTGCCGTTTTCAGCGATCCTGGCGTGCAGATTCTTGATTTCCAACATACCTGTCGTCTTCCTGCACTTTCCGTGTGTTTGAATGCCTGACGCACAAGATGCAAGTTGCATGACCTGATGCATCGACTTGGCGACGCGCCACCGGCCCGCCGCATTTGTTGTTTGCAGACTATTACGCCCGCTCAGTGTTCGCTCAAAACTTGATCGCATCAATTCCGACAACTTCGATTTCGGACGCCTTCAATACGCCCATCCAATCGCAGCTGTCTTTTTTTGGCTTAGCGCCCTTCGTGAACTCCACCAGAAACGAGCTACCTTGATCCAGAGTATCTACGACGGTGACCATGTCGCCGATCTGCAAATGGAAGCCGGGCTTCGTTGCCGATAAGGCATTGCGGTGGCGCGCTTCCGTCTCATCCAGTGCACGCATAATCTTTGCCGTCATGACCTTACCGGTTACTGCTGCCGCATCACGCATTGCGTCCTCCTTGGACGTTTCAAAACGCTCGAGCCCCCACCCAAGCCAAGTTTCACAATTAGTCTTCAAATTAGTCTTCAATTGAGTTGATGACGTTCTTGTCTTCTTTTTGTTGGTACACGGTAGTGGCGGTCCAACCGCCACCCACCCTAGCGTAGAATGCCTGCGCCTTCTTTGAGGCAATAAAGCATTTCAACCCACACTGCCTTCGAGCGAAATACCGATCAGTTTTTGCGTCTCGGCCATGAACTCCATGGGCAATTGCTGCAACACGTCGCGAACGAAACCATTGACGATCAGAGCCACAGCTTCTTCCGCCGACAGACCACGCGTTTGGCAATAGAACAATTTGTCTTCGGAAATTTTTGAAGTCGTCGCTTCATGTTCAAAATGCGACGATGCATTTTTCGCCTCGATGTACGGCACTGTGTGCGCGCCGCACTTGTCGCCGATGAGCAGAGAATCACAATTCGTGAAATTCCGCGCCCCCGTCGCTTTCCGATGCGCCGACACCAGCCCTCGGTACGTGTTCTGAGAATGACCCGCTGCAATTCCTTTGGATATGATCCGGCTCGAAGTGTTCTTACCGAGATGGATCATCTTGGTACCACTGTCGACCTGCTGCCGGCCGTTCGAAACGGCAATCGAATAAAATTCGCCCCGTGAATTGTCCCCGCGCAAGATACAGCTCGGATATTTCCATGTGATCGCCGAACCAGTTTCAACCTGGGTCCATGAGATTTTGGAGTTATCTCCGCGGCAATCGCCTCTTTTAGTGACGAAATTATAGATGCCGCCCTTGCCATTCTTGTCGCCGGGATACCAATTCTGCACCGTCGAGTACTTGATTTCGGCGTCTTCCATGGCAACGAGCTCGACCACAGCCGCGTGCAACTGGTTTTCGTCCCGCGTTGGTGCGGTGCAACCTTCCAGATAGCTGACGTAGGCACCCTTTTCGGCGATCACCAGGGTGCGTTCGAATTGACCGGATTTCTTTTCGTTGATCCGAAAATAAGTCGACAGCTCCATCGGACAGCGCACGCCCGCAGGAATGTAGACGAATGAACCGTCGGAAAAGACTGCGGAGTTCAGCGCGGCGTAATAGTTGTCGCTTTGAGGAACGACAGAACCTAGATATTTCCGCACGAGTTCTGGATGCTCCTGCAGCGCCTCAGAAATCGAGCAGAAAATCACGCCCGCTTTCGCAAGCTCCTTCTTGAAAGTCGTCACCACGGAAACGCTGTCGAATACCGCATCGACGGCAACCCTGCCGGTCATCTGGGCGTAACCATCGGCGTCCTCCAGCTGACTAGGCTCGCCCTGCTTGCGGACGCCCGCCAGGATTTCCTGCTCTTTCAAAGGGATGCCGAGCTTGGCATACGTGGCAAGTAACTCTGGATCGACCTCGTCGATCGACTTGGGGCCTGCTGAGCCTTTGGGCGCAGCGTAATAGTAGAGGTCCTGAAAATCGATCTTGGGATACGAAACCATCGCCCAGGTCGGCTCGACCATAGTCAGCCAACGACGATAAGCCTCCAGGCGCCAATCGAGCATCCACTGCGGTTCGCCCTTTTTGGCGGAAATGAAACGAACGATATCTTCGCTCAATCCCTTTGGGGCGAGATCGCTTTCAATCGCGGTTTCAAAGCCATACTTGTATTGATCGACATCCAGTCGCTTGACCTGATCGATCGTCTGTTGAACGGCTGCCATGCGTCATGTCCCTTTGCTGCGCCATGTCGGGCGCCGCACTGAATTTTTCAAGCCGCGCGCTTACGCGCTGCAGCTATCGTTTCCCAAACTGTTATGAACGCGGACACGTCCGCATCCGTGCTACCCTGCCCAAAGCTGACGCGGAAAGCCGCGCGCGCGAGTGTGGGGTCTACGCGCATTGCCGAAAGCGTCGCGCTGTGTCCGACCTTCCCTGACGAACACGCAGCACCGGCACTGACGGAAATGCCAGCCAAATCTAACCGGATGACGGCTGTTTCTGCGGCCAAACCGGCGAGCGCGATGCAAGACGTGTTGCCGAGCCGCGTGCTGCCCTTCCCGATGATGACCGCCTCTGGCGTCGCGCAAGCGACAGCGTCCTCAATACGGTTACGAAGCATCTCGACGCGCGCGACGAATTCAAGATCGGATACAGCCAAGCGAGCAACTGCGCCAAAGCCCGCAATTGCTGCAACGTTTTCGGTTCCGGCACGACGGCCTCGCTCCTGGCCGCCACCAGCAATCAAAGGCGGCAAAGGCGCACCCTCGATCAGAACGAGCGCTCCAACACCTTTCGGCCCGCCCACCTTATGCGCCGATACTGTCAGATAATCGACGCCGAGCGCTTCACAATCCACGTCCATCCGGCCAGGTGCTTGAACCGCATCACAATGCACGCGAATTCCAGCGCGACGCGCAACCGACGCGAGCGCCGCGACTGGCTGCACTACGCCTGTTTCGTTATTCGCCAACTGCAGGCACACAAGAGCGTTAGCCGCCACTTCGGCTTGACCGATCCCGCTTGCAAGCGCTGAAAAAGCAGCAACGTCGAAACATCCGTCTGCTGCAACCGGGACTTCGACGACACGAGCGCCACTTTTTGTCGCCGCCGCGCGGACGCTGTCGTGCTCGAGAGCGGACAGAAAAATCGTGCGCCACGGGCCGGCAAGGACTGCAGCGTTGCTTTCGGACGCTCCACTTGTGAAGATCACGTCCGCTGGCCGCGCCCCGATCAGTCGTGCGACGTCGATTCGCGCTTCCTCGATGACCCTGCGCGCTTTGCGCCCGTCCTCATGGATGGACGACGGATTGCCCACGAGGTCGAGCGCATCCACCATCGCATTTCTCGCCTCGGCTCGAAGCGGTGCGGTCGCGTTGTAATCCAGATATGTGCGGTGCATTGGCATGGGCCGGCAACTAAATCCGAGCATCTTGAGGTTGAAGGTAGCTCCCTGAAGCGCTCACCGCACGACAACACCACCTGTGAAGACGACCTGTGGGGCAATCGATCGCGGCGTCCGCCGGCCGATTTCGCCATCGATCACCTGCTGTAAGGAGACGCCGGATAGAAACTGATCGATCTGATCGCCCAACGCTTCCCACAATGGATGCGTCATGCATCGCTTCCCCGACAGACAAGGCTCGCCCGCATCGACACCACACCTGGTCATGTCGGTGTTTTCAGCAACCGCAGCCATGACATCGGCAATGGAGATTGTCGCCGCTGACCGCGCCAACCGGTACCCCCCCGCGCGCCCTCGCTCGCTTTCGACCAACTCCGCGCGACGAAGTTTGGCGAACAATTGCTCGAGATACGCCAGTGATATCTGCTGTCGCTCGGCGATCGCAGACAGAGGTACCGCGCCGTTTTCAGCGCACGCCTTGCCGAGATCGGCAATGGCCATAACTGCGTACCGGCCTCGTGTGTTCAACTCCACGCAACAACTCCGTCGGACGTCGTTCGCTAACCGTCACGCCAAGCTTTACGCCAGCGTCACTTAAGACACATGCGAGCCGAAGCTTGCATGCGACACCCCCAATTATGCTAAGAGATCCGTATCGACGGCCCGGGGGAAGCGCCTTCGCGTACGAACCCGAGAACGAGTTGCTGTAATCGTTCTAAAGATGCCGTGTTATGAAAATTCCGAGCGTGCAAGTCAAGAATTTTCGCGAGCGCACCGCCAACCTCGCTGATATTGCACTGCACACACACGCGGTGTCTCACCCGACACTGGCAACCTGGAAGGCCGAAGTTAATGCCCGAACTGATGATCAATGGTCCCGTTGGACGCCTTGAAGCTCGCTATCACCACGAGGGCCGTCCGCACGCGCCAATTGCCATGGTATTGCATCCGCATCCCCAACTCGGCGGCACGATGAACAACCAGATCGTCTACGCGATGTACTATGCGTTCGTGGAGCGGGGGTATTCGACGCTCCGCTTCAATTTCCGCGGCGTCGGCCGCAGTCAAGGGTTCTTCGACAACGGACCGGGCGAGCTGGCCGACGCCGCGTCAGCACTTGACTGGCTGCAATTGCAAAATCCCGATACCAGTTGCTGTTGGATCGTGGGCGCGTCTTTCGGCACCTGGATTGCGATGCAATTGCTGATGCGCCGGCCCGAAGTCGACAGTTTCATCTGCATCGCGCCGCCCGCAAATTTGTACGACTTCTCTTTCCTGGCTCCGTGCCCATCGTCGGGACTGCTGGTGAACGGCGACAAAGATAAAGTCGTGCCGACGGCTTCGGTCGCGGAAATGAGCGTGAAGACGAAAGTTCAGCGCGGCATCAAGCTGCAGCACGAGATCATTCCCGGCGCCAACCACTTTTTTGAAAACAAAATCGAAGATTTGGTGAAAGTGTGCGGCGCCTACATCGATCAACGCACGCCAGAGATACTGAAAGCCAAACGCGAAGCCAAAGACTGAGATGCGATGGCGGACTAGCTCCGCGACGCAGTCGCGGAGTTTGCCCGCCGCTGATCCTGCTGCCTTGGTCCGGCATACTTCCTAGGTTTGTCGGCACGGGCCTTGGATTTTTCTGCAAAGAGTTTCGGCTTTTTTACTCGGAGAGGCGACGCGGCGATTGGCGTCGCCGCCAAGGCCGCAACCGCCGGCATTTCAGGTTTGACCGCGGGACCTGGCGTGCCCTCGTAGACGAACGCGACATCGCCGACCAGATCGACGACCAAGGCACCACCGTCTTTGACAGACTCGAACGACACCGGCACCGTTTCGCTGAACGTTGTGTGCAGACTGAGGTCGTCAGACAGCCGTTGATTGAGCATCTGTTGCCCCCGCTTCAGAGTATCTGCCAGAGGCTGCGCCACATCGAGTTTGGCCGCAGCGATGAACGTGCTTGCGAATGGCTCGATACCGAGACGCGGTATACCCGCTTGCTGGCCGTCTGGGGGCTTGGCGGAATTGACGGGGAATGAAACGTCCGCAAGCGTCACCGTTCCCTTTGCGACATCAATTACCGGTCGCCCGATCAAGTGGAGTTTCCCGTTGTAGAATTGGCCCTTGCTTGTCGTGACATCGACCGTCAGCTGCAAGCCGATGGCATTCAACGCCGGATAAACGCGCGTTTCTTTGACCTTTACAGAAACCGGTTCACTGAACCGGTCGGCACGGTTTTCAAATACCTGACCGCCGCCGAAAGCCCGATCCGCCTGTTGACGCATGGTTTCAAGATCGACTGGAATAACGACTCTGACTCGCGATGGCCCATCTGGTGTATTTACTTGCGATAGCGTTGCAGTTTGACGATTGGTGCTGATCGGCGCCTTCTCCGCCTCTGTGATCGTGAGGCGCGAAACGATTGGAATTTGGTAGGCAGTTTTGCCGTTCAGGGACACCAAAGAGCCCGCAGCATAGACTTCAGGCATCGTTTTGAGCCACGCGCCAGAGCCGCGACCGAGTTCGACAGGCTGCGCTAGCAATGGCCATGTCTTGTCCATGGCGGCTTTGATGGGAACCGCCGTCAGTGCACGACGAAGGCTATCCTCGGCAGCTTTGGCGAACGGTTTCAGCTGCGGATCGAGAACTCGAGAAAGTCGCAGGTTAGCGCGCAGCAGCGGCACCGGAGCTTCGTCGGCAGCAGGGTCGCGCCGGGCTATGTCGAAACCACCAAGTGCATTCGACGTGACCGAAAATGCGATCTCGAGATTGGATTGGCCAGATTTTTGTTCAGTCAGATGTCTCGCCCATCCCGTCCCACTTGCAGAAAGCGCATATTTGATCGGAATACTTAACTTTACGCCGGTTGGTGTCGTCTGCATCGCGACCGTGCCGTCGCGGGTGATCGTTCCTTCGACTTTGGCAGTCGTGCAGTCGACAACGATATTGCGCTTACCGCAAGCGGCGTCCGGCAGCCATTGGGTCAAGGTCGCCAACGTGTCCGGAAGCTCGGTTTCGGCCTCTCGCAGAAGCGGCGAGAGGTCGACAGGCAGCAGCAGATGACTGACCGACCGTATGGGTTTTAAGTCGAGAGTGCTGGGTGGCGGCGGCGCGGCTCTGGTAAATTCCAGCGACGATCTGGTTGTATTTCCAGCGCCGGCCGCAGCCCAAATAGCGCTTCCACAGAGGACAATGCCCACAAGATAACGCGTCTGCATGATAATCCCACACCCTCGACCAGCCAGGCCAGATGTCGGTAAAGTCATCGATCTAGGTTAAATTTCCGATGTTCAACCGACGGAAAACGCAATCAGCAATTATTATGCCGATTTTCCAATCGTCGGAGGGCGCGCCTAATCGCACCCCTTTCTAAACTCTTAAGACGCGATGTCACTTGGCTTCGATAACTTCGGCGGTAATTGAATAGCCTGTCTCGGCCAAACCGGTAAATTGTCCTTCCGTCGTCAGAGTGCCGGTCACATAAACAGGGTCGAATTCGCCTTTTAATGTCACGCCCTCTGCAGACTTGACGTAAATGATTTGGTTTGCCGGCGGTGGCGGGACGTGAATGCATGCGCCCACAAACGGCACCAGCAGAAACTCCGTCACTTTCGTCGCATCAAAATCCAGCGGCACCACATATCCACCGATGCGCACGCGCTTACCGCTCAGCTCTTGTACAACCGGCGCAGGCACGTTCGATGCCGTGACTTTGCCGGCACCGCTCATCCATTTCGATTCGGCATTGGGTGCTGGAGGCTCATACCCGGATCCGGGCGTAACTGGCGTTGCGCCCGAAAAGAACGGCTTGGCTTTCGGCTTCGCCGTTTCGAGCGGAACCAGCGCCGCCCACTTGAGTTCCAGCGGCGCCTCGGGACCGGCAGCGGACGCGGCCGCAGCAGCGCTCAACATCAACGCGGCAGACACCAGTGCTCGAAATGATTGCATCATGTTTCAGATCCTTCCACCGGTCCAGAACTCACGCCCGAACCATCATGCCATCTGACACCGACATCGTGTACGCGCGCAGACCGGGCAAAAGCCCCGCCAAAATACCTGCTACGACAATCCCGCCCAGCAACAGAAGCTCATATTGCGTCGGCGCGACAATAGGGATGTAGAGACCATAGGCACTGTCGATCACTGGCTGCGCTATCAACAAGGCCGCATAAAGGAGTGCTGCACCGGAGACCACACCTGCTATCACCAAAAGCGCCGACTCAGACACCAATAACCCCAGAATAGTGCCGGGCCCCGCGCCAACCGAGCGCAAAATCGCCATTTCTCGACGCCGTTCGCTCAACGTCGTCAGGATCATCGTCACCATCCCGAGCAGGGCCGTCACGACGACCATGAACGAAACTGCCGCCAGGGCCGTTTCCGCCGTACCGACCAAATTCCACAGCTCCTGCAAAACAGCCCCAGGCACAATCGCACTCAGCGCCTCGTTCGGATACTCGTTGATCGACCGTTGCAACTTGAAAATAGCAATCCGCGACTTCAAACCGACCAACACAGACGTTACCGATTTCGGCTGAAGTTGCATGTGCCGCACCGCTTCTGCGGACACGCCGTCCACCCCGCTACGACCGCCGGAGTTCCAGTTGACGTGAATGGCTTCGATGGCTTCGAGGCTCACATGCACCGTGCGATCGGCCGGGGTTCCTGTTTTGGCAAGGATGCCCGACACCACAAAGGGCTTGTCTGCGTGCTCGACGAACGCAACGCTGCCGAGCCCGTGCGCAATCACGATGCGATCGCCGAGTTTATATCCAAGCTTGGTCGCCACATCGAAACCGACGACTGCGTCGAATAGATCGGCAAACGGCCTGCCGGCTGCGAAACTCAGCGACTGGTTGCGTCGATACTTGTAATAATTGAAATAGTCCGCGCTCGTTCCAAGCACGCGAAAGCCGCGATGCGTATCGCCCAGCGACAGTGGCACGATCCACGCGACTTCGGGTGCCTCGGCAATATGCTGAACCGTCTCCCAGCTCATGTTATTGGTCGCGTTACCGATGCGAAATACCGAATACAGCAACAGGTTCAAACTCCCGCTGCGTGCGCCGACGATCAAGTCGGTGCCCGCAATCGTATCGGTAAAACTTTGACGCGCGCCGGTGCGGACCTTTTCGACACCAAGCAGAAGTGCGATGCTGAACGCAATCGCCAGAACCGTCAGAACCGCTGTGCCCCAACGGTTACGCAGCGATTGCACCGCCAGTCGAACGACCATCATCGGGCCGCCCCCCGCTCGACTTGCGCGACGTCATCGAGGCGCACCACACGGCTGAAACGGTCCGCCAGCGTTTCGTCGTGGCTTACCATGATCAACGACGTGCCCGCCGCTTCCAGATCGGCAAACAACAGATCGAGAAACGCCACCTGATGTCCGCGATCAAGCGAGGAGGTCGGTTCGTCGGCTATGATCAGCTCCGGCGCGCCAATCAGCGCACGTGCTGCAGCGACCCGTTGCTGCTGGCCGACGCTCAAATCCGATGCACGCGCGCCCTCGATGGACATTGCATCAAGCCCAAGCCGCTGCAACAACCGCCGCGCTTCCTCTTCGACAGGACGCTCGGCGACGACGCGTGCGCGACGCTGTTTGGAAAAGTGGAGCGGCAGAACGACGTTGTCGACGACGGACGCATAGGGAAGCAGGTTGAACTGCTGGAATATGATGCCGAAGTGATTGGCGCGGAAACGATCGCGGGCTGAACGCGAGAGCGATCCAAGATCTGTCCCAAGCACGCCTATCGAACCCTGTTGGGGCGTAACGACGCCTGCAAGCAGACTGAGCAGGGTGGACTTTCCGCCTCCCGATGGCCCCACCAGCAACATCCGTTCGCCACGCGCCAATTTGAAGGCGCTAACCGTCAGCTGAAAGTGCGCACGACCCGGCCACGCGAACCGGACTTGGTCGCACGTGACGACATTGCGAGAGGTGGGAGCGTCTTCGGATATGTTCGGGCTCCGAGTTTCACGAGCGAAAAGTATGCGTCCGCGATGCGTTATGGCGCTTAGGCTGTGACGACTAGTCTGTCAAAGCCAATCACCGCTTTGCGGCTTGAGTAAGCTACCCGCCTCAGACTTGCCAGCGGCAACGGATTCGTCTCAAGTTGCGGCTTACCCGCGACCTGAGGATTGCTACCCATGTCCGACCTCGATGCATTCCGGCGCACCACGCGCGCATGGCTGGAAGCCAATTGTCCGGCCGAAATGCGCGCCCCGCCCAAGAGCATGGAGGATCGCTGCTGGGGCGGCAAACGCTGGCAGTTCGAATCTCAAGCACAGAAACAATGGCTTGAGCGCATGGCTGCAAAAGGCTGGACGGTTCCGGAATGGCCAACCGCCTACGGCGGCGGCGGGTTGGACAGGGAAGAAGTCAAGGTGCTGCGGAGCGAAGTGCGCGCCCTGGGTTGTCGCTCGCCTCTCGACAGCTTCGGCATTTGGATGCTCGGACCTGCCCTCCTCAAATACGGCAGCGAAGAGCAGAAACGGCGCTACCTTCCCGAGATTGCTCGTGGTGAAATTCGCTGGTGCCAGGGCTATTCGGAACCCAATGCCGGGTCAGATCTCGCGGCGTTACAGACCAAGGCCGAGGACCAAGGCGACAACTTTCTCGTCAACGGGCAGAAGATCTGGACGTCCTACGCCGATAAAGCAGATTGGATTTTCTGTCTGGTGCGCACGGACCCGAAGGCTAAGAAACACGAGGGCATCTCATTCCTGTTGTTCGACATGACGTCGCCGGGCGTCACGACCAAACCCATAACCCTCATATCCGGCCAGTCGCCGTTCTGTGAAACGTTTTTCGCGAATGTGAGGGTTCCCAAAACGCAACTCGTCGGAGCACTCAATAAAGGGTGGGACATCGCCAAGTATCTGCTGACTCACGAACGCGACATGATCGGCGGGATGGGTGACGGTGGGGGCGCGCGCCCGCTCGGGCAAGTCGCCGCACAGTCGGTCGGGACCACACCCACCGGCGAATTGGATGACCCGATGCTGCGGGCAGATATCGCAAACTTCGACATCGACGAAGCCGCGTTTCGCTTCACGATGGAACGGGCGGGCGACATGATGAAGGCTGGCACCGGTAATCCGGCCTTTTCATCGGTGCTCAAATATTACGGTACGGAACTCAATAAGCGCCGTCACGAGCTTCTCATGTCGGCAGGCGGAACGGATGCCTTGGAGTGGGAAAGTGAACGTTCCGAAGGTGGCGCGCGTGCGCGTGCATGGCTGCGCACAAAAGCCAACTCCATCGAAGGCGGGACAAGCGAAGTGCAGCTGAATATCGTTGCAAAGCGCATTCTAGGCTTACCCGACGCTTGAAAATGCGACCTTCGGCGCTGTTACGCTGCTTCATTCAACGCACAAACTGGACCACGCCCATGTCGCTGCTGCTGACCGAAGATCAAGTGATGCTGCGCGACAGCGTCCGTCGTTTTCTAGCTGACAAAGGACCCGTCTCTCATCTCCGCAAATTGCGCGACAGCGGCGATCCAGTGGGTATCTCACGAGAACTCTGGTCGCTTTTTACCGAGATGGGTATAGCCGGGCTGCTCGTGTCTGACACGTTCGGAGGCACCGGCCTCGGGAATGTCGAGGCCGGATTGGTCATGGAAGAAATCGGACGCAATCTCACTCCGTCGCCTTTCTTGGCCACTGCAGTGATGGTCGCATCTGCCATCGGGCGCAACGGTTCGGCGGAGCAGAAGGCGAAGTATCTTCCCGCAATTGCCGCAGGCAGGTTACTCGCGGCCCTGGCAACCGACGAAGGCAGCAAGCACCGCCCATATTCAATCGAAACGAGCGCCAAGCGCCGAGGCAACGGATTCGTCATCGACGGCGCAAAAGCCATGGTCGTAGATGGCCATACCGCCGATCTGATGATCGTTGCCGCGCGCACGTCAGGCGCCTCTGGTGAGCGCGGCGGACTGACGCTGTTTCTCGTGGATCCATGCGCAGACGGTGTCGATGTCGAACGAACGATTATGCTCGACGCGCACAATGCCGCCCGCGTTCAATTCCGCAATGTGACGGTAGATTCAGACCAGGTTCTAGGAGACGTCGACGATGGTGCTGGCGTGCTCGACGGCATTCTCAACGTCGGACGGGCAGCTTTGGCTGCCGAACTCGTCGGCGTGGGCGACGAGGCTTTCGCCCGCACCAGCAGCTATCTCAAGGAACGCACACAGTTCGGCAGGGCCATTGGACAATTTCAGGCTTTGCAGCATCGCGCAGCGCATCTTTATAGCGAACTGGAAGTGACGCGGTCGGCCGTGCTCAAAGCCCAACAGACGCTCGACACCGATTTCGCGAAGGCTGGACCTTATGTTGCAATCGCCAAGGCACGGGCTGGCAAATCTACGACGCTGGCGGTGCAGGAGGCGGTACAGATGCACGGCGGCATGGGGATGACGGATAGTTTCGACATCGGGCTATTTATGAAACGTGCGCGCGTGGGCCAGGAACTGTTTGGCGATCAGAACTTTCACGCGGGCCAATTGGCAAATCTCAAACATTACTGAGCACTCGCCCAGCGACCCCCTCGGATACCCTCCGAAATCAGGTCACTAGGTCGATCGCTTGCTTGAGAGAATTGACGATGTCCTGCGCACGGGCCGGCTTGGACAGGATCTTTCGCGCCGCCCATTGTGGAGGAAGCGTATCCTGCTCGAAATGCCCTGATGAAAAGATGAATGGGATGCCTCGGTCGGCAAGGATCTTGGCCACAGGCCACACTTCCTCGGCGTCCAACATGATGTCGAGTACCGCCCCCGTAACCGTCGCATGAGAAGCGGTGCGCTCAGCTTCCTCCAGCGTTGCAATCGGGCCCACGACCTCTGCCCCGGCATTCCGCAAAATGTCCTCGAGACTCATCGCAATGAGCGCATTATCTTCGACCACGAGAATGTACTGACCCTGTAATGGCTCAAAGTTCATTGAAACTCTCACGAATTTGCCTTCGCGCCGATCGCAGAGCTCGGGTCACTTGAGGCGGCGTGTGTATCATGCGCGACAATACGGTCTACATCGATTTCCATCATCCACACCAGCCCTGTAGGCTGAAAATCCAACGATATTTTGGCCTTATACGTCTTCGCCAGCATATCTCTTATGAGCGTGCTGCCAAACCCGTTGCGCGTGGGCTCGGCCACGGCTGGTCCATCGATTTCCTGCCAGCAGAGTCGCACGACATCTTTGCCGGCCCCTCGGGTGACGACGTCCCACTTCACCGAAACCTGCCCTGCGGCATTCGACAGCGCACCATATTTGGAAGCGTTGGTGGCAAGCTCATGCAGAACCAGCCCTAAATCCTGCGCCGCATTCGGCTTTAGCAGCAAGGGTGGCCCGGCCCATTGCAAGCGCTGCCTGCTATCGTCGAGGAACGGTGCCAATTGACCTTCGACCAGATCCTTGACCGACACACCTTCCCATTCGCTACGCACCAGCAGGCCGATCGAGCGAGCCAACCCGTCGACGCGTTGGGTAAACTGCCGTTGAAATTCAGACGCGTCGTTGGTCGTGCGCGACGTCTGCCAAGCCATCGCCTGGACCACGGCTAAAGCATTCTTGGTACGATGCGAAAGTTCTCGCATGACCAGCCGCACATGGTTTTCACGCTCTTTGCGCGAGGTGATGTCGCGCATGATGACGGTGCCATGGATGTGTCCTTGTACCGTCCATTGCGCAACCGAAAGTTCGAGCGGGAAATGGCTTCCGTCTTTGCGTGCACCCGTCGCTTCGCGACCGGTCCCCAAATCGACCATTAGGCTGCGCCACGTCGCATTGATCTTGCCTTCCACATCGGCACCGATGTCGGCCAATAAAGCGTCGAACATTTTCCCGAAAGCTTCACTTGCGGTGTAACCGAACATTTTTTCCGCAGCAGCATTGAAGCTGACGATCCCGCCCTCCGAGTTGACGACGACGATGGCATCGGTGGCCGTATCGACGACAGCTTTCAGGCGCGCTTCGCTTTCGCGCAGAGCCAATGCGGCGATGGCTTTTTCGCTCACATCTTCGGCCATGATGGTCGTGCCGCCGATGGTGCCATCCAATGTAAGCCAGGGTCGTAGTTCCCATCGCAGATATTGCGGCTTGCCGTCGGGGCCGACAAAAGCGTCGTTGTCGCCGTCGAGCACCTCACCCAAGAGGCCTCGCCGATGATGATTGCGCCATTGCTCGCTCACATGCGGTGGTCCCTGGTCGGGCTGCCGCGTATCGAATTCGGTCTTGTCGGGGGGGAAATAAGCCTGCCAACGATGGCTCGCCGCGAGATAACGCATATCTCGATCGAACATTGCAATCGCCGCAGGCGCCTGATCTACGAAACGCTGCAGCCGCGCCTCGCTCTCCGCCAATGACGTAGTGGCGCGACGTTGGTCGCGAGTAGCTTCCGTCAACGCAAGTGCCAGTTGGTTGATCTCACGAACGAACGCGCGCGGCGCCTTCGCCGAGGTGTCGGTGCCAGTCAAAGGTCCGCCGGCGGTCGAGACACGCGACAATGGTCTGTTGATCAAAAGTGCGCCGAACGTCGCAATCGCAAGCCCCAGCACCGTCATCGCGATAGCGCCGATGGTCAAACGACGCGTTTGTACTCGACCTGCGCCATCGATCAGATCCTCACGCACACCAGACAGAGCCGTCCAGCCAAACGGCAGCCGATGCCATGTCGTGAATACGGCGACCCCGTCGACTGTGAATGTGGTGTCTGATCCATTTTCTGACGTCTTGGCCTTACTCCAGGCCGAAGGCGATACGGGCTTACCGATCCACTGCTCGGGAGCATTGCTACGTGCAACGATTTTTCCTTGGCGGTCGGCGATCGCGTATGTCCATCCCTCGGGTACAATGCGCTTGAGTTCGACGGATAGGTGATCGACGGGCATTCGCCAGTCCAGCACCAAATCGTGTCCGACGACTGGGAATGAAATTGTAACGAGTTGGCTGTCCGGTCTCGTCGCACTTCTATGGAGATCAGAAATTCGCGGTTCCCCGCCGCTCGCACGATTGGCTTCGGCCGGCAAGCTCAATTGCGATCGAGGCATTTCGCCGGGTTCGCGGTGCGTATTGATCAACTGCGTTCCCGCGCCATTGGCCAAACTGATCCAACCGTCGTCATTTCCCACTGCTGCCAGCATTTGACGATGCAGAAGCTCCAGGGTCTCACTCGGTATTATGCCGTTTGCGTCGTCGGCCGTCTTCAGCGCGAGCGAAGCGCTGAGACCCCGCAAAATCGCGATGCGCCGACTGAACGTGTTGACTGCCAGATTGGCAGCGTCCTCGGCTGCGTTGTTACCTTCTGCGCGGATCGTCGCGAGGTGCTGCTCGTTCAACGCCCGCGACTGAGAGGCCATGAAGACGAACGCCGGCAACAGGGATGCCAAGACCATTCCGCCCAACACCGTCTTCAACGGAATTTCGATATGCCGGTGTTCTGACCGCTCCAAACTCATCAAGACGGCCGTCCCCAACACCGCGAGACCAACAGCCGCCGATAGAGACTCAGGTGCCATTCCCGATGAGGTGGAGTCGCCAAAGGTCACCAGAAAATCGAGAACTTGTACGACGCCGCACAGGGCGATCAGCAAGCCTGTCCCCCGAATGAGCGACCCGAACTTCTGCAACATCAACATGCAGAGCGCGATACCCGTCAGCGTAAAACAGCCAGCCAAGATCAACGGCATGGTCACGCTGTTGCCGCCGGAACCTTGGAAGCCGCGCGCAGCCTGGATCAGCGACATGAACGGCAATGCCAGCAATAAAGCTGCAGCTATTCCGCGCCAGCGGCGAAGCGGTGGCCGTTGACACACGAGGCCAATGCCGGCGATCACAAAACAGACGGCCGCCAGCGGCGGCATGTGCAAGGCTCCCGCTTCCGCGCCCGAACGCACGGCCGCACGACCCAGCCAACCCAGCAATGCCGTGGCACCCAGCGCCTGCACCGCGTACCCTGACAGCCTGGCGAATTTTGTCATGTCGGACAGGAGCATGCATCGCGCCGTGCTGAGGTATTATCCAACGGCCTCTCTACCAGAGAACACGAGCAACGTCGCCGGGGATGATCGACTGTCCCGACAATCACTTGGTTCGGCAGCTGGAAAATAAGGTTCTTGATCGGTAGCTCAATTTATTGTGTGCTTCGTGATGTGAGCGAGTTCATCGTGTTCGTTTGGGGTTGGAACTGCAGATGTCCGACGATAGAAGCCTTTCCGCCGATCAAGGCTTCGGGACAATACATCCGTTCGCCGGCCGCGATTTGAATTGGTTGCTCGATGAACGAGCGGCGACGCGGAGCGACCATCCATTTCTGGTCTGGGAGCCATTCGTCGGCGAACGGCAGGTCTGGACCTACGCATCCTTCCGCGCTCGCGTCCTGCGCGTTGCCGCAGGCTTGCACGCGCGCGGCGTCGTAGCCGGCGAAGCGGTCTTGGTACATCTCGACAACTCGCCGGAACTAGAACTGCTCTGGTTTGCATGCGCGCGGATCGGCGCGATTGTCGTCACGACGAACACACGGTCTTCAGCCGATGAGCTCAGCTACTTCGCCGACAATTGTCGCGCGGTGGCAGTGATCACGCAGCCCGAACTCATTGGCTTGGTTCGCGGAAGCGTCACAAACGTGCGCTGGCATGCAGTAACAGATCATACGGTCGACGGCGAGACTGCTTCCGCACGCTCTGACGACGTGGTACAATTTGCTGCCATTGATGCAGATCCCGCGACGTTGCCGAAACTGGATGCAGATCCTTGGCGCCGCGGGTCGGTGCAATACACGTCTGGCACCACGTCTCGACCGAAAGGTGTTCTCTGGACCCACGGCAATGCGCTGTGGGGCGCACGCACAAGTGCCGTGCATGAAGGCCTGACTGCCGCCGATGTGCACCTCGCGATGATGCCGTCTTTTCACACCAATGCGCGCACGTATTCCATTTTGCCGACGATGTGGGCCGGCGGCACCGTCGTGCTGATGCCACGCTTTTCGGCATCGAGATTCTGGGACATCGCCGTCCGCAACAAATGCACGTGGGCGTCAATGCTGCCGTTCTTCTGCAAGGCGTTGCTGCAGCATCCGGTGCCGGCCCACCATTTCCGCATGTTCGGCATGAGCGCGAACGAACCCCCGTTCGACCAGAAATTCAATGTGCGCTCCATCGGATGGTGGGGCATGACCGAAACCATCAGCCACGGCATCGTCGGCGACGCCCTGCAACGCAACCGTTCGATGACGACGGGACGCCCCGCATCAGGCTATGAGATCCGGATCATCGATGAGCACGGCTTACCTGTTGCACCAGGAGAAACCGGCCATCTCGAGTGTCGCGGCGTGCGCGGTATCCAGATGTTCCTGGAATATTTGGGCAATCCGCAGGCGACGGCAGACAGCTTCACTGCAGATGGCTGGTTTAAAACAGGCGATCGCGTCCGCTTCGATACCGACGGCTACATAACATTCGCGGACCGCGACAAAGACATGCTCAAGGTTGGCGGCGAAAACGTCGCTGCATCTGAGATCGAGCGTGTCGTGATCCAAGTGGACGGCGTTTACGAAGCCGCAGTCGTCGCCCAGAAGCACCGCATGCTCGATGAAGTGCCAGTGGTGTTCGTCATTCCTGCATCCGGCGTCGACCCGTCCGCACACTCAGATCTGCAGCAGCGGATCATTGCTTTGTGCCGTGAAAAGCTTGCCGACTTCAAGGTTCCACGTGCTGTTTATGTCGTAGCGCAGATGCCGCGATCGACTTTGGAAAAAGTACACAAAGCCGAGCTTCGCAAAGGATTGCCCGAGTTGAGCTGAAGTCTTTCCAACCAGTTCACCATTTTCACATTCGTCAGCACCGGCAATCGTGTTTCGATCCTAAAAAACTCAGACTGTCGTGTGAGTTTCCACAGCTCAAGCTGTACCATCACGATCGCGAAATCGACTACATCCGCTTCGCCACCTCTTCCAACATCACCTCCGTCGCACCACCGCCTATCGCTTGCACACGTGCATCGCGGGCCATCCGCTCGATGGCTGTTTCACGTATGAAGCCAATGCCGCCATGGAACTGCAGGCAGTCATACATCACGCGATTGACGAGGGTGCCGGCGAGCGCCTTGATCATCGAAACCTCCTTGACCACATTTTGTCCGCGCGCGTCGCGCCACGCGACCTCGTGGATCAGCGCCTTGGTCGCCGCGACTTCTGATGCGCGCTGCGCGAGTTTGTGACGGATCGCCTGTTTGTCCCAAAGTTTGCCGCCAAATGCGTTGCGCTGTTGGACCCAGTCCAGCGCAAGTTCAATGGCACGCTCCGCCTCCCCCATCGCTTGCGCTCCAAGCACGATGCGTTCGTTTTGCAGATTGCCGGCAAGCGCATAAAACCCGCGATTTTCCTGACCTAATAAATTTTCAGATGGAATGCGGCAGTTCTCAAAAACCAGTTCCGCCGTATCACTCGACAACCAGCCATGCTTGGCAAGCGGACGGGCGACGCGGAAACCGGGCGTGCCCTTCTCGACGATGAACATCGAGATGTCACGGTTGCGGCCAGCAGCGCCTGTTTTTGCCGCCACGAAAAACAGGTCACCATACACGCCGTTGGTGATGAACATCTTCGACCCATTCAACACCCAGTGGTCGCCGTCGCGCCGAGCGGTGGTCCGCATGCCGGCGAGATCGGAGCCAGCGTCAGCTTCCGTCATCGCCACCGCCGCGATCTTGGTGCCCGCAATGATATCAGGCATGTAACGCGATTTCTGCGCATCGGTGCCCGCGTGTGCCAGATGCGGGCTAGCCATGTCTGTATGGACAAGCACCGTGACTGCGAACCCGCCGTAACCAGACCTGCCGAGTTCTTCCGCCAGCACGACGGTTGCGAGCGTGTCGAGTTCACTGCCGCCGTAGGCACTGTCATAGCGAATGCCGAACAGCCCCAGCTTGCCCATCTCTCGAAGCACGTCACGCGGCACGAACCCCGCCTCCTCCCAGGCATCCGCATGGGGCACGACCCGCGTCTCCACGAAACGGCGCACCGTCTGCCTGAGCATTTGATGCTCGGGTTGGAAAAATGGCGACGCTTGCGTGGACAGATCGGATGCAGGCTGCATGCTTGAACTCCGGATGATCGCTGCCTGCAGATTATACCGGCGTGGCTGCAAGATCGAGTTGCTCGGCAAAATGACAACGCACGAAATGACCCGGCTTGGGTTCACGCAGGGCCGGTGCCTCCTGTCTGCAGCGATCTTGAGCAAAAGTGCAGCGCGGATGGAAGTAGCACCCGTTTGGCGGATTGGCTGGACTGGGCACTTCGCCTTTCAGCGTCGCCTCGCCGATCGCGACGCGGGGATCAGGTACCGGCACGGCGCGCATCAGCGCCGCCGTGTAGGGATGCATCGGCCGTGTGAACAGCGTCTTGGTCGGCGCAAGTTCGACAAGTTGCCCGACATACATGACCGCGACCCGATCCGAGATATGCCTCACCACCGACAGGTCGTGTGCCACGAACAAAAACGTCAACCCAAGTCGCGACTGCAATTCGAGCAGCAGGTTGAGCACCTGCGCCTGAACCGAAACGTCGAGCGCCGATACCGGCTCGTCAGCCACGACCAGACGCGGGTTGGTCGACAACGCGCGTGCGATGCCGATGCGTTGGCGTTGCCCGCCGCTGAAGGCATGCGGGAACCGATGCATGAACTCGGCGCGAAGGCCCACCAACCGCAACAGCTCGGCGACCCTGTCGCTGCGCTCGCCACGATTGGTCATGCCGTTGACGAGCAATGGCTCGCCAACGTTGTCGAACAACGTCATCCGCGGATTGAGCGAGCCGAACGGATCCTGAAAAATCATCTGGATCTCGGCGCGCAGTGGCCGCAGTTGCTGGCGCGTGAGTTTGGCGAGATCGACGATCTCATCGCTTTTACGGCGGAAAAGGATTTCCCCAGAGGTCGGTTCGATTGCGCGCAGGATGCACCGCGACGTGGTGGTCTTGCCGCATCCGCTTTCGCCCACGAGGCCCAACGTCTCGCCTTCGCGGACGTCGAAGCCGACGTCATCGACCGCGCGCACCTGCCCCACCGTTTTGCGAAAAAAGCCGCTCGTGATGGGGAAGAACTTGCGCAGCGAACGCACCTGCAGCAATGGCGTACTCGACGGCGCGGGAGCAGCTGCGGTCATGAGTTGGGCGCCTGGACTTGATGCAGAAAGCAACTCACCGACTGGCCGTGTTCGAGGGCTGTCAGTGTCGGCACATTCGACGCACAGACCGGACCAATGAACTCGTCGCAGCGCGGGTGATAGGGGCACCCACCCGGTCGATTGAATGGATGCGGCAGCGTGCCGGCGATGGTTGGCAGCGCCACGCGCATTTCGCCGACGATGCTCGGGATCGAGCGCAGAAGCGCACGGGTGTAGGGATGCTTTGGAGCGTGAAAAATAGAGTCCACGGGTCCCTTCTCGACAACGCGCCCCAGATACATCACCACGACATCGTGTGCCATCTGCGCGATGACGCCAAGATCGTGCGTGATGAAAATGATGGCCGTGCCGTATTTGCGTTGCAGGTCGCGCAACAACGCGAGGACTTGCGCCTGCGTAGTGACATCGATGGCCGTGGTCGGTTCATCCGCAATCAATAGACGCGGCCGGCAACTCAACGCCATGGCAATCATCGCGCGCTGGCGCAGGCCTCCTGACAGCTGCCAGGAGTAAGCGTCGACGCGTTGCTCCGGCATCGAGATGCCCACATCCCGGAACAGACCGACCACGATGTCGCGCGCATCCTTTTTAGAAATCTTAGTTCCGTCGGGCCGCCACTGCTTGTGATGGAGTTGGATGGCTTCGACGATCTGAGCGCCGACCGTGTGCACAGGACTGAATGCCGCCATCGGCTCTTGCGGGATAAGGGCGATCTCGGCACCCCGAATGGCGCGCATCGGTGCGCCGTGCCGCTTCAAACTAGTCAGATCAACCTGCTCGCCGGTAGTCGTGCGGAACAGGATTTTGCCGCTCTCGATACGCCCGGGCTCGTCGACGAGTTGCAGGATCGACCGCATGGTCACGCTTTTTCCGCAACCGCTTTCGCCGACGATGCCGAGAACCTTACCCGCCATGACGTCGAAACTGACGCCGTCGACCGCGCGGACCGAACCTTCATCAAGTCCGAACGTCACATGTAAATCGCGCACGCTGAGCAGCGCACTCGACTCTGCGGTCTTGCTCATCGCCAGCTCACTGACTGTAGGGATCTGATGCATCGCGCAGCCCATCTCCCACCAGATTGAACGCCAGCACGGCGACGATGACCAACAACCCGGGAATCAACAGCCAGGGCGCTAGCGCCAGAGTTTGGATGTTCTGTGCCTCCTGCAACAGCACGCCCCAACTGATCGCTGGCGGACGAATGCCGAGACCGAGAAACGACAGAGACGTTTCGTTGATGATCATCGCCGGAATTGCCAGCGACGACGTGGCTATGATGTGACTTAGAAATGTCGGCACCATATGGCGCAAGATGATACGCGAACGGCTGCATCCGGCGAGTTCCGCCGCCAGCACGAAATCCTCTTCGCGCAGCGCCAGAAAATGTCCCCTCACCTCCCGCGCGAGCGTTGTCCAGCCGATCAACGACAAGATGACGGTGATGGCAAAGAATACCTGGATCGGCGACCAGTCGCGAGGCAATGCCGCGGACAGCGCGAGCCAAACAGGAATGGTGGGTACGGATTGCAGCAACTCGATGAGGCGCTGGATAAAGCCGTCGATCCAACCGCCGAAATAACCAGAAATTCCACCGAGCACGATGCCGAGAACGACGCTCAACGTCACTGCGACCAAGCCGATCGTCATCGACGTTTGCGTGCCATGCATCAATCGCGACCACTGATCGCGCCCTAGACGATCGGACCCCAGCAGGAAGACGCGCTGCGTTTGATCGCGTGCACCTATAAGATGCCGTGTGCTCGGGATGATGCCCAGGAAATTGTACGGCGCGCCAGCCACAAAAAAACCTACGCGGATTTTCTTTGACGGGTCGGACTGCCATTCCATGCGAAGCGTGACCGGATTTCGCTTGCCCACGATGGCGGGTACCCACGGATCGAGGGCCCACCCGTCGAACAGATGCAGACCCTGGACGGGAATGAATGCTTGTCTTGCTTCGGTGGTTTCGGGGTGCTGCGTGCTGAAGAAATCGGGACACAACACGACAGTGTAAAGCGCGAGCAGAATTCCGGCGCTGACCATGGCCAGATGGTGTTTGCGGAAACGCCACCAGACGAGCGTCCAATTTGATGCAACCGATATCCGGTCTTCGGCTGCGGAAGCGGCACTGACGGCATCCGGCTGAGATGCGCTCGATCCAGTCGTTATCGCCATGCTACTTCCCCATCCGAATGCGCGGATCGAGAAGCGCCAGCAGAATGTCCGACAGCAACGTACCAAGGATGGTCAGAAAGCAGTAAATCAGCAGAATCGCACCTGCGAGATACATGTCCTGATTGACGAGTGCGCGCAGCAGCAGCGGTCCGATGTTCGGCAGGTTCATGACCGTCGCAACGATCAAGCTGCCGGAAAAGAGTTGCGGTAAGTACCAGCCGATCGTGCTGATCAGCGGATTGAACGCCAGCCGGGCCGGATATCGCATCACCACCCGCCATTCAGACAGCCCTTTGGCGCGCGCCGTCATGACGTAGGGCTTGTTGAGTTCATCGAGCAGATTTGCGCGCATCACACGCGTCAGACGCGCCGTGCCGGCGATGGCGAGCACGAACGAGGGTAGCCAGATGTGCTTCATCAGATCGATGAACTTTGCAAAGCTCCACGGTTGAGATGCCATCTCGGACGAGAAAAGTCCTGTGATGCCGATGCCGAAATAAGCGAAGGCCACCCACATCAACACAAGTGCCAGCATGAAGTTCGGTGTCGCAACGCCGACGTAGTTGAAGACCGTCAAAACATAGTCGAGTGCCGAGCGCTGGTGCGTCGCCGAATAGATACCGGCCGGAATTGCGATCGCCCACGTCAAAATGAAACTGAAGACGGCGAGGGCCAAAGTCAGCGCCAACTGCTCGCGGATAAGATCGGCATTGGGCCGCTGATACTCGAGCGAAAGACCGAGATCACCACGCAGCAGATTGGACATCCACCGATAGTACTGAACCGGGATCGGCTGATCGAGACCATACTGCTGACGTAGCGCCTCCAACTGCTCCATACTGACTGATGAACCCGACGACGCGAGTGTAGCTGCATAGGACGTCAAAAAATCGCCGGGTGGCGCCTGTATGATCGCGAAGATGATCACCGAGAAGATCAACATCAGGACCGGCAGCAGCATCAGGCGATGCAGTATGAAGCGTGCCATCGTGGCGTTCGACCTCGTCTATTGAAACTCGCGCTTTTGAGAACCAGTATCTAAGTCTGGTTGCCGGGAGCAAGCAGCAGCTTGCTCCCATTTGAGTGCATTTGCGTCAGCGCTGATAGTAAAACTGTTCCGGACGCGCGTTGCCAGGTGTCCGCAGCGGCCAGTCATTACCGAGCTGGGCTGGCACGTTCTTCATCTTGTTGTTGATGACGACGACGCCCTGGATCATCGGCGTCAAACCGACGATGCCGATTTCGTAGATCTGATCCGCCCAAATCTTATAGAGGTCTTGGGCCGCTTTGATCTGGCCCTCGGTGCCGACGGCGCGAGCCGTATCGATCTGCTCGACGATTTTCTTGATCTCGGCTGTCGGCTCCACCCCATCCTTTCCTTTGGTATTCAACCATTGGCCATATAGGGGACCGAGCGTCAGGATCACCGAGTTGCGCACGTCTACCTTGGCATTGCCGGTGAACGGAAACGCTGTGGTGTCGTCGTTCCAGACCTCGGTCATCAGGTCGTTGCTGTCGCGCATCTTGAAATGCAACGCCCGCTCGCGGATTTGCACGATGGTCTTGATGCCGACTTTTTCCCAGTCTTTCGCCACCAACTGCGCCACGTCCGGCCACGCGCCGAACGCCGGCACGACGCTGATTTCGATCGTCGCCGGCTTACCGTTCGGCAGTAACCGAATGTTTTGCGCATCGCGCTTGGTCAAACCCAACTCGTCCAGCATCTTGTTGGCCAGCGCCGCGTCATAGGCCGTGTATTTTTTGGCATACTCGTCGCCGGGAAAATACGGATGCCAAGGCGCGGGCACACCTTGGCGCGCTTCGCCCAATCCGAGAAATGCAGACTCTTTGATCTGATCGCGATTGACGGCGTGAGACATCGCCACACGGAATGCTTTGGTGGCCATCAGCTTACCCATTTCGGGGTCGGCTTTGTAGGTCTGGTTGAACATCACGACGGCGTCGGCACCACCGAACGTGGGCCAAGTGATAACCCTGTATTTGCCGTTCTTCTCCTGATCCTTGAAGACCGGATAGTTATTCATCTGAATGTGGCGCTCCTGCATGTCGAAATCGCCGGCGATCGCCGCCAAATTCAACGCTTGGGAATCCGCAAAATAGGTAAACCGGACCTCATCGAAGTATGGGAGTTGGTTACCGTCTTTGTCGACGCCGATGTAATAGGGATTGCGTTTCAACGTCAGGACGGGATCGCTGACACGACTGGTGGGCACCCAAGCCGCCATCGTCGGACGCTCAGCATTTTCCGGCGGGGCGTTTCGGTTGGCAAACAATTCTGTCCACGTCTTGAAGCCGGCGGCTTGGATAGCTTTGTCCAATTCGTCCTTTTTCGCGTAGGCGATGTGGAACTGCTTGAGGTAGTGGGCGGGCAGGAACGCGGCGTAGGTGCGATCGCCGCCATCGGCAGCAACCAATGCGGTCAGGAACAACGTCGCCGGATCCTTGAACGTGAATTTGACCGCGTCGTCACCGCTCTTTTCGACCAGCGCAGGTGAACCGTCCGCATTGCGCATCCAGCCGGGCAGCGTCGGCGTCAGATCCTTGTTCAACAGCACGTCTTTGTACCAGAACAAGATGTCGTCGGCGCCGAATGGAGCCCCATCCGACCATTTGGCCCCTTTGCGCAGGCTGACCGTCCACGACTTGAAATCAGCCGACGGCTCCGCACCGGCAGCGATCTTAGGCTCGATCTTTGCGCCATCAGGCGAGAAGCGGAACAGCGAATCGAAAACGACGCGGACGTAATTGTTCGCGTCGGCCGGTCCTAGAAATGCACGCCGCCAGACGCCGCCGTACTGCCCTACGCTCTCGGTCACCGGCACCTGCAACGGCTTCTCTGGAAGGCGTTTGTCGACTGTGGGCAGCTTGCCGGCCTTGACCTGCTCGGCCAGTGCCGGCGCTTCCTTGTAGGTTCCTTGGGCGTGCACACTGGTTAAGCATGTCGCCCCCATCAGGCAACCGTAGGCAAGGCCGCGCAGGGCAGCGCGTCCACGCGCCGGCCGGCGGTTATTGCGATCGGGTACCAACGACAGCGTTGCGTGTGCGTTCACAACTTTGACCATGCAATTTCTCCCCTATGATTTTTTGGATGTCCGGCTTGCCGATGCCAGCGGCGATTGCTTAGAACCATGGTACCCACAATGCTCGGTTTGGGAAGAGAAATTCCCACGGCACACCTTGCGTCGCGGATTGGCAGCGCAACCAGCGCGGAATGAAGCAGATGAAAACGCCGGGCCTTTTCGACCTTCAGGTCAACGGATTTGCCGGGGTTGATTTCAACGATGCCAGCCTTGCGGCGACCGCGTTCGACCATGCCCTCGAAGCAATGCTGGTGACAGGCGTCACTCAGTGCCTGCCTACGATCATCACCGCGTCTGACAAAGAGCTGCACGAGCGCTTTGCGGCCCTGAATCTGGCCGTTAGTCAAAGTTCGCTTGGACCTCGCATGGTGCCGGGCTTTCATCTCGAAGGGCCTTTTTTGAACCCTGCTCCCGGCTTTCGCGGATGTCACCCCGCCGCAGACATGCGAGCGCCCGATATCACACTCATCGACAGCCTGCAGGCTACGCTGAGCACCCCCATTCTATTGGTCACGATTGCCCCCGAGTTACCCGGCGCGCAGCAGTTCATAATGGCTGCTCGGGCGCGGGGGATCGTCGTGGCTCTCGGGCACTCGGACGCGCGTGAAGCCGCTGTGGCGGCGGCCGCCGCGGCTGGGGCGCAATTATCCACGCATCTTGGCAATGGGGTCGCTCATCAAGGCCACAAGTTCGACAATCCGATCTTCGCGCAACTCGCCGACGACCGGCTTGCTGGCTGCTTTATCGCCGACGGTATCCACGTTTCCCCGGCAGCACTCAAGATCATGCTGCGGGCTAAAGGTATTGCGCGGTCGATTCTGGTAACGGACGCTGTCGCGGGCGCTGCAGCACCGCCGGGCCGGTACGCGTTCGCCGGCATGGTCATAGAGCGAGGCGCCGATGGCTCGGTTCGTCAACCGGGCGCGGCGCACCTTGCCGGATCCGCGTTGACGTTGGATCAGGCGATCCGCAACATAGTAAAGTGGAAGCTGGCGTCATTTGACGAGTCAATTGCGATGGCGGGCGCACATCCCCGCGCAGCCTTGGCTGACGCGGCCGCACTCCGAGGTTTCGGCCTGGTGGCGGGTGCAATTTCCTGGTCGGACGATTTGCGGGTCTTGAATACCGAACTTTCAGTCTAACACATTGCCGCAAGTGCAAGATTCGCAACACTTCAAACACAGTCGCGCGCTTGCCCTCGCCGCGCCGAAGCAACGGCTTGCGTCCGTCCAGCAAACTGACTATACGGGCCCTCGGCCTAGCTCCCTTCGTCTATCGGTTAGGACACCAGATTTTCAATTTGGTAAGACGGGTTCGACTCCCGTAGGGAGCGCCATTGCCGCCACTGCGTCACATCTGCCGGCTCACGCCGGAAATGCCAAACCTTCCGCATCGTACAGGCCTAACGTTCGGACTTGTGTGTCACCTTGGTGTGCCTCATTGCAGTGGCACATTCGATGAGCGGCGGCACGGCCCGGGCACAGCGACACGAACCCCGTCGATGCCCCGTTCGCAGTACGCATCCCAGGCCGTTTTCGGCCACAATTCAGCAACCTGACCACGTTGTGCACCTGTGTGAACTCGCGAACAGCGGCTTGAAGCGCCGCTCAGCAGAAGAATTGTTCGCAACATCGACCTTCGCGGTTCCGGCCGGAGTAAAGTCCTTGGCGTCCACTGTCCTTGGCGTCTACGAGTGGCGCGAGATCGCTATCCCCAGACGATGATTTTTGCGCCAAGATCGGCGAGACGCCGGGCGATGCCGAGACCAATGTCACGCGCGCCGCCGGTAACAATGGCAATATGTCCTTCAAATCGCGTTTTGATGGTGCCGATTGCGCGCAAACTTCACGCGGCTATCCCGATCAGAGTAGCGGCTACCGAGTGCTCGCGGCTTTCGAAACAATGCGCCCGGCGCCTTCCCGACACCGCCGAGCAAGTCCCTCATAGGTCGCAGTTGTGATTCCGGCCATAGGTACCTCGACGCCTACGGGAATATTGGGCGGCATGTGATTCAAGATCGACACGAGGTCGATTTCGCCCGCGCCCGGTGGCAGCCGGTCCTCTCGTGCGGTGAAGATCAAGCCGTCGTTGGTGGTCGGCTTCGGGCCTGCTGAATCGCATAGATGCACGAAGTTCAGCCACTGCGCAGGCACGTTTCGGAGCTGTTCGAGCGTGCTGTCCGAGCGATCAAAGTGTAGCGCGTCAACCAGGATACCACTGTTCGGACGATCCACTTTGGCGATGACTTCAACCGCCGTCGAAAGATTGGGAACAACGGTCCAAGGAAAAAACTCCAGATTGATCGTCAAGCCGAACGGCGCGGCCAGATCACAAAATTCCGCAATCCTGTCGGCCATGCGAGACAGATCGAGATCGTAGGGGGCAATCACCACGTGCTTCGCATTCAGCTCAGCGCCGGCTTCCAAGAACGACTTGTGGCTCTGGATATCGATCTCAGGCGTGATCTTGACGAATTCGATGTCGGCCACGCCCACACCGGTTTCGGCCATACGCTCCTTGGTCACCCTCATCAACGGCCTGTCGTTCATCAGATCGTAACCGGGCGTGGTTGGGGTAACGGCAATGAGGCGTAGCCCCACGGACTGGAACCCCGTGCGAGCCGCGAGACTGATCATCTCGGGCGGTGGGAGATTCAAGACAGTCAAATGCGCCAATGAATAGATGGTCACGCGATGATCCCCATACAAGCAGTGTTTACCAAGCTTCGGCCATAGCTGAAACTTCGTAAGCTGAAGCTCCCGCCAAATGGCGCCCGACGATGTAGCCGAACGTCATAGCCGGCCCCAAATTGATGCCGCCAGCGGGATAGTGCCCACCCATCACGCTCGCCATGTCTGTGCCGGCAGCATAAAGCCCCTGGATCGGCACTCCACGGTTATCGAGCACCCGGGCACTCGCATCGGTCTTCAAGCCAGCGAAGGTACCGAAGCTGCCAGGCAACACTTTGACCGCATAGAACGGGCCTTTCTCAATGGGCGCGATACAGGGATTTGGCGTGTTCATGGCGTCTCCCTGCAGACGATTGTAGGGCGTCGAACCGCGACCAAAGGTCGGATCTTCACCTTCACGGGCATGCACATTGTAGTCAGCAATCGTCTTCTCCAGCCCAGCCGGATCGATGCCGCAATGGCGCGCAAGCTCGGAAATGGTGTTGCCAACTTTAATGTAGCCAGATCGAATGTAGGAGCCCTCCGGCAAGGGCACCGGTCGGGCAATGCCGAGACCATAACGTCGCTGGAAGTCGCGCGTACAAACCAGCCAGGAGGCGACCTCTTGGCCCTTCGGGATAGCACGCAGCATGGCCTCCACGTAGTCGTAATAGCCATCGCCTTCATTGCAAAAACGCCGCCCATTGGCCAGCACGCCGATGATGCCCGGTTTGCCGCGTTCGATGATGTGCGGGAAATGACCAATGGTCCCGTCCGCGAACGGCACGACAGACACCGGGCACCAAGCTCCGGATGCGGCCAACGTGTCGTCTACGACGGCGCCGACAGATTCTCCCAGACGCAGGCCGTCGCCGGTAGCTGATGGCGCAGCAACTGTCCGATGCTCGTGCGCAGCAGGAAATAAGGCGTTTCGTCGAATTATATCGTGCGGGAATCCGCCGGCCGCCAGCACGACACCACGGCGCGCGGTGACCTGGACTTCGCCATCTGGTGTCGCAAGCACGGCACCGCGCACAATGCCGCCCTTCTCCAGCAGTCGAATCGCGGGCGACGAGGTCCGCAAGTCCACCCCAAGGTCGACAGCGGACTTGAGCAATCTCCCCACCAGGGCGATGCCGTTACGCAATTGCATGCCACGACCGTGCAGCGCGAGGTCGATGATATGTTGCCCAAATCGCTTGGTCACATGAGCGAATGCCTGGGGTGACCGCGTGACATTCATGAAGGCCGCGAGATCAGGACCTGCTTGTATGGTCATGCCCATGAAGGTTGTTTCGCGCATGGGCAATCGCAGTTTCTGCACCAGCTTGCCAAGTTTACGCGCATCAAAGGGCGCGGAGATCACTGAACGTCCTCCGGTACCAGCGCCCGGTGCGTTACCGTAAGTGTCGCAAATCTTGTTGCCCGCCTCGAACTGGAGAGAGGTCTTCGCCTGGTAGAAAGCAATCATATGTGGCGATGCCTCAAGGAACGCGTTCACTCGCGTTTCGTTGAAGTTGTTGCCAAGAACGTGCCGCAAATAGGTGCGCGGCGCGTCGATGGACTCGATGATGCCGGCTTGCTGCGCCAATGGATTGCACGGGGCCCATATCCAGCCACCCGACCAGGCGGTCGTCCCGCCGAACCCCGATTCCTTTTCCGCTACGATAACTTTCAGGCCGTGCCAGGCGGCGGTTACGGCAGAAGATAATCCGCCCGCGCCCGATCCAATTACCAGCACGTCACATTCTTCCGTTCGCGTACGCTTCATATCTCATACTCGATTTAAGTAAGGCAGCGATCGCGACACCTGAAGTCGCCCCCAGGTATGCAAATCGCGGCAAGCCGATGGCGCGAGCAACGATGACAATCGACGCTTTTGGCACTGAGTGTTCTCTACGCAACCAGCACTTGTCGCCCGGTTTGAGCCGAGGTCTTTGCCGCTTCGACGACTTTGAGCGTGTTCAATCCCTCACGGCCCGACACAAGTGGCTTTTCGGTTCCGCGAATGACTTGGCAGAAATGTTCGATTTGCAGTCGTAGAGGATCTGCATCAGCGGCGTAGCTGCGTTCGGCCACGAACGGCTCAAACCAGCTTCTCTTGTCACGGTTTGACCAGACTTCAAGTTTGGGAACTGAGAGTGACCCGTGTGTTCCGCCGATGAAATAGCAGGATTGGTCGGTGTGAGGGTAAGCCGTGTTCTCACCAGTCGTTTGTTCCCAACTCCATGGCGCCACAACGGCATCGCTGACGTTGACGGTGCCGAGTGCACCATTGGCAAACTGTAAGAGAATGACGGACGTTTCTTCGACCTCGTTGCCACGAAGCGCGTTCGACTCCATCGCTTGCACGGCGACGACTTCGCCGCACAGATAGCGCAGAAGATCGATGTCGTGGATCAAGTTCAGGAACACTGGCCCGGCACCCTTCGCGCGCCGCCAGGCAGGCTCGAAATACTCATCCGGCTTCATGATCCAGAAGAATGCGTGGACGGTCGCCAAGCGGCCGAGCCGTCCGCTTTCAATGACCGCCTTCGCGCGCTGAATTATTGAATTGTGCCGACGATGATGGCCGACCAACACTGAAACGCCCGCAGCCTCAGCCTGCTCCACAAGCTTCTCCGCCGACGCAACATCGTCAGAGATGGGTTTCTCGAGCAGAATCGGAACCCCGGCTGCTACCGCCTGAAGCCCATTTGATGCGTGCAACTGATTGGGCGTTGCGGCGATGATGCCATCCGGCTTTCGTGCACCCAGCAACGCGGTAAGATCCGGAAACCATGCAACGCCTAGCTTGGAAGCCAGAGCCTTCGCTGCCTCCGTAGGATCGACTATCGCCTGCAGTGCGGCTTGAGGCGTCGCCAAAATATGTTCGATGTGCCGCTTCCCGATAAGGCCTGCACCCAGTACGGCTAAGTTTATTGACGTCATGGCGTCTCCGAACACTGCTCACGTTCAACTGCTACGACGCACGCTGGCACCCCATCAGCGCCGATGCCGATTTTCCCAATTCCATGGTGGAGGTCATGCACCCCGTCGCAGACACCATAGATTCCTCGACGATCTCTTTGGCTTGGTTTGTCGGACTATATCGGCCGTGTTTGCGTTCGAAGAGGACCATACCTTGCGGGCGCTCAGCGTGTTTCTTGGCCCGGCTTATGCCCAGGGACGAGACATTGAGCGTGCGGGCCGCGCCATCCATTGTGCCGGCCACCATTTGTACCGCGCCATTACATCCGATAGTTTAGCTGATTGCGCCTCTCGTGCGCGAGCACTCGTGTCCGCGGTTCGTCAGCTAACCCGAATTGTCTAACGCAACGCAACGTGAGGGCAGACATTGCATCCAGGTGCTGAACAGTAGATGGTCCACGCTTACCGGCCAAGCTTTTGCTTGATACGGAGACAGCCAGACGCCTGGAAAGTCGCCAGTACCTGCCTAAGTTTTTTGCGGCTAAGCAGTCGACGCTATCGCCTCATTGTGAAAGCTTGGGCCTCTGAAAACTTCGGTCTCTGGATAGGCTCGCGTGCGGGGCGGCAAAACGACTTGTGGATTTGGGGTGCGATTGCAATGCTGCCAAGCGATCTTGAATTGATCGAAGTCACCAAGCGATACGGAACGGCGGTGGCCGTCGACGCGATCAATCTCAAAATTGCCGCGGGCACCTATTGTTGTCTTCTGGGGCCGTCGGGATGCGGCAAGACTTCGACTCTGCGCATGATTGCGGGGCACGAAACGACGTCCTCTGGCGACATCGTGTTGGCCGGAAGCCCCATCACTTCTTTGCCTCCAGCCGACCGGGGCACCGCTATGATGTTCCAGTCCTACGCGCTGTTTCCTCATCTGTCCTGTCTCGACAACGTCGCCTTCTCACTCAAAATGAAAGGCACGCCGAAAGTCGAGCGCCGTGCCCGCGCCATGGAATTGCTCGGCCTGGTTGCCATGGAGCCTTACGCAGAACGGGTTCCAGCACAGCTTTCGGGTGGGCAACAACAGCGCGTGGCACTTGCCCGTGCATTGATCACGCAACCGCAAGTGTTGCTTCTGGACGAGCCGTTGTCGGCACTCGATCCGTTCCTTCGGATCAAGATGCGAGCGGAATTGCGTCGTTTCCAAAAGGAACTTGGCATAAGCTTTGTCCACGTTACTCACAGTCAAGACGAGGCGATGGCTCTTGCCGATGTGATCGTGGTAATGCGCAACGGCAAAATCGAGCAGATTGGTTCGCCTCGTGAAGTGTTCAATGCGCCCCGTACGGAGTTCGTCGCGCGCTTCATCGGCGGGCATAACGTAATTAACACTGAGGCCGGTCAGATCGCTGTCCGGTCTGATCGGATAAAAGTTCATGCGTTACCGGCTGCTGGTTCATTGCCTGCCACTGTGCGTGCTGTCGAATATCAAGGCACATTCGTGCAGTTGGCGCTGGATACGAGCGCAGCAGCGGAATTAACGGCAGTTTTGAGCGAGCAGGCATTCGACGCTGCTCCATTCCAACCCGGCGATAGCGTTTCAATCTCCTGGGGCGATGCAGAGTTTCATCGTTTGTCGGTCCCCGCCTGACAAAGCACAAGCGTTTAAAACGGAGCAAGATAACATGAAAAAGTCGACACATAATGCGCAAAACACGAGCGGCGTTTCGCGTCGCTCGATGATCAAATCGGCCGCTGCCGCCACTGGCGCCGCTGCCGGTCTAGGTAGCATCACGGGCTTCCCTTATGTCATGGCTCAGACACCCAAGGTCCTTCGGTACCTCGGAACCGCAGTGAATCAGGGCGATGATATTTCTAAGAAAGTGAAGGAAGATCTCGGGATCACCATCGAATACATTTCGGCGACAACAGACGACGTAACAAAACGTGTCGTTACGCAGCCAAACTCGTTCGATGTCCTCGACACGGAATATTTTTCACTCAAAAAGCTCGTCCCGTCTGGGAATATTCTTGGCATGAATGCCAAGCGCATCAAGGAATTCGATAACATTACACCGATCTTCACGAAGGGAGAATTACCCAACGGGAAGAAAATTGGCGATCAGGGTACAGCTCCCAAGAAAGTAATGTTTGTCGAGGGTGCCAATTCGACGAAATTCGCCACCGGTATCACCGATTTCGTGACGCTCATTCCGACTGTTTATAATGCCGATACGCTCGGCATCAGACCCGACCTTGTCAAACGCCCAATCAATTCATGGGCGGAACTGCTAAATCCCGAGTTCAAGGGCAAGGCGTCAATTCTCAATATTCCGTCCATCGGCATCATGGACGCTGCGATGGTCGTCGAGGCGACGGGAACTTACAAATACCCCGACAAGGGCAATATGACACGCGCCGAAATCGATATGACTATGAAGCTGCTGACCGAAGCCAAAAAGGCAGGACAATTCCGCGCCTTCTGGAAAGACTTCAACGAGAGCGTCAATCTGATGTCGTCGGGTGAAACGGTCATTCAGTCGATGTGGTCGCCTGCCGTGACCGCCGTGCGGTCGAAGGGCATTCCCTGCGTCTTCCAGCCGCTCAAGGAAGGCTATCGTTCGTGGGCCTCAGGCTTCTGCCTTTCCAAAGGCGTGGACGGCGCGAAAGCCGACATGGCCTATGAGTTCGTCAACTGGTTCCTGTCGGGTTGGGCAGGTGCCTATCTCAATCGCCAAGGATACTATTCGGCGGTACTCCCCACCGCCAAGAAATTCATGAGCGAGGACGAATGGGGTTACTGGATGGAGGGCAAGGCCGCTAAGGGCGACATCAAGGCGCCGGATGGCACGCTGCTTGAAAAGGCAGGAGCGACGCGTGACGGCGGCTCTTATGACGATCGCATGGGCAACGTCGCCTGCTGGAACGCCGTGATGGACGAGAACGACTATATGGTCCGCAAGTGGAATGAATTTATTGCGGCTTGATACTCGTCGGGCAATATGGAGCAAACTCTGACCTGTCCCTGTCGGGGCAGGTCTTTTCGTGGGGCCTGTGTGCAGGATGTCATCCGTATTTTCGCCAGCAACCGGTCTAAGGCGGCGCTACCGCGGCGGCATTCCAGCCTGGGTCCAGGCCGCGCCGTTGAGCATTGTGTTCGCGATGTTCTTCGTGGTGCCATTGATCTTCGTCGTGATCGTCAGTTTTTGGGACTACAACGATTACGCGATCTTGCCCGGTTTCACGACGCGCTCTTATGTCGAAACCTTTGAAGGGTGTTACGATCAACTGCCGGGTCTGTGCACCATTATCAAGACTTACTTGTCGACGGCAAAATTCTGTTTCCTGGTTTGGTTGTTCACGCTTCTGATCGGTTTTACGGTCGCCTATTTTCTCGCATTCCACGTCAAGTCTTTCACGGTTCAGATGACGCTGGCCGTACTTTGCACCATTCCATTTTGGACCTCCAACGTGATCCGGATGATTTCCTGGATCCCCCTGCTTGGCCGTAACGGCCTGGTCAACCAGACACTGCTGTCGATGAAAGTGATCGACAAACCGGTTGAATGGCTCCTCTATTCTGATTTTGCCGTGGTGCTTGCGTTCGTGCATCTGTTCACGTTCTTCATGATCATACCGATCTTCAATTCAATGTCGCGCATCGACAAGTCCTTGCTGGAGGCCGCCGTTGACGCTGGCGCGACCGGTTGGCAGACCCTTTGGAACGTCGTCATTCCGCTGTCGAAACCGGGCATCGTCATCGGTTCCATCTTCGTCATCACCATCGTGATGGGCGACTTCATCACCGTGGGTGTCATGGGGGGACAGCAGATTGCGTCCGTCGGCAAGATCATCGAAACCCGCCTCAACGCTCTGCAGTTTCCGCCAGCGGCGGCCAACGCCGTCATTCTGCTGGCGATCACGATGTTGATCATCACCGCGCTCAATCGCTTCGTCGACATCCGCAAGGAACTGTAAGATGCGCGAAAGCCGTCCCCGATCTTTCTACTTTTTGGCGACGTTCTTCACCCTGTTCTTGGTGTTTCTGTATGGCCCGATGCTGGTGATCTTCGTCCTCTCGTTCCAGGGTCCATCCGGCGGGCTCACATTCCCGCTGAACGGTATCTCGCTGCACTGGTTTCAAAAGCTCTTTGCAGGCGGCGGCATCGTCGATATCGGATCCGCATTCCGGCGATCACTGAGGCTTGGGCTCGCAGTAATGACGCTCACGGTAGCCTTCTCACTTCTGGCCGGTCTTGCTTTTCGAAAGCGGTTCTGGGGGCAGAACTTCGTGTTCTACGCCGCTGTTGCCAGCCTGATCGTGCCATCGATCGTCACGTCGCTCGGTATTGCTCTGCAATTCCGCCTGCTGGACGACGCGTTCAAAGCGTACGCGCCGGCTTTCATGAACGATGGCTTCACCACCAGCATGGGCCTGTTTACCTCCGGGCTTGGTGCCCATTTGACATGGACGCTTCCATTCGGTCTGCTGATCATGTTCGCCATCTTCAATCGCTTCGACAAGCGCCTGGAGGAAGCAGCAGCCGACCTCGGCGCGACACCGTGGCAATCTTTTCGCCACGTCGTCTTGCCAATCATTCTGCCGTCCCTGATTGGAGTGGCCCTGTTCGGCTTCACTCTGTCGTGGGATGAGATCGCCCGCTCGTCGCAAGCCATCGGCGAGCGAAATTCACTGCCACTGGAATTGCAGGCCCTCACCACCACCGTGACAACACCCGAAATATACGCGCTCGGCACGGTGACCACCGCTGTGTCATTCGTAGTGATAGGCTTGGCGCTGGCGACCATTCAGCTTCTACGCGCGCGTCAGGCACGGCGTGGTTCCGACGCCGGTCAAGGCATGGTTTGAAAGAGGCGGTGCGCACAATGAAGCTGCTGGTGATCAATCCCAACACCACCGCGTCCATGACCGCCAAGATCGGCGCCGCCGCGCGCGCAGCCGCCCGGCCCGGTACCGAAATCATAGCAACCAATCCTGCCTATGGTCCGGTTTCAATAGAAGGATATTATGACGAGGCTTTCAGCGTACCGGGCCTGCTCGACGAAATCGCCAAGGGTGAGGCACTAGCGGTCGACGGCCACATCATCGCCTGCTTCGACGATACTGGGTTGGAGGCGGCGCGCTGCCTTGCGAGAGCTCCTGTAATCGGGATCGGCGAAGCAGCATTTCATATGGCCGCGTTGGTTGCGCATCGTTTCAGCGTCATCACAACGCTGTCCCGATCTATCGCCGCCATCGAACTGAACTTGTTGAAATACGGTCTGGATCGGCGCTGCGCTCGGGTCCGCGCGGCCGAAGTGGCGGTACTGGCGCTCGAGGATCCTGGATCGGACGCGCGCTCGCTTATCGACAACGAGATTACAAAAGCGCTGCGCGAGGACAAAGCTGAAGCCATCGTTCTCGGCTGTGCCGGCATGGCGGACCTTACGCGGGATTTGGCCGCAAAGCACGGCGTGCCCGTTCTCGATGGCGTCGCGTGCGCCGTTGCACTCGCTGAAGGATTGGCGGCCCTCGGCGTGACGACTTCGAAAAGCGGGGCCTACGCTGCACCCGTTTCCAAGGTCTACAACGGGGTCTTTGCGCCAATGGCGCCGCGACGCTGACAGCACTTGGTGACAGGCCCGCGCTTACTTCGGAGCCAGTTCGCCGAGCCAATACGACGCGGTGACGCCACCATCCATCAGAAAATCGCCCGCGCATCTTGGGATCGAAGATCTAACGGCTGAGATCGATTTGGAGTGTCGACATGGAAAGCAATGCGTTTCTGGCAATCTGGAGCGATGTTTCCGCAGAGAACGAAGTCGATTATCTGCACTGGCTCACGCGCGAGCACACCACTGAGCGACTGAGCGTGGACGGATTTTGCGCTGTCAGGGCCTATCGCGCGATAGACGCGGGCATTTGCCGGTACTTCATCCACTACGAACTCACGTCACCGGCCGTGCTGGATAGCGACAGCTACCTGCGACGGCTGAATACGCCGACGCCATGGTCACAGCGGATCATGCCGATCCTCGGCAATTTCGTCCGTGGCGGCGGCCAGGTCAGCCACGCATTCGGCACTGGCCACGGCGGCGTTCTGGGCGCTGTCAAGTTTGCAGCAGATCCGTATCCAGATTCAAAAGCACTGCAGTCGATCGCAAGCAGGGATCTCATCGTTGCCGCACGTCTTCTCGAAACCGACACGGGTCGAACGACTTTACCGACAAAAGAGAAGAGTATGCGCGAAGGAGACAGCACTTTCTCAGCTCTGTTGCTGGTGGAAGGACTTCAGGTACAAGCCGTGGAGGAAGCGCTCACAAGCGCTGGCCTTGGCGCGCAAGCGGAACTGTTTCGACAAGTGTTCCATCTCTGAAATTTTTACTCAAAACCGCGCGCGGCGGCCATCGCTCCGCACGCCAGAAAAAACGAGAAGTCTATGACGCTGCGCCTGATGATACTGAATGGTCCCAATCTCAATATGCTGGGAATCCGAGAGCCGCATATCTACGGCACGACGACGTTGTCCGAGATCGAAGCGCGATGCGCAGCAATCGCAAAGCAACTGGGAGCCAGCCTTGAATTCCACCAGACCAACCACGAGGGCGTGCTGGTCGATCATGTGCAAAGCGCCCGAACACGAGCGGACGCCCTGATCATCAATCCAGCCGGACTGTCATTCAAATCCATCCCGCTGTTCGACGCTTTGAAAACCTTTGAAGGGCCAATATACGAGGTCCACATCTCCAACATTCACGCGCGCGATGAATTGCATCGTCACTCGATACAATCTTCGACAGTGACTGGAGTTATCTGCGGGTTCGGGCCGACCGGCTATGTCCTGTCCATGCTCGCTGCAGCAGAGAAGTTGCAGAAGCTGCCAGCGTCTCTAAGTGAGATTTTGATGTCGTAACCGTGCCTCACGACTATCCCGGTTTCAACTCGTCAATCATGAGCCGAACTGTTTGAAGAACGAGCGTCAGCGGCGACAATGGTTCCATTGCGTCGGCCATCGACCCGGGCCCGACCGGACCGAGGAACGCCATCCGCCTGCCGGTCGTTCTACTGCAAACGCTAGGAGATGAACCGAGATGGCAAGTTCCAATGAGAGCGACCGGCCAAAGGTGGTAACCGATCGTAGGGCGCGAGGTGGCAGTCCACTGACAGGGCATGTGTTGACGGTGTTGTTGGTCTCGATGGCGCTGGCAGTGACGGCGGGTGCAATTTTGTTATGGTATTATCGGTAACAAGCTCTCATGGCCAATCTGCAGTTGAGCGCAACTCTGCGAGCAGGAATTCTGCGCGTTCAGTGATGCGCGTCCGCTCGGCAGCATCGAACTTATCGTACGCGCGTACGCTATTGGCCATTCGCGGGTTACTTTTCATAAGCGTGGCATGCCGCCGAATGAAGTCCCAATAAAGCGCATTGAACGGACATGCATCTGACGCTGTGCGAGCCTTCACGTTGTAAGCGCAGCTACCGCAATAATCGGACATGCGATTGATGTAGGCTCCGCTGGCGATATAGGGCTTGGATCCAAGCAGACCGCCGTCTGCAAACTGGCTCATACCGATCGTGTTTGGCAGTTCAACCCATTCATAGGCGTCGGCGTACACAATCAAATACCATTCGTGCAATGCTTGCGGCAGCACACCCGCCAACAGTGCGAAATTTCCTGTGATCATCAGGCGTTGAATGTGATGGGCGTAGGCGTCCTCGCGGGTCTGTGTGACGGCTGCGGCGATGCACGCCATCTTCGTATCCGCAGTCCAGTAAAAATCTGGCAGCGGCCGGGTATGTTGCAGCTTGTTCGAGGATGCGTAGGCTGGCATTTTGAGCCAGTAGATGCCACGCACGTATTCACGCCAGCCGACAATTTGCCGAATGTAACCTTCGGCCGCGTTAAGCGGCACCGTGCCCGATTTGAACGCGGCTTCGACGGCCCGGCACATCGTCAGCGCGTCGAGCAAACCGCAGTTGAGATACATCGAAACGACGGAATGGTAGAGCGAACGCTCACCGACGAGCATGGCGTCCTGATAATCGCCGAACTGCGCCAA
>JANLYD010000356.1:0-2914 GCA_031365465.1 Hyphomicrobiaceae bacterium
TTTTGGGGGGTTTTCTGGGTACTTCCCATTGGTTGTTCCCCCGGTTCGCTGCGCCCATTGCACTGAATTCCGAGCGTGGTAGTTTGATGGTGACAGTCCCAGGGGGCTGTCACCATTTCGCCCGGACGCGCGCCATGCCCCGACCACACCGCGTTGATTTCGAGGGCGCTTGGCACCACGTGATGAATCGCGGTGTCGCCCGTACGGTCATCTTTGACGACGATCGGGATCGTACGGGATTTCTTGACGAACTGTCGACTGCCTCTGTGGGGCACTTCGCGATCCATGCCTATTGTCTGATGGGCAATCACTATCACTTGCTGGTCCAGAGTATCGACGGCACGCTGTCGACGGCAATGCAGCGCTTCGCCAGCCAATACACGCATCGTTTCAATCGCCGCCACGGCCGCGATGGTCCGTTGTTCAGGGGGCGTTTTCTTTCAGTTGGAATCAACAGCACGGCGCATTTGGTGCAAGCGCTTCGGTATATTCACCTCAATCCGATCATGCACCACCCGCAGCGACAGCCCGAGTCATGGCCGTGGTCGAGCGCGGCAGCTTACGACGTCGCGGCGCGCGTTCGGGGTCAGACCCATGATCGGGGTCAGACCCATGGGTCTGACCCCGTCGCACGGTTCGTCGATCCATCTTGGTTGATGACCAGCGAGTTGCTCGACGTGTTTGCTGTGCAAGGAGTGGCCAGCTACGCAACGTTCATGGCTGACGGCATCGACGCCGCCACCGCCCAGTTCAACGCCAAGTTACAAATGGGGTCAGACCCATGGGTCTGACCCCGGTTCGTTTACTTCAGCAGCGAGCAATATCCAGCGGGCTCCGAGTATCCACTCGGGGCCCGCAAAGTATTCAATCGCATAACTATTTCGATTTTGTGCCGATTACGCCCTATTCAGAATTTGCGAAGCACTTCATAGTTGATTCGGACGGCACTCGGATGAGGCGCCGGCGTTCTGCATTGCCCGGTGCAGTTTCCGACCACGTGTACCCTCACCGCGAGGGTACCAGACACTACTTACGGATACGCAATCGTGGCACGTCACCTCGGGACAATCGGTCATCCGCGTTTTGAATTGACGATGCTGGTCTTGGCCAGCGTCGCAGTCGTCGGCACGCTGTGCGTTGCCGTCGTCAACGGCACGTTCGCAGGCCTCGCCGTGCAAAACGTCGCGATGGCGTTGCTGGCCACGATTGCCATCGGTTTGACGATCCTCGGCGGCGCCGCGGTCCTGTACGTCCGGCGCCGGGGCCAAACCCGGCGGCCGCACTCGGACCGCAAAGAGGTGCTCCGCCTGCGTCTGGAGCTTGCGGCCAAAGAAGCCATCATCGATGCCGAGCCGCAGGTGCTCGCCTTCTGGGAAACCGGCCAGCGCGTGCAGATCATGATCCATTCGCTGGCGCACGTGCCGGGTGTGCCGCGCGATCCGGTCGGACTGGAACGTTTCGGCGGCTGGCTTGAAACCAGTGCCGCCGCCGAATTGAAAGCGGCGCTCGATGCTTTGTTCGCCGATGGCCGGGCCTTCAATCTTCTGGTCCGCACCAAGGCCGGCACGCACCTCGAAGCCGACGGCCGCACCGCATCCGGCCGCTCGGTACTGCGCTTCCGCGATGCCGTCGGCCACAAGCACGATCTCGCACGCATTCTCGACCAGCAACGTGCCTTGACTCGCGAGATCCGGGCCGGCCGGGCTTTGCTCGACGCACTGCCCATGCCGGTGTGGTTGCGCAACGGCGATGGCAAACTCGATTGGGTGAATACCGCCTATCTCAAGGCCGTCGAAGCCGATAGCCTGGACGACGCGCGCAAGTCCGGTGCCGAATTGCTGGAAACACGCGAACGCAACCGGGCCATGCAAGTGGTCGGTTCCGGCGCGACCTACCGCGAACGGTTGCCGCTGATTTCGCGCGGCGAGCGCAAGGCCCATGATGTCGTGATCCTGCCGCTCGAAGGCGCCAGCGCCGGCGCCGCCATCGACGTCGCGGCAATCGAAACCGCGCGCGGCGAACTCGACCGCCAGATCTCCGCCTACGATCGCACCCTGCACCGCGTCTCGTCGGGCGTTGCGATCTTCGGCCCCGACCGGCGCTTGTCGTTCTTCAACGATGCCTATAGCGCGCTCTGGCAACTCGACGCCGAATGGCTCGCGTCGTGCCCCAGCGACGGCGAGATCCTCGACCGGTTGCGGGCCTTGTCGCGCCTGCCGGAGGTGGTCAACTATCGCGACTGGAAATCCAAGGTACTCGGCGCACCGGCATCCGGCATCGAATTCGAGGACTGGTGGCACCTGAACGACGGCCGTACCATCCACGTGCTTGCCGAGCAACGCCCGGACGGCGGCGTCACCTATCTCTACGACGACGCAACCGAGCGATTGGCGCTCGAAAGCCGCTACAACGCGTTGATCGACGCGCAACGCGAAACCCTCGACAACTTGACCGAAGCCGTCGCCGTGTTCGCGCCCAACGGCCGGTTGAAGCTGTTCAATTCGGCGTTCGCCCAGATCTGGCGCCTGTCGCGCGCGACGTTGGCCGAGGGCCCGCACATCGACGAGATCATCCGTCAGTGCTCGGTGTTGTCGGACGACCCGGCCATGTGGTCGCGGATGAGCCGGGCCGTGACCGGTATTTCCGACCGCCGCCAGCCGTCGAAGGGCCAAGTGGTGCGTCCGGATCAAAGCATGATCGATTATGCGATCTCGCCGTTGCCGGATGGCGCGACGCTGATCACCTTCGTCGATGTGACCGACGCCAAGCGCTACGAGCGCGCGCTGATCGAACGCAACGACGCGTTGATCGCGGCGGACCGGCTCAAGAGTACGTTCATCAGTCATATTTCCTATGAGTTGCGCACGCCGCTGACGAATATCATCGGCTTCAGCGAACTTTTGTCGAGCCCGGC
>JANLYD010000357.1:0-2110 GCA_031365465.1 Hyphomicrobiaceae bacterium
GTTTGCGACAAGATGAGCAAAACAGCGGTGACCGATATCAGATGCAGCGGCAGTAAGATGTAACTCGGGATGACCGCCCGTTCGCGGAACACCAACACGAATGTCAGCAAGTACATCGACAGCGGCAGCACCCAGAGCAGCGGCGCGGAGGCGATGTCGGTGGTGACGTGCGTGGTGAAGGCGGTCAGCAGCGCAGACGGCACCATCGCGAGAATGACCCAGTGCAGGCGCGCGCTCCAGGTCGGGCGCGAGCGTGCATCGTCTGCGGTCGACGACGCTGATTGCGGACTAGATGCGGTCATTGGGTTGTTGCGGGCGAGCATGAAGACACCTGCAAGGCACGCGACAAGCCCCACGAAGCCGAAGGTCCAGAAGCGGCTCAGTGCCGAGACGCCGAACAACGGCTCGAGCAGGAAGGGATAGCCCAGCAGGGCCACGAAACTGCCGAGATTGCTGGCGGCATAGAGAAAATACGGATCGCGCGCGGCGGGGTGTGAGGTGCCTGCGAACCAGGCCTGCAGCAGTGGCGCGTTGGCTGCGACCGCGACGAACGGGAGCCCGACCGCGACGCTGAAGAGGCCGAGTTGCCAAAGATAGGGCTCGCCGGGTGGCGGCTCGCCCCATCCCGACGGCAGGGCAATCGGCAAGGCTAGAAATGCGACCAGACAGAGGGCGAGATGGATCGGTCCGGTCAGCCGCGCCGGGACATAAGTTTTCAGAACGTGGGCGTAGCAATAGCCCGCAAGGAGTGCGAGCTGGAAAAAGCAGACGGCCATCGCCCAGACGGACGGCGCGCCGCCGAGCACGGGCAGCACCATCTTGGCGAACAGCGGCTGAATAGAAAAGAGCAAGATCGCCGACAGGAACGTGGTCGCCGTAAAGGCCAGCACAAGGGACCCGCCAGCGGGGCTGTCCGGTGTCGAAGCCGAATGATCGCGCGAGGGGGCGTTCGAGCTTTGCTGCGAACCGTTGTTTAAACCGTCGTCCATGCGCCTGCGTCCTGCGATAGGTCTCGTCGTTTCCTCGAGTATCTATCAACGCGCTGGTCCCGCCAACGGGAACACGGGTAATCAGTGAATCAACGCGAGGCAGTGGTGCCCCAGCGCTGGATGGCTAAATCGTCGCTTTCGCGGGCGTCGACCCAGCCGCCGCTGCCGTCGATGGCCAGTTCTTTTTTCCAGAAGGGGGCGCGGCTTTTGAGGTAATCCATCAAGAACGACGCGGCATCGAAGGCGGCATGGCGATGGAGGGAGGCGGCGACCACCAGCACGATATTGTCGCCCGGCGCGAGAGTGCCGATGCGGTGCACGATCAGCGTCGCCTGCAGGGGCCAGCGCGTGTGCGCCTCGGCCTCGACGCGGGCAAGTTCGGCTTCCGTCATGCCGGGATAATGTTCGAGCGTCATCGAGGCGAGCGTTTTGCCGTGCGCTTCACCGCGCATCAGTCCGGCGAAGGTCACGACCGCACCGACGTCCGTGCGGCCAGCCAATAGCGCCGCGATTTCGGGCCCGCTGTCGAAGTCAGCTGACTGGACGCGTACCACCACGGCTCAGCCTCCTGTCACAGGCGGGAAGAACGCGATCTCGCGCGCGGCTGCTATCGACGCGGTTTGATCGGCGTGGTGCTGATCGACGGCCACGCGCACGATGCCGGTCGCGGTGAAGACAGCTTCGTATTCCGGACCACGGGTTGCCTGCCACGCCAAGATATCGGCGACGGTGGCGACGTGCGACGGCAGCGCGATTGTTTCCTCGGATTGGCCAAGTTTTTCGCGCACCCAGGCAAAATACAGCAGGCGAACGGTCATGAACGCTGCTCCCGGCAACGGGCAGTCTTCCCCGCCTCAATGATCGATGGCATGGCGTACCGCAGCCTTCAGATAGTCATAGCCCGTCATCAGCGTTAGCAACGCTGCAACCCACAGCAATGCGAGGCCGATGTCGGTGGTGTGGGGGATCACTTTGTCGCCAGCAGGCCCAGCGATCAGCACGCCGAGTGCGATCATCTGCAACGTGGTTTTCCACTTGGCGAGTTGGGTGACGTGGATTTTAACGTTCAGTTCGGCCAAAAACTCGCGCAGGCCGGAGACCAGGATTTCGCGGCACAGGAT
>JANLYD010000374.1:0-7265 GCA_031365465.1 Hyphomicrobiaceae bacterium
GCCTTCATGCGCGTCGTCGTCGTGCCGGACGGCGAACCGCGCACCAAACCACGCGCGCTCAACTACGCACTCGCGCTCGCCCGTGGCGACTACGTCGTGATCTACGATGCCGAAGACCGGCCCGAACCGGATCAACTCCGCCGCGCTCTATCGGTGTTTCGCGCAGCCGCCAACGGTGCGCCCGGACGCGCACCCCTCGCCTGCGTTCAAGCGTGTTTAAACATTTTCAACGCTCGCCAGAGTTGGCTGACACGACAGTTCACGGTCGAGTATTCGGCGCTGTTCGACAGTGTTCTGCCAGCGCTGCAGCGCCTTTCCCTGCCGATGCCGCTCGGGGGCACGTCCAATCATTTTCCGCGCGCGATCCTGGCTGAACTCCACGGCTGGGATCCGTACAACGTCACGGAGGACGCCGATCTCGGCATCCGCATTGCCCGCCTTGGATACGGTGTGGCCGTGATATCATCGACGACATGGGAGGAGGCGCCGACAACGTTCGGTCTTTGGCTGCGTCAACGCACGCGCTGGCTAAAAGGCTGGATGCAGACGTATCTCGTGCACACGCGCGAGCCGTTGGCATTGCTGCGCGATCTTGGGTTTTTTCGCACGCTCGGCTTTCACCTTTACCTGGGCGGGCTGATCGTGTCGGCACTGGTGCACCCGCTGTTCTATTGTGCGGTGGCAGCAGACTATGCATTCGACCTTCATCCGGACGCTTATGGTGCCACGCTCGGGCCGGTGTTGTGGTGGCTTTCGCTCGGCAATCTGATCACCGGTTACTTGGCAGCCATCGTCGTCGGCGCCGTCGCAAGTTGGCGGCGGGGGCATCGTTTGACGATGTCAGCGGTGTTGATGCCACTGTACTGGTTGCTGATTTCGCTCGCTGCCTATCGGGCGCTCTGGCAACTCTATCGGGATCCCTACCTGTGGGAAAAAACCCCGCATGGGCTCGCCGAGGAGGACTGACGCATTCCGCCGGTCGAAGGCGTCGTCAGGTTCAGTTCGACTGCGGGGCCACGCCTTGCTCCAACGCGAGAACGTGGCCCGCGAGGTAGAGCGACCCGCAGATCAGCACACGGATCGGGTCCGGGCTGTTTTGGCCGAGCTGCGTCAGGGCTGCTAACACGCCATCGCTTGCGGAGGCCTGAAAGCCGCCGGCACGCGCCAAGGCAGCAAGCGCTTCGGGCTCATGTGGTTTTTCGTGCGCGCCCGGAATCGAGACCGTCAAAACGCGCGCTGCCAAACCGCTGAACGGCGCCAAGAACCCCGACGCATCCTTGATGCCGAGCATGCCGACGATCAAGCAAAGTGGCTTGGAGGCTTTCTCTTCCAGGTCGGCAAATGATTGTGCGATCGCCTGACCGCCGGCGGGATTATGGCCGCCGTCGAGCCACACTTCCGAGCCGAGTGGAAGCCCACGAGTCCAGATGTCGTTGGTGAGGCGCTGCATCCGTGCGGGCCATCGCACGTCGAGCAGTCCCTGTTCGATTGCGGCATCGGTCAGGCCCAGCGGTTTGAGCTGCAGGGCTGCGGCGACTGCCGTACCGGCGTTGATGATCTGGTGGCGACCATGGAGCGCTGGCAAGGGCAAGTCGTGCACTTCCATTTCGCTCTGAAACAGCATCCGGCCGCGTTGCTCGAAGGCTTCGAAATCTTCGCCCCAGACGATCAACGGTGAGCGCGTTTGGCGCGCGCGCGCCCGAATGACATCGAGCGGTATCGGCTCCTGTTGCGAGATGACGGCCGGTACATCGGGCTTGAGGATGCCCGCTTTGGTCGCCGCGATCTTGTCCAACGTGCCGCCAAGTTTCTCCGCGTGGTCCATGGCGATCGGCGTAATGACGCATAAGGCCGGCCGCTCGACGACATTTGTCGTGTCGAAGTCGCCACCCAGTCCGACTTCGAGAATGAGCACATCGGCAGGCGTTTCAGAGAAGGCCACGAACGCAGCGGCGGTGGTGATTTCAAAAAACGTCACGGCGCCTCCGGCATTGGTGGTGGCGACGCGCTGCAGCAGCTCGACGAGTGCCGTTTCCGAGATCGGCACCGACTTTCCGTCAGGACCCGCCAACGAGATGCGTTCGTGAAAGCGGACCAGGTGAGGTGACGTATAAACGTGCGCGCGCTTGCCGGCAGCCTCGAACATCGCTTTCAAATAGGCTGTCGTGGAGCCTTTGCCGTTGGTGCCGGCGATGTGCACGACCGGCGGCAGGCGGCGCTGGGGATGCCCAAGCTTTTCCAACAGCACCGTGATCCGTCCGAGCGACAGATCGATCAGCACGGGATGCAAAGTCTTCAGCTCCGCTAAAAGCTGGTCGCTGGTGGGCATGGTCAACTCCGGCGTGTCTCTGACTGCACCCAGCGATACTGCGCATCCGGCTCACGTTCTTCATTGCGGGAGCCGTCGGTCGTGGCCACCAAATGGAAACCGTTGCCTTCGTAGAACCGGCGGGCTGGTCCGTTGCGTTGAAACGTCCAGAGATTGAGCACCGGCGACGCACCCTTGGCGATGGTCAGCAAACGCGTTCCAAGACCACGCCGTTGCCCGTCGGGCACGACGTACAATTGGTCGATCCAGTCGTCGTGTAACGCCATGAACGCCAACAGGGTGTTCTCGTCGAATGCGCCCCACATGGTCGTCGCGGGGAAAAGTTTTTCTCGAAAGAACCAGCGATCTTCGCTCGGCGTATGCAATCCCGCCAGAGTGGGTAACGCAGCGTCGAACGACGTCCGCAGCACACCTGCCGCTGCATCCATGTCCGAGAGCGTGAGCCGCCGTAGATTCATCGGCGTCAGCTGCGGGCACCGTCGCGCGGCAACGCCCGGCTCTTGGCCTTCGCGTCTGCGTCGCGTTTGGCCTTTTCGCGGGCCTCGACAGCGGCGGCGTCAAAGCGCTGCGCACCGTCGACGGGTTCAGGCTCCAGGACGTCGGAACCGCGCGCCAGACGTTCGACGACTTTGCCATCGACCGCGTGGCCGTTCATGCTCTTGATATAGCCTGCCGGCTTTTTCCGTGCCGGCTCACTTGCGGACGCGCCGGCGGCCGTGCCGGCCATCAGCAAGCGGCACACGCGTGAGAGCGTTTCGCGCATCTTGTGACGATGGACGACCATATCGACCATCCCATGCGCCAGCAGATATTCGGCGCGCTGGAAGCCATCAGGTAGCTGCTCGCGGATCGTCTGCTGGATCACGCGGGGGCCAGCGAAGCAGATCAGTGCGCCGGGCTCTGCAATATGCACATCGCCAAGCATGGCATACGATGCGGTCACGCCGCCCGTCGTCGGATCAGTGAGGACGACAATGTAGGGCACATGCGCCTCGCGCAGGCGCTGCACCGCGATCGTCGTGCGCGGCATCTGCATCAGCGAAAGAATGCCTTCCTGCATGCGCGCGCCGCCGGACGCTGCAAACAGGATGAATGGCGTCTTTTTCTCGGCAGCGTGCAGCATGCCGGTGACGATCGCCTCGCCGGCGGCCATTCCGAGAGACCCGCCCAGGAAGCGGAAGTCCTGAGCCGCTGCCACGACGGGCGCGCCATCCAGAAGGCCCTCGCCGAGCACGACGGCGTCAGAAAGCGACGTCTTGGTCTTAGCGGCCTTGAGGCGGTCCGTGTAACGCTGACCATCGCGAAACTTGAGTGGATCGGGTGTCAGCTCCTTGACGGCGATGGGGGTGTAGGCACCCTCGTCGAACAGCGATTTGAGCCGGACGTCGGATGCCATACGATCGTGGAAACCACAGCACGGAAAGACGTAGTCGTTGTCTTCCAACGCTTTTTTGTCGCTCATCTGGCCGCACCCGCCGCACTTGTGCCAGAAGTTGTCGGGCGGTTCCCGACGTGTGGTCAGGAAACTCGAAATCTTCGGACGAACGACGTTGTTGATCCAATTCACGTCAGGCGCTCCTGTCGGGCTATCCTTGCGGGCTGATCTTGCAGGCGCTCAGATCGCCTCAATAGCCTCATACATCGGATGCAGCAAGGTTGCCGCCAAGGGCGGGCCGCAGAGTTACCAAGCTTTTTCTTATGCTTAAATCCCGCGTAGGGCATTTCCGAGATTACGAACCAACCCTAGAACGCCGGCAACCGTCTCCCCCGTCGCTTCTCCCGACTTGGTCAACGACGTCTCGATCGCGCCAACCAGTGCCGACCCGACGACAACGGCGTCCGCGCCCTTGCCGATGGCCTTGGCCTGATCGGGCGTGCGGACGCCGAAACCGACCGCAACCGGCAGGCTCGTCGACTTCTTGATGGCGGCTACTTGCAGCCGCACCAGGTCCGGGTCAGGCGCGGCGCTGCCGGTAATGCCGGTGATCGACACGTAGTAGACGAAGCCGGACGAATTCTTGAGAACGGCCGGCAATCGCTTCGCGTCGGTGGTCGGGGCCGCAAGCCGGATGAAATTCAGGCCGCGATGCATCGCAGGGATACACAACTCGTCGTCGGCCTCCGGTGGGCAGTCGACCACGATCAGGCCGTCCACGCCGGCCGTCTTGGCCTCGTCGAGGAACGCTTCGACGGGAAAAACGTAAATTGGATTGTAATAGCCCATCAAGATAATCGGCGTTTCGGTATCGGCCTGTCGGAATTCCCGGACAAGTTGCAACGTTTTCTTGAGCGTCTGTCCGCCTTTCAGTGCGCGCAACGCTGCGGCCTGGATCGCTGGCCCATCAGCCATGGGGTCTGAGAACGCCATGCCGAGTTCGATGAAGTCTGCGCCGGCTTTTGGCAATCCGAGCACGATCTCACGCGCCGTTTCATAATCGGGATCGCCGCTCATGACGTAGGTCACGAGGCCCGGTCGTCCCGCTTTTTTCAACTCGGCAAACCGGCGATCGATGCGAGTGTGTTGCTGTGTCATTCGGCTGTAGGCCCCTGCGTCTTCGATATCTTGTAAACTTCGGTATGGGGATGCGGCGAGATCGCTACATCTCCAATCCCAAGGCCTTTGCCACGGTGTGCAGGTCTTTGTCGCCGCGGCCGCACAGGTTCATGACCAGCAACTTGTCCTTGGCCAGCGTGGGCGCCAGTTTCATGACATAGGCGAGCGCGTGCGCCGGTTCGAGCGCGGGAATGATGCCCTCGAGCCGCGTGCACAACTGCAGCGCTTTCAGGGCTTCCTTATCCGTCGCGGAGACATATTTCACGCGGCCGGTCTGGCAGAGCCAGGCGTGTTCCGGACCGACGCCCGGATAATCCAAGCCTGCCGAGATGGAATGGCCTTCTAGGATCTGGCCGTCGGCATCTTGCAGCAGATAAGTACGGTTGCCGTGCAGGACGCCCGGTGACCCGCCGTTCATCGACGCCGCGTGCCCATTGTCGATCTCGAGGCCATGGCCCCCGGCTTCGACGCCGTAGATGGCAACGTCCTTGTCGTCGAGGAAGGGGTGGAACAGCCCGATCGCGTTGGAGCCGCCGCCGATGCAGGCGACGAGCACGTCGGGGAGCCGGCCTTCGGCCTCCATCATCTGATCACGTGTTTCGCGGCCCATGATCGACTGGAAGTCGCGGACGAGTTGGGGGTAGGGATGGGGTCCTGCCGCCGTGCCGATGATGTAGTAGGTATCGCTGACGTTGGTGACCCAATCGCGCAGCGCCTCGTTCATGGAGTCTTTGAGGGTGCCGGCACCCGATGTCACAGCGTTAACCTTGGCGCCCAGCAGTTTCATGCGCGCGACGTTCGGTGCCTGCCGTTCAACGTCGGTCGCGCCCATGTAAATCTCGCACGGCAAATCAAATTTCGCGCAAACGGTGGCCACGGCGACGCCGTGCTGACCGGCGCCGGTTTCGGCGATAATGCGCGTCTTTCCCATGCGTTTGGCGAGCAAGATCTGGCCGAGACAATTGTTGATCTTGTGGGAGCCTGTGTGATTGAGCTCATCGCGCTTGAAGTAGATTTTGGCACCGCCAAGCTCCTCGGTCACGCGTTCGGCAAAGTAGAGAGGGCTCGGCCGGCCGGAATAATGCTTGTTGAGGTAGGTCAGCTCGCGATCGAAGTTCGGGTCTTTGCGGGCGGCATTGTAGGCTTGCTCGAGATCGAGGATCAGCGGCATCAGCGTTTCGGCGACAAATCGCCCGCCGAACAGGCCGAAGAAACCTTTTTCATCTGGTCCGGTGCGATAGCTGTTGGGCGGCACGCTTGCAGCGTGCGGTAAGGGTGCGGAGGCCATGGCGCGTGTCTCTCGATGCGATGAGCGAACTAGGGCGGCTGACGATTTGAGCCACCAGGAATTGGCAGTGCATATCATGTGAAGCGGGCGATGGGGAGCGGCCCATATCGGCCAGGGCGACTTCGCGTCAACGCTTGCAACCGCTAATCGCGCCACGCATAGATCATGATCTGCGCCGCGTCCTTGGCTTCCACTTGGTAGCCCATCGAGCGCAATCGCGCACAGAGGGACTCGCGCGAATGGCCGAGTTCATCGGCGTACTCAGCTTCAAGCACGATATTGCGCACCTTCGGCAGGTCGGCTGACGCGATGCCTTCAAGCACTTCGACGAAATGGCCTTCGACGTCGATCTTGAGCACGTCGACGATGGCGAGCTTGCGGGTGGCTATTTCGTGGGAAATCGACGTGCTTTCCACCTTGTGCGTGATCAATTCACCTTTGGTTTTGAGATCTTCGACCCAGGCCAGTTTCGAGCCGTCTACCAGCGTCGAAAAGCCGGAGTTCCAAGGTGGTTGGTTGAGCGTCAGTGTTTGTCCGGCCTCGCGAGACACCGCATAATTCAAACATTTGGCATCGGTGACGGCCGCATCGACATAACGCGCCACGTTGTCGGCAAGACACGCGTGGGTCGTCGGGCTCGCCTCGTACGCCAGCAGGGTGCGCGGACGATACTTGCGGGCCGCCCAGATCGAGTAGAAGCCGACGTTGCCGCCGACGTCCATTATAACAGGCCGATCGCTCAACTTGAGATGCGGGTGATCGTAGCAATTGCCGACAAAAATCTCGTCGTAGATATATTGAATGTCGCGCTCGAATACGTCGCGATGCGAGATATCGAGATCGCCTAGGCGAAGACGCTTCATTTCCGGCATCATCGTTCCTTGCATTGGCACGTGGCCGGAACCGGCTCGCATCCCTTATCGCATCAGTTCTTTCATGGCCCGCTCCAGGCCGCCCAGCGTAAGCGGGTACATGCGGCCCTCCATCATGTCTTTCAGCATTTTCGTGCTCGGCGTCCAGGCCCAGGTGTCTTCGGGGATCGGGTTCAGCCACACTGCATGCTCGTAGATGTCGGTGATGCGCTTCATCCAGAC
>JANLYD010000456.1:0-2368 GCA_031365465.1 Hyphomicrobiaceae bacterium
CGTGGCCGTCAGGACGACGCTCGACGTGGGCCCTGGCGCTCGACCAGCGCCAGTCCTGCGGGGCAGCCGCCAGCCGGGCGCGGACTGGATTCATCTCGACGTAACGCACGGCCTCCAGCACGTGCGCATCATCCATCGGGAAGGAATGATACCGTTCCTGCCACAAATGTCCCCGCCAACCGAAACGGGCATTGATCATAGTCGTGTAGCGTCGATGCGGAGTAAGCGGTGTCCGGCCCCCACGTTCCGGCTGATCGCGAGTGGTGGCTTAATGCCCTCCCATGAGCGATCGATTTGACATGATGCTTGAGCGTAAGCTTGAGACGAAGCCGGACGGCGGCGATACGGACGTTGTCGGCGTTCGGCGGATCGAGCTGATCACCGGCACCGCGCGGCGCCGGGAATGGTCGGACGGGGAGAAGACGCGCATTCTGCTGGAGAGCGCCGAGCCTGGCGCCAACATATCGGACGTGGCGCGGCGGAACGGGCTATCTCCGCAGCAGTTGTTTGGCTGGCGGCGCGAGGCGCGCGCATTGCTCGCGGCTGCCACTCCACCGATCGAGGCCGCTTCACACCGGACAGTCGCGCGATCTGGGAACGGCAAGTCGAAGGTCCGTGGCGCGCCCGCCCCCGCCGTGGCCCAGCACTTTGCGCCGGTGATGCTCGTTGCGCCGACAGCAGCGCCACCGTCCTCCCCGCCAACGTCTTCGAATACGGGGCCGCGTGGCGTCATCGAGATCGCGATCGGCATCGCTGTTGTGCGTGTCGTCGGCAAGGTCGATGTACTTGTGCTCGAGGCCGTGCTCGCCGGGCTGCGGAGGGCGTCATGATTTTGGGGAGTTCCACAGAGATCCAGGTTTTCGTGGCGACGAAGCCAGTGGACTTCCGCAAGCAAGCGGACGGTTTAGCTGCGATCGTGCAGCAGATTCACGCCACCGATCCGTTCTCGGGTGCGATTTATGTGTTCCGCTCGAAACGCGCCGATCGTGTGAAGCTTCTGTGGTGGGACGGCACCGGCATCTGTCTGTTGTCGAAACGGCTGGAAGCTGGCCAGTTCCGGTGGCCGGCGGTCGAGGACGGCCTGATGCGGCTCACACCGTCGCAGCTCTCGGCGCTCTTGGAAGGTGTCGACTGGGTGCGAATCGAAGCGCGTGACGTTGTCCGTCCGAGTGCCGCGTCATGATACTGAAAGCCTTCGATGCCATCGCGACGTGCCGGTTCGCGGGCCGAGCCGCTGTGATCCCGCGACAGGTGGACTCAGGCGCGCGATCAGAGCTGCCGACCGCGAGAGAATCAGCTGATGTCGTCGACATGCCGAGCACGCCCGCATTGCCGACCGATATCGACGCACTACATGCGTTGATCATGGCTGAGCGCGCCGCGAATGCCACTCTTGCTGCCGAGCGCGACACGATCGTCAGCGAGCGCGAACAGCTGGCAGCCCGTAATGCCGAACTCGCGACCAACAACAGCGAACTCGCGACACGCAACGGCGAGCTTGCCGCTCTCAATGCGCGTCTGGAATCCGCCAAGGCGCGGCTGCAGGAGATCTTGACCGAGATGCGCCGCGCGCGCTTCGGCCGCAAATCCGAGCGCATCAGCGAGGCGCAGCTGGCGCTGGCACTCGAGGAACTCGAGATCGCGGCGGCCAAGGTCGAGGCCGAGCTGGAAAAGGCTGATCCGGCCCTGAAGCGCACCGGCGCAAAGAAGCGTCGCGCTTCCCGCAACGAAAATCTCGATCATCTGCCGCACGAGGAGATCGTCATCGAGCCCGAGGGCGGCACGACGTGCGCGTGCTGCGGCGGCGCCATGCATGTGATCGACGAGGACAGCTCGAAGCGACTCGACAAAATTCCGGCCAAGCTCACCGTGCTCGTCACGCGGCGGCCGAAGTACGCCTGCCGGACGTGCGAGAAGACCGGCGCCGACGACGTCGCCGGCATCGTGCAGGCGCCGGCTCCGCCGCGGCTCGTCGAAGGCGGCTTGCCGACGGAAGCACTTGTTGCCGACGTGGTCGTGAGCAAGCACGCGGATCACTTGCCGCTTTATCGCCAGTCGCAAATCCTGGCGCGCTCAGGCGTCAAGATCGAGCGCTCGACGCTCGCACAGTGGGTCGGTGCGGCAGCCGCCGAGTTGCAGCCTTTGCACGATCATCTGCTCGACATCCTGAAGGCGTCGCCGAAGCTGTTCTGTGACGAAACACGTTGCCCGGTGCTCGATCCCGGACGCGGCAAGACAAAAACTGGCTTCATGTGGGCGATCGCGCGCGACGATCGACCGTGGGGGAGCAATGATCCGCCGGCCGTGGCCTACCGTTACGCGCCCGGTCGCGGGGCTGAGCATGCGATCAGGCTGCTTGCTGGCTTCA
>JANLYD010000453.1:0-35879 GCA_031365465.1 Hyphomicrobiaceae bacterium
TAAGCAGTCGTGAGATGGCCGAAAAATCGGTTTGAAATGATCGCAAATGACACTGCAATTCCGGCTGTTAATGTCACTTCGCGGAACTCACCGTAGGCATAATGTCGAAGGGTGACAGAAAAGTTGTTGGCGGAGAGAGTGGGATTCGAACCCACGGTACGCTTTCACGTACACACGCGTTCCAGGCGTGCGCCTTAAACCACTCGGCCACCTCTCCGGTCTATGGAACGCGGCGGACTATAGTAGTCAAAACGCGAAGCGCAAGTGCTGGGGGCCGGTGGGGAGACGATTTTCGGTCAAACCGATGAAAGCAACAAGATTGCACCAGACAACAGAACCAACGTCATAACGAGATCACTAAAGTTTCGATCACTCAAACCGCGATAGACGCGGAAGCCGATCCAGGCGCCCGCCAAAGTTCCAGGAAGTGCCAGCGTGACCGGCAAAATCATCGCTGAATTAAGCCGTCCGGCAACGATGTGAGCCAGCAGTGCGGCACCCAATATCGTCAAGTTGAAGACTTGAAAGATGCTGCGCTTCTGATCTTTTCCCCATCCACGCAAAGACGCCCACACCGTCGGCAGTGCGCCAGATAGACCAGCCATGCCTCCCAGGATCCCGGCAAGCAAGCCTGTCGCTCCATCGGCCCAGCGACCACCCCACAGCATCGCCGGTTGGCCTCGCCACAGCAGCATGAAGCTAGCGAAGCCGACAAGAAACAATCCACACAACAGCTTGAACGTGTGAGGATCGACGTACGGGAACACCCAGAGACCGATCGGAACCCCGATCAACCCCGGAACCACAAATGGAAGGACCTGCCATGGGTCGATGTCTTTCCAGATCGCGCGGAGCGACTGAAGCTGAGCACTGACCGAGCAGATCAACGTCAAAGTGGCAGCCATCGCGGGCTCGAGACTGTGCAGCCAAATGCCGACGGTCATCAGTGCCGTGCCGAAACCGGCCAGCCCTGATACAAATCCACCGATCAGCGCACCGCCGATGATGATCACGCCATCTGAAATTGTCATATGGCTGGATGTGACCGTCTTCGCAGGCCGACGCAAGTGCGTACAAGCCTCAGACGCGACTTGGCGGTCGCGCGTTACGCAACCGCCCCAAGTCTTTGCCCGTTATCGATTCGTCTCAAGCAGACACATCGGACTGCCGCACTTGCTGCGATGTTCGCGAAGATTCCGAGTAGAGCAAGTACGTGACCATGACGACAGAAAGCACCAAACTCCAGTTCTTCACGACGAAGCGCATAAGGGCTGGGATCGCTGGTATCATTTTTGGGCCGACGATGCCGAGCGTGGCAACCAAGAGGTCAGAGTCGAGAAAAGACGACGCAGGCGTATTGGCAGCGTCCGATGTCGCCGTTTGTGCTTCAGCATTGTAGTTTGCGGTGATGGACGCCGATGGCTGCATTACCGAAATAACGACGGCAGCAACCAAGCCCACGACAGCGAATGCGGCAGCGAGAATTGCATGCCCCATCACATAACCATAAATTTCGGTCAATTTCCCACTGGCAGCCGCTACAGCGAAGAAGAACGCCACTACAAAAGGAACGGCCACAGCCAACCGCATGACGTATCGCAACATCGCGGATTCCACGGAGTGTTGCGCTCGATTGATTATCGAATCAAACATGATTGCCCTCTGACCACGGCGACGAGAAAGTTATGCTTTCCAGATTGCTCCGAGCACAAAGCCGAACATTGCAGCCACCGCCAATGTCGCCATCGGCTGATCCCGAACCGAGACATCGACTGCCGATTTGAAATTCCCGGCAACCTGCTGCATGTTGTCGCTGACTTCGCCACTCCGATCATACGCACCGCGAGCAACGCTTTCGACTTTGTTCGCCATGCGATCCATGTGTTCACTCGCCTTGTCGCGGATGTCGTGACCCATTTTACTGTAATCCGCGCTGTAAGGATTTTCTTGTGCCATCGGATAATTCTCCCAGGTCATGTCTGTAAGACTGATCGCTGCCAGTAAACGCCGGGTTCACAGATAAGTTGCGCTCAAGCCGCGATTTCGGGCGAAAACCTCGCCGCTCATGGCGGCCAAACGATCGGGAACTGGCGTTGACGGATCAACGGCGGAAAGTTCGACCAATTTCGCGGCCGGCGCCAATCGCCTGAGACCACACACTGCCCAACCGCCATTGCTTTCGCTGATCGTGAAGCGACCGCACAAATTTCGCATGCCGGGCTTCGGGCATCAGGTCCAGCATCCGCTGCCACAGAGGAGCGATGTCGCTGGATGCGCCATCTGTCAAATCGAGGGCGACAACCTGCTCGCGTCGACCACCGATCGAGCTCGCGACAGCATCCAATGCTTGCTCGTTCGAATGCTGCATTGGCCCGTTGATCACGATGACGACTGGAGGCGCACGACGGTTTGATGCCCGTGCGAACTGTTCACGGCAGGCCATAAACACTGTTCGGTCGATCGCTGCGTCCAACACATCGGCAGACATAACGTGAATTATCATGTCGCATGTCATCGCTTCAGCCAGCGCCTTCTTCAGTGCGCTCAAGCTTCCATCTGGCTCTGCCGTCTGGACCAGGATCGCCTTTGGCGCACCACTTTTCGTTTTGCTTGCGAACACCGCAGCAGCATCAACCGGAGCAACCGAGATAAGCCCCTTAGGATCGCCTAGGAGCGCATCGATCAGTTTATCAGTCCCAGCCGCTTTCCGGCCAACGAGGAGAACACGGATGGGCTCATCGTCACTGCGTTCTTGATGCAAGCGTTCCGTCTTCGTGGTTCCGCGGCGATTATCATCGTCAGGTCCGCCTAGCACGCGCAATCGCCCGCCATAGAGATCGATGGCCGCGCGCCCAACCTCCTTGACGTAAACCTCCATCAAGGTTTCCACCACATGACTTCGGCTTTTATCCAAGATGTGGCGAGACAGCCCTTCCCTAAGCTCGTGCGTTGCAGCGGTTACAGGATTGAGCAGCCGGATGACACGCCACACATCGTAGGCTTTCTCCGCGACATCGATGGCCCCGCGCCACCGATATGCCGATAGCAACTGAGACACCGTCAGACGGTCGCCCAGGGGCACGTTATCGATCACATAGGCGCGCAGGCGACGGCTCACCCGCTCTGAAAGTGCGAACGCTTCCGGAATGGTGAATTGCCAAAGCGGATTGACGACCTCGGGATGGAGCTGGCGCGCAACCGCATCGATCGTCTGCGCGCCGAGCGACAAGATATCGTTTTGCGATTGCAAAGTGTCGACATCGGTGCGCTGCACGATCGCGTTGACAGCCTTCCAAGCCTCGTTTTCAGCTAGCGTCCAAGAGGGTTCGCCCGGGCTGTCAGATTGTGCGGCCGGAAGTATTTTTTCGGGAAAGAGCTTGCGCTGGAGCAGTGCGGTCAGCGCGACCATGACGGCTGCGGCTATGGCCCAATAGAGAAGATAACCTTGTTGCCAAAGCCACAAGCTGCCTAGCGGCAGAAGCGTCAGCGAGGGTGCCAGCAGGCCGATGAGCCAAACTGCGTACCGCAGTCGTTTTGTCGGCGCGTTGGTCATTGCCACTTTTGTCATGCCAAAGGATGAACCGAGCCAAAGAAATACGTCCTGTTTGACGACCAATTTTGTTTTCAGAGTTTAGATCCATACGCGTACTGCACGACGGTCGCGCCCGGCCGTCGCTGAAAGCTGCCCATACTCGCTATAACGCTGAAGCCGGCCGATTGTTCAAAATTACTCCCGCCGGAACCTCCTTCCACCGCGGCAGTTACATTTTCGTCGTAGCACGAGGGTGGAATTTTATGGCGAGTTTACGGACAGTCCGGACTGAAGCGCTGCCGCGGGCGGCTTACGGGGCAATTGTGGCTGGTGCTCTGACGGCAGCCTTATATTTCGGCAAGGACGTGCTGCTTCCGGTCACGCTCGCAGTGCTCTTGAGCTTCGTGCTCAGCCCGCTGGTCAATCGCGTCGGCCGTGTAGCGCCGCACGGTGTAGCGGTCGGGGTCGTCGTGATCGTTACCGTCGCCGCAGTGGGTGCAATAGGATTCGCATTGGCGCACCAAGTGCTGCAGCTCGGAAGTGATCTGCCGCGCTACGAAACGACACTTCGCGAGAAGCTCAAGACGTTTCGTACGGGTGCAGCGCAAAATGGTGTGATCGACCGGGCAACCGCCACGTTGAGAGGCCTCGGGCAAGAACTCGAACCGCGGAAACTCGAAACTGCCGATCCACCTTCAGCAACCACTGCGCCGCCTGAGCGGCCAATCCCGGTGGAAGTTCGCCAACCACCGGATGGACCGCTGCAGATTTATCAACGGATCATACAAGCTCTGTTGGCCCCCATGACGACGACCGTGATCATGCTGATCATGGTCGTTTTCATTCTCATTCAAAAAGATGATATTCGAGATCGAGTCATCCGTCTTGGCGGCACGCGCGATCTGCAAGTGACCACGGCCGCGTTGAACGATGCCGCTACGCGGTTGAGCAAACTTTTTCTCGCGCAAACAATTTTGAACAGTGCGTTCGGCGTCGTTATCGCGGCCGGTCTGTGGATCATAGGTGTGCCAAGTCCGGTTTTGTGGGGCGTGTTTGCCGGCTTGATGCGCTTCGTGCCGTACATCGGCGCGTTTTTATCATCGATCTTTCCGATTCTGTTAGCCGCATCCGTGGATCCGGGTTGGAGCTTGGCGATCCAAACCATTGCACTGTTTGCTGTGATCGAGCCGGTGACTGGCCATTTCATCGAGCCGTGGCTGCAAGGGCAATCAACGGGCCTATCGCCGTTGGCCATCGTTGTTTCGGCGGTCCTGTGGACGTCGTTATGGGGGCCGATCGGTTTGCTGATTGCAACCCCTATCACCATGTGCCTCGTCGTGCTCGGCCGGCACATCCAAGGACTTTCATTCCTCGACGTCATCTTGGGTGACGAGCCTGCGTTGGCGCCTGACGAAGTTTTCTACCAGCGCTTGGCCTCCGGCGCGTTTTCACAGGCGCTTGATCAAGCGCAGGACTTTTTGAAAACGGGTTCAACGCTGGAATACTTCGATACAGTCGCACTTCCCGGTATGAGATTGGCTGCGCATGACGCCGAGCGCGGAGTGATCGATCAATCCAAGATGATAGAGCTACGAGAAGGCGTTGATCTCTTGTTGGACGATGTGATTACCGGACAGGCAGCATCTGCGCCCGTCGCGGACGTTACAGACGACGACGAAGCGGCGCTTGCAGCGCGACACGGCGGCGACTCGATTCAATTGGATCCTGCGTTCCAAGGCGAACACGCGGCCGTGCTGTGTCTTGGAGCGAAAACTTACCTGGATCTGGCAGCGGCAGAGGTGCTGGCGGGTTTACTGTCGAGCAAAGGGATCAACGCTCGATCGGCGTCTGTCACAAAGCTATCGGAGTTACGGAACCTCGATTTGAGCCACGTTAAACTCGTGTGGATATGCTCCATTGCGCCTGCCGGTGCGCAAGCCCATATGCGCTACCTCGCCAGGTTCATTCGCCGCGCCGCTCCAAATGTCATTATTGGTGTGGGCTTCTCAGAGGGGGTCGGCACCGAGATAGCCGGCATCAAGGAACTCGCAGTCGATTTCACTGCAGCGACCTTGTCGACGATGCGCCTCGCAAGATCGACAGCGGCGCGTACCGAATCACTAGTGCATACGGCGGCGTAGGAAAAACCGATCGAGAGACATAAAAAAAACCGATCGACCTGATGGCCGATCGGTTTTTCATAAGACGATCGTCACTCACGCTCGCCGAATGATCCCGGCTATGAGCGAAATCACGAACAAAACGATCGCTACCCAGAATAGTATTCTCGCGCCGTCCATTGCCGTGCCAGCAACACCACCGAATCCAAAGAAGGCGGCGACAAGCGCAACCACCAGGAATACGACCGCGTAATGCAGCAAATTACCCATGACATTCCTCCATTGCACCGAACAAAGACTAAACGCCTCAAGGCGAACTTGTGTTCCTGCCGCGCAGAAATTTCCATCAGTACAGCGATTTTTGCGCCTAGCCGACGAGGCGTTTGTTTTTGTTTTTCGCCTTCATATCGAAGAACAAAGCCTGACTGATCACCGCTTTGACTGTTTCGTGTTTGAACGGCTTTGGAATTAGAAATGTCGGCTCGGGCCTGAGGCCGGTGAGGACTTGTTCGGGGTAGGCCGTGATAAAAATCACGGGTACTTCAGCCTCACCCAGAATATCGTTCACAGCGTCCAGGCCCGAACTTCCGTCGGCGAGCTGAATATCGGCAAGAATGAGGCCGGGACGACACGCGCGAAACGCCGCAACAGCCTCGGTCTTGGTTCTCGCAATCTGCTTTACCGTATGGCCGATGCTCTTGACGACGCCTTCAAGGTCCAGGGCGATCAACGGCTCGTCTTCGATTATCAGAACGTCGGTTGCAACTTGTTCGGCGATTTCGCGGGCTGCGGTATGCAAAACGTCCTCGAACTCAGCCAAGCTCATATCGAGCACGGACGCCGCCTCCATTGGTGTGAAGCCTTCCATTGCGACAAGCAAAAACGCTTGACGCGGCAACGGCGTGATTGCTTCCAAACGGCTATCAGCAGCCTCCACTGCGGTCGCATCGAGATCAAGAGGGACATGTGCGGACAAGCCGTTGATGGCAACAGAATTCCACGACTTCAAAAACACGCGGTAAAGCGCAGATCGGGGAGCCATTTTGGAAGGAAACGCACTCGGATCGGCGATCAGCGCCTCCAATACCGACGCGACATAGGCGTCGCCACTATCCTGGCGACCGGTCAAGCTACGTGCGAAGCGCCGCAGGTAGGGCAAATGGGGCAAAATCGTCTGGGCTAAGTTCGGCATCAGTAGACCCCTCGTAACGTGTTCGTTTGGACTTCTTCATATTGCTTCACAATCGTACTCACCCAACCTCCTCGGATGCTTGCCGATATCATCCGCTTTCAGCGTGCGCTTTCAAAGTCAACGACTGATCAAAAGGCATACGGCACTCACGCTAAAACGCGCGCCGGGCCATTGTATAACCCGAAGATCTGGAAAATAGTTCCAGCTCCAGGGAACTAATCCGACGCCAGTCCGTTATACGTGCTCGATGAGCTTGCATGACCAGGCGCCATGTTTCAGGCAATCGCTTTCAGGGGTACCGTATGCCGCCAAATAAAAAGGACTCCGTCTTCGTGCCGAGCGTGAAGACGGCGTCTAGCGAAGCCGTAAGTAGTCTTGAAGAGGCGGCGGAGCAACCTATGGACGGCCTTGGCGAGCAGAGCGGCAACGAAAAACACATGGACGCTTCCGAACTCAACAGCGCGGCTCAAGCACTGATCGGACATCAACTCCGTACTTTGTACGGAGAAATTGTCAGGGAGCCGGTTCCTGATCAATTACTCAAGCTGTTGCAAGACTTGGAACGCAAGGAGCGCGAGTAGTGGATCAACCTGGCACCACCGTCAAGGATTCACTTGTTGGCGCAATACCCAACTTACGCGCGTTTGCGATTTCTCTAACGGGTGATCATCACAGAGCGAACGACTTGGTTCAAGATACCCTTTTGAAGGCGTGGGCGAACCGCGACAAGTTCGAGGTCGGCACCAATTTGAAAGCATGGTTGTTCACGATTTTGCGCAACACCTACTTTTCCGATATTCGGAAACGGCGCCGTGAACTTCAAGATGTCGACGGTCAAGCGGCGGCTCAGTTAGTCGCGCCTCCAGAACAGAACGGTCATGTCGATCTAACCGATTTCCGGAAGGCTTTGACGATCCTTTCGGCAGACCAGCGCGAGGCGCTTCTGTTGGTCGGGGCGGAAGGGTATTCGTACGAAGAAGCCGCTGCGATTTCCGGCTGTGCCGTTGGAACTGTAAAAAGTCGCGTCAATCGTGCTCGTGCGCATTTGGCGCACATCATGTCGGTCAATCAGGACGACGACCCTGCTGAGGATGCAGTGCGCTCGCTTGTTGGACGCGCACAAAGATAGCGGTCGCAGTTGCGGCACGAGATGCGGCTTAACACTTCAGCGCAACGGTCAACGACACGCGTTTCTAATTGGTTCTATCGCGGGATTCCTATGCCTGAAGCACGTCTACCAGACGTTGGACTGGATTATGCGCCGATCGGCAACGGGCGCATCGCGGGGTTGGTGGATCGTCGCGCCCGGATCAATTGGCTGTGCTTTCCGAAGTTCGACAGCAATCCAGTGTTCTCGAACTTGTTGAGTGGCGACGAAGACAAAGGCTATTGCGATATCTCGTTTTCAACTGACGTAACATTCGAGACGCAATATCGACGCAATACAGCGATTCTGGAGACAGTCATAAGAGATGCGCACGGCAATGCCGCTCGCGTCATCGATTTCGTTCCGAGATTCCGGCGTTTCGAACGTATTTTTCATCCACCGCAGGTTTTTAGACGCATCGAGCCTCTGATAGGGGTGCCACGGATCAGAATTCGAGTTCGTCCGACGTTCGACTACGGTCGCCCCTGCTCCAAGATCACCGTTGGTTCGAGCCACGTCCGATATGCCAGCGGATCGGAAGCCATTCGCCTCACAACCGACGCGCCGCTGTCGTACATTACTCACGAGTCCGAGTTTGCGCTGTTGCAGCCGATCACCATGATCCTCGGGCCCGACGAGCCGGTCGAGGTTGGGGTGGATCAGATCGGCCGTGAGTTCCTGGATCGAACGGAAAGTTATTGGGTCGATTGGGTCAGATCGCTCGGCATTCCGCTGGATTGGCAGACGGATGTCATTCGCGCTGCCATTACTCTGAAGCTTTGCAGTTTCGACGAGACAGGTGGAATTGTTGCGGCCTTGACGACATCGATCCCTGAAGCGCCGGACACTGTGCGCAACTGGGACTACCGGTATTGTTGGCCGAGAGACGCGTATTTCGTCATCAAGGCGCTTAACAATCTCGGTGCGACACAGACGATGGAAGCCTATCTTGGCTACATTGCAAATATCGCTACCGACACGGCTGAATTTTTGAAGCCGGTCTACGGCTTGGTACATGATCAACCACTGGACGAACGGATTGCCGAAAACCTCTCTGGATTTCGCGGAATGGGGCCGGTTCGCGTCGGAAATCAAGCCGCAGAGCAAATGCAGCATGATACCTACGGCAGCATTATTCTCGGTGCGTCGCAAATGTTCATCGACCAGCGCTTGCCGCGCATGGGCGACAAGAATTTGTTTCTCCGGCTCGAAGTCTTAGGCGAGCATGCGCGGCGCTTTAGCCACGTTCCGGATGCCGGTCCGTGGGAGTTTCGTGGGCGCCGGCGGATTCATACGTATTCGGCAACGATGTGTTGGGTTGCGTGCGATCGGCTTGCGCGGATCGCCGGCCTGCTTGGTTTGTCCGATCGAGAAACTTATTGGGCTGAGCACGCGATCAAACTTCGGGAGGAGATCCTGTCCAGGGCGTGGAACGAGGACAGGAAATCGTTCGTGGCAGCTTTCGATCATGACGACCTCGATGCGAGTTGCTTGCTGCTGCCGGAGCTTGGTCTGGTTCCAGCCGATGACCGTCGCTACATCAGTACCGTCGAGACGTTCGGACGTGAACTCATGCGTAATGGGTTGATGTTGAGATACACGGCCCCCGATGACTTCGGCTCGCCGGAGGTGGCGTTTCTCGCGTGTCAATTCTGGTACATCGACGCGCTCGAGCGGATAGGGCGGATTGAAGAAGCGCGGGCACTATTTGCGGAACTTCTCAAGCACCGGAATAGCTTCGGCATATTCTCGGAAGACCTTCACCCCGCGACGCACCAATTGTGGGGCAACCTTCCGCAAACCTATTCCATGGCCGGCATCATCAATACCGCCATCAGCCTTTCCCGGCCTTGGGTCCATGCGTGGACGGGTACGATGGAACCCCCCAAACGGCCATAACGTTTAGAAACAGACTGTCATAGGAAAGGTCGACGACATATGAGCCGCGTCGTGGTCGTATCGAATCGCGTGTCTGATCCGCTTCAGGCGGCACAGGCGGGCGGTGTAGCCGTGGCGATCGGCGACTGCCTGCGCGTGCGTGAAGGTGTTTGGTTCGGCTGGACGGGCACCATCGATGATGACGCGTCAGATGTCCAAATCATCGAAGGCGGGGATGGGCAGACGTTGCGCGTTACGCTTCCGCTGACGCAGGACGAGTTCAACGCATATTATCTGGGTTATGCCAACTCGGTTTTGTGGCCAGTGTTTCACAACCGCGTAGACCTAGCGCAATTCGAGGCGGGATACTTTACGGCGTATTCGCGTGTGAACAGCCGTTTTGCGAAAGCCCTTGCGCAGATAATCAAGCCCGACGATGTCATTTGGGTGCACGACTATCATTTTTTGACACTTGGGCAAGAGTTGAGGTCGCTCGGCGTCACCAACAGGATTGGATTTTTTCTACATATTCCGTTCCCGCCGTCGCAATCCTTTGCAGCGCTTCCAGAGCATCGAACGCTGGCACATGCGCTGGCCGCATTCGACTTGGTGGGATTGCAGACATCCACTGATATCTCGAACTTCATCGATTATCTGGAACACGGCGCGCGCGGTCAGTTGTTGCCCGATGGGCGCATGCGGGTCGACGGACGGGAATTCCGAATCGGCAGCTTTCCTGTGGGAATCGATTCAGCGTTTTTCCACACACAGGCTAAAAACCCCGGCATGGCGGACGATCACGTCAGACTGATCGGCGTAGATCGCCTCGATTACACCAAAGGCTTGCCGCAGAAATTCCGTGCGTTCGGCCGATTTCTCGAGCGGTATCCCGAGTACCGCAACAAAAGCGTTTTGACGCAGATTGCGGCGCCATCGCGCGAAAGCGTCGAAGCGTACACCGATATCAGGCGGGAACTCGAGAGTCTTTCAGGATCGATCAACGGGACGTATGGCGATCTGGAGTGGGTTCCGATCCACTACATCAATCGAACAGCCTCGCGTGATCGGTTGGCTCGGATCTATCGAGCGTCTGCTATTGGCCTCGTGACGCCCTTGCGGGACGGGATGAACCTTGTGGCCAAGGAGTACGTTTCTGCTCAGGCATCCGATAATCCGGGTGTGTTGATACTTTCCCAATTCGCGGGCGCGGCGGAAGAACTCGACGCCGCCTTAATTGTCAATCCGTACAACGTCGAGGAGATATCGGATGCGATTTTCACCGCGCTGCAAATGCCGGCAGATGAGCGGCGTTCAAGACATGGTTCAATGATGAGCCGAATAAATGGCTCGAGTGCTGCTGCCTGGGCTACGTCCTTTCTTGATGCATTGTCAGGTGCGGCATTTCCCGGTGCGCAGATCGGCATTGGATTTCGACTGACGGACGCCGTCGACGCTCTCTCGAGGTCGGCACGACATGTCAGCGCAGCATTACCGCCATTTTCCCATGTCGCGCGGACCGCAGATATACCGCTGCAAAGCCTTTGATACTTCACATCGACACGAAAGACCGTCATGAAAATCGCGCAGATTTCACCGCTTATCGAAAGCGTTCCACCGCGCCTGTACGGTGGTACGGAGCGCATCGTAAGTTACTTGACAGAAGAACTTGTGCGCCAGGGACACGACGTGACGTTGTTCGCAAGCGGCGAATCCGTAACGAGTGCACGCCTTGAACCGTGCTGCCCGCAGGCCCTTCGGCTTGCGCCGAACGTGAAAGACCCTATTCCGTACTACATGGCGATGCTCGATAAAGTTTGTGGGATGGCCGACAAGTTCGACATTCTCCATTTCCACATCGATCAATTTCATTTTCCCATCTTCAATCGAACGGGCCACGCAACCTTGACAACGTTGCACGGGCGGCAAGATATGCCTGACATGAAGTATCTCTACGACGCCTTTCCGAGTATGCCGCTGGTGTCGATATCGCAATCCCAGAGAACCCCGATCCCGAATGCGAACTTCGCCGGAACGGTCCTTCATGGTTTGCCCCCGGGGACGATGCGATCACACGATCCGCAATCAAAACGCGGTTATCTAGCGTTTCTGGGTCGAATTTCACCTGAGAAGCGGGTCGATCGCGCAATCGAAATTGCACGCTCGGTTGGAATGCCGATCAAGATTGCGGCCAAGGTCGATAAGGCGGACGCGGCTTATTATGCTGAAGTTGAAGCTATGATGAAAGCACCGGGCGTCGAATTCGTTGGTGAGATTAACGAAGTCGCCAAAGGAAAGTTTCTCGGAGAGGCGGCCGCACTACTATTCCCGATCGATTGGCCGGAGCCTTTCGGCCTCGTAATGATCGAGGCGATGGCCTGTGGCACGCCGGTGCTGGCGTTCCGCAATGGCTCCGTGCCAGAAGTCGTTGAGGATGGTGTTACCGGCGCGATCGTATCTTCGGTCGAAGAAGGTATTGCCGCGTTGCCGAAAGTGTTGGCACTCGATCGCGCAGCCGTTCGGCGGCGGTTCGACGAACGATTTACGGTCGAGCGGATGGCGCGGGACTACGTGCGGATTTATAGAACGCTAGTTGCCGAAAAAGTGTTCTCGACGGCTGCGAAAACACGGAAACACGGCGGCTCCATTTCGGTTGGCGACGAATCGACTGGCCGCAGTCTTGCGATGGTTGCCGCGCCCCTGGTGACCCCGGTCCGCTAATTGGAACCGGAACCGGACTACTTGCGCGAGGGGTCTTATAATGACAATCGAAAATCGGCCGGAACAGCCTTTCTATATCCAGTCGTCGGGGCCGGCTTCGCGTCAACGAAAAACACTCAAGCATAACGATGCATTTGCGGTTTTCGACAGCCACGGTGATATCGGAGCGGTGGGTGGAGGCGCGGACGGGCTGTTCGATTCAGACACGCGCTTCCTGTCGCGCTTCGAATTGCTGATAAACGAAGCGCCGCCGCTGCTGCTCGGCTGTAACGTGCGCGACGATAACTTGCACATGTACGTCGATCTGACGAATCCGGACATCATCGTCGGCGGAGCTGTGGTGCTGCCCAAAGACTCGATCCACATATCGCGGGCAATCTTCCTGCGCGACGGCACCATGCACATGCGGCTGGCGTTCGAGAACCACGACGAGCGCCACGTTGCGCTGAGCGTCACGGTGGATTTCGACAGCGATTTCGCCGACATTTTCGAAGTCCGTGGATCGCGTCGGGCACGGCGGGGCTACTCTCGCAAGCGCGTCATCGGTGATGGGCAGGTGCAAATATCGTATGACGGGCTGGATGGAAAGCGGCGCGATACGTCGATCCATTTCGAGCCGGCGCCGGCTCAGTTTTCAGAGACACGCGCGACTTACGACATGGATCTGAAAGGCGGAGAACGGTTTTGCTTTTTCGTGTCGGCAGCGTGCCGTGGACCCAGCAGCGCGTCCACGCTCCCGTTCTTCAAAGGGCTGCGCGCGGCCGACCGCGATCACAAGCGCGCGACGCGCGGGGTTGCGAGCATCGAAACGTCGAGTACGACGGTCAACGAAATCCTGTGCCGATCGGTTTCGGATTTCTATATGTTGGTATCGGAAACCGTGCAGGGGCCGTACCCCTATGCGGGAATCCCCTGGTATTCGACCACGTTTGGACGCGACGGCATAATTGCTGCCATGCAGCTACTGTGGATGGATCCAAATATCGCACGCGGAGTGCTGCGGCGGCTCGCTGCCCTGCAAGCGACGCAGCATGACGCTGCTCGCGACTCGCAGCCGGGAAAAATTCTGCATGAGATGCGCGGTGGCGAGATGGCCGCGCTGAATGAAGTTCCGTTCGGACTGTATTATGGAAGTGTGGATTCCACGCCGCTTTTCGTCATGCTCGCGGGGCTCTACTTCGAGCGGACGGGTGATACGGAGCTGCTAAGCGAACTCTGGCCGAACATCGAACGCGCGCTTGCATGGATCGATGATTTCGGTGATCTCGATGGCGACGGTTTGGTCGAATATAGCCGGGCATTGAAAACAGGCCTTTCCAACCAAGGATGGAAAGATTCATTCGATTCGATATTCCACAAAAATGGAGCTTTGGCCGAGGGTCCGATCGCGCTCGTGGAGGTCCAGGCCTATACGTATGCGGCGAAACATCTGGCGAGCGTTTGTGCGGACCACCTTGGATTGACCTCGCGCGCGAGCGCATTGCGCGGGGAGGCCGACCTTTTGAGGGAGCGGTTCGAGGATCGCTTCTGGCGGGACGACATCAATTGCTATGCGATTGCGCTAGACGGGAACAAAGAACCTTGTGTCATTCGCAGCAGCAACGCCTTTCACGCAATGTTTTGCGGCATCGCATCGCCGGAGCGGGCGAAGCGGCTAGTGAAAACCTTGGGCAGTGTCGATTTCAATTCGGGCTGGGGCATCCGCACGGTGGCGCGCGGTGAGATACGCTACAATCCAATGTCGTATCACAACGGATCGGTCTGGCCGCACGACAATGCGATCATCGCCAGCGGGTTGGCGCGATATGGCCACAAAGACATGATCGATTCTATCTTTACGGGCTTGTGCCGAGCAGCAAGTTGGATGGATCAGCGGCGATTGCCTGAACTGTTCTGCGGCTTCGCAAGCAAGCGCGGGCGCGGACCGACGCTTTATCCGGTCGCGTGTGCGCCACAGGCTTGGGCCAGCGGATCGCCGTTCATGATCATTCAAGCCATGCTAGGTTTGGAGTTTTCACCGGCGACGCATGAAATCCGTCTGCGCAATCCGGTGTTGCCCCAATTGCTCGACGAGATCACGGTGCGGGGGTTGGAACTTGGAACGGGGTCGGTGGACTTCTCGGTGCGGCGCGCTGGAAACGCTGTTTCTCTGCGCGTTTTGCGAAGTGACGGTCCTTTGAAAGTGACGCTCGTGCTAGACGCGGTAACCAGCATGCCGGGCTCAGTTGGCAGCCGGACCAACCGTAGTTCAAAGCAATGGTCATGAAACGTGACATCGATCCTGCACGCTACGCACTTTTTCTCGATCTCGACGGCACACTCCTCGACATACACAGCACTCCCCGTGACGTGGTTGTGCCGCCGGGATTGATTGCAACGTTGCGAGCACTGGTCGATATTTTCAACGGTGCCGTTGCTATCGTCACGGGACGTCAGGTTGGAGATGCGGATCGGCTGCTGTCGCCATTGAAGCTCGCCACAGCAGGCGTCCACGGCGTTGAAATTCGATCCACGCCAGGGGCTATCGTAACGTCCGTTGCCGCCAGGTTTCCACCGGAGCTATTGCGCCAGATACAAGTGTTGGCCGAGCGCTTCGAGGGGGTCGACGTCGAACCGAAGGGGGCCGCAGTATCCGTTCATTACCGCCGCGCGCCAATGATGCGGGATGCCGCGGAGACAGCGTTGAGAGAACTTCTGAGCGGACGTGGTCAGCGGCTGGAACTGAGCCACGGGCGGATGGTCTTTGAGATCAAGCCGCGCGGCTTTTCAAAAGGCGAGGCGCTAGAGTTGCTGCTGGAGCAGGATTCGTTTCGCGGTCGACTACCGATCATGATCGGTGACGACGTACCGGACGTGGACGCCCTTGAAGTCGCCAAGGCGCGTGGCGGACTTGGCTTAAGCGTGGCGGGTGAATACTTTTCATCGTCTGCCGCAGACTTTTCCGGGCCTGACGAGGTGCGAGAATGGCTGTTCGAACTCAGCGAGCAGGCGCGACGCTGAAGCCGATTATCCGAAGGGCAACGGTCTGCCGAAACGCAAAAAAAACGCGCCTTAAGCGCGTTTTCTGAAAAGTTATCGGCGAGTTACCTCAGATGAGACCGAACATCTTGAGACCGACGATCCCGATGACGGGAACACCAAGCAGCCAAAGACCGATATAGCGCATTGTTATTCTCCGAAATGAAAGGCTAGGGCGGGAGCGCGTGACTTCACATGTGCCAAAGAAACGCCGTGGCCTCCGTTTTGTTCCGAACTGGCCTTTGCTGCGTCCATTGTCGGGGCGCATGTGCTGACGGTTTTACTGCTGGATGCGCCGCACCGCGCCGCCGGTCATGCCGCCATCCACCACCAGTTCGCTACCAGTCATGTATGACGATGCATCGGAGGCTAGAAAGAGGACCGCGTTGGCGATGTCTTGAGCCAGGCCGATGCGGGCGATGGGGACAGCGGTTGCAACCATTGCCGCGACATCGAGAGGGGCGTTGATGCGGGCGGGGCCAGCGTGGGCATCCATCTTGTTCCAGATCGGGGTTTCGATGATGCCGGGATGCACGGAGTTGCAACGGATGCCGTCGTTGGCCATCGCGCATTCCATGGCGACGGACTTTGCGAACAGCCGCACAGCACCCTTGGTGGCGCTGTAGCCTGCCAGGCCGGGCGAGCCGCGCAGGCCGGCAACCGACGACATCATGACGATGGAGCCGCCCCCGGCTCGGCGCATGGCGGGAACGCAATATTTCACGGAGAGAAAAACGCCGTCAATGTTGATGGCGGTTTGACGGCGCCAGTCGGCCAACGTCATGTCGGTGATCGTCCCGCGTACGGCGATGCCGGCGTTGGCGACCATGGTCGTGAGATTGCCGAAGCTCGACGTGATCTCAGCGATCACGGCGGCCCAGCGCGCTTCGTCGGTAACGTCCTGTTGGAACGCTAATGCTCGACCACCCAACTTGCCGATTGCGGCGGCAACGGCTTGCGCACTCTCCAAGTCGATGTCGGTGACGGCGACGCTGGCACCCTCGCTGGCCAAAGTTGTGGCGCATGCGGCGCCGATACCGCTGCCCGCACCGGTGACGAGGGCGATTTTGCCGGCAAGCTGCTGCGTCGACTTCGTCATGGGGTATTCCTTGCTGGGGTGGCGGTCGGAGAAGTTCATAGAAGCCCAGAAAATGCGACGCGTGAAGACTGCACGGCGAACGTGCAGCAGCGGCTTCGTTTGGTTGTGCCGGGGAAGCACAGGCGTGAACGGACATGCCGTTCCGGCTTTACGTATAGGTGAAGCGCGGTTACGGTTGCGCCTGCCGACAGTGTACACATCAGATGGCGCGCGGCACGCGAGGGGCGGAAGCGATGACGAGTGAGGCGCATGACGGGTAAGTCGCAGCGGGTCGTCATTGTCGGGGCGGGACACGCAGGTGGCTCGGCTGCAGCTTTTCTGCGCCAGTTCGGTTGGGAAGGCGACATTTCGTTGATTGGCGAGGAGCCGGTGTTGCCATATCAGCGACCACCCCTGTCGAAGGCGTGGTTGAAGGGCGAGGCAACGCAGGGCGATCTCGAACTTCGACCAGCCGATTTTTATTCAACGGCTGGCATCGACGTGCAGCTGGGAACAACGGTTGCTCGCATCGACAGGGCGAGCAAGACAGTGGTGCTCGCGAGCGGCGCGGCAGTGGCCTACAGCCGGGTCATCATCGCCACCGGCTCTAAGCTCAGAACTCTGCCGGTCCCGGGCATGAACCTTGCGCCGCTGCTCGAACTGCGGACGATGGCGGATGCGGATCGCATCAAAGACGTCGTACGGCCGGGATTGCGACTGATCATCGTCGGGGGTGGTTATGTCGGGCTGGAGGTCGCCGCGTCGGCGCGGACACTGGGCGCAACGGTGACGGTGATCGAGCGTGAGGCACGGCTGCTGGCGCGGGTGGCCAGCGTGGCGCTGTCGGAGCATGTGCTGGGACAGCATCGCGGCAAGGGCGTCGACATTCTGCTCGGGGCGTCAGTGGCGGCAATCGAGGGCGAAGGCGGGCGGGTCGGCGGCGTGTTGCTGAGCGATGGGCGCCGAATAGCCGGCGACGCGGTTCTAGTTGGAATCGGCGCGTCGGGTCAGATGGATCTTGCGCACCAGGCGGGACTGGCGTGCGGCGATGGCATCAAGGTGGATGCGGCGGCGCGGACGAGCGATCCGGACATCTATGCCATCGGCGACTGCAGCAGCCGGCCGATGATGTTGTATTGGCGCGACGTACGGCTCGAGAGCGTGCCGAACGCGGTGGAGCAAGCCAAGCAAGCCGCCAGCGACATTTGCGGGAAGCCGGTGCCGCTGGCCGACGTGCCGTGGTTCTGGTCGGATCAATTCGACATGCGGCTGCAGATGGCTGGGCTTGCGCACGATGTGGACCGGACGGTGGTGCGCGGCAATCCGGCGGAGGGGAAGTTTGCGGTGTTTCACTTGCATGCGGACGGTTGCGTGCAGGCGGTCGAAGCAGTGAACATGACGGCCGAGTACATGGGCGGACGGCTGTTGATCGGGAAGCGCAGCAAAATCGATCCGCTGCGGCTGGCCGATACGACGATCCCGATGAAGCAGTTGATGGCGTGACGATTTCGAGTGCAACATCAGAGCCGCAAACGGCGATACCACAGTCATTCAACAAGTTCAGATATCAAGCAGGGACCACACCAATGCCGAAAGTGACTTTCATCTCGCATGCAGGCAAATCGACCACTGTGGATGTGCCGGTCGGCACGACGGTAATGCGGGCCGCGGTGGACAACGGAGTCGCGGGGATCGACGGCGATTGCGGTGGACAATGTGCGTGCGCGACGTGCCATGTGTTCATCGAGCCGGAATGGGCGGCCAAGACGGGCGCGCGCACGGACGCCGAAAGCGGCATGCTCGAGTTCGCCGACGGTACGATGCCGAATTCGCGGCTCGGCTGCCAGATCGAGATGACGGCCTCACTGGACGGTTTGACGGTGCGGATGCCCGAGGGTCAACACTAGTTTTCGGCGCCGCTCGAGCCGCGAGCGGGCGCAAATCAGCTCCATATTCCCAAGACCAAAGGAGATTGCCATGACCGCCAGTGCCATCTTAGCCGCCGCCCGCGAAGAGGCGTATGCGACCCCGCTCGACACGCTTGACATGAGCGATCCGAAGCGGTTCGCCGAGGGCAAGGCGCTGCCGTTCTTCGAGCGGCTGCGCAAGGAAGCGCCGGTGCACTATCAGCCGAACGGGCTGTATGGGCCGTTCTGGTCGATCTCGACCTACAAGGACATCATGGCCACCGACACGAACCACAAGGTATTCTCGTCGAGCCACGGGATCACGCTGGTGGAGCCACGCTCGGAAGAACTGAAGGCGCCGATGTTCATCGCGATGGATCCGCCCAAGCACGACGATCAGCGCAAGGCGGTGAGCGGCATCGTAGCGCCGGGCAATCTGGCGAACATGGAAAGCCTGATCCGCAGCCGCACGATCGCGGTGGTCGAGTCGCTGCCGGTGGGCGAAGAGTTCGACTGGGTGCAGAAGGTCTCGGTCAACCTGACCACGCAGATGCTCGCGACGCTGTTCGACTTCCCGTTCGAGGATCGCCATTTGCTGCCGCACTGGTCGGATACGGCGACGACGATCGGCATGACCGAAGAAGCGATGGACGCACGCGAGGCTGAGCTGCAGAACATGCTCAAGTATTTCGTGCGGCTGTGGAACGAGCGCGTCAACGCGTCGCCAAAGACCGATTTGATCTCGATGCTGGCGCACAACCCGGCGACGCGGAACATGCCGCCGCGCGAGTACATGGGCAACTTGATCCTGTTGATCGTGGGTGGCAACGACACCACACGCAACTCGATGACGGGTGGCCTGTATTTCCTCAATCAGTTTCCGGGCGAGTACGACAAGCTGCGGGCCAATCCCGCACTCATTCCGAACATGGTGTCGGAAATCATCCGCTATCAGACGCCATTGGCGTACATGCGCCGCACGGCCAACCAGGATTTCGAAGTCGGCGGCAAGACCATCAAGGCCGGCGAAAAACTGGCAATGTGGTACGTTTCGGGTAACCGCGACGAAACGATGATCCCTGAAGCAGACCGGTTCATGATCGACCGCAAGAACGTGCGCAGCCATTTGTCGTTCGGCTTCGGCATCCATCGCTGCGTCGGCAACCGGCTGGCGGAGCTGCAGCTGAAGATCTTGTGGGAAGAGCTTCTGAAGCGCTACCCGCGCATCGACGTGGTGGCAGAACCGACTCGCGTGCCGTCGAGCTTCGTGAACGGTTACCTGTCGATGAAGGTGAAGATACCGGGGTGATCGGAGCCGTCTTGGGCTGCAGGGACGCCCTCTATGCCGGCCATGACAGCCGAAACGGCAAGCACATAAAATAGGCAGAAGTGCACTTGTGCGGGCAGAAAGGCTGTGGCACGTCGAAGTGTACTGAGTTTAAGGTGTGGCCTTGGTCCGACGACCAGCTTCGTAATTCTGGGGGAACTATGCTCAAGCGTATCTCGATCGTGGCGGCTTTGGCAGGGCTTGCGTTGGCCACGCCGGCGTTCGCGCAAACCAAAGTCAAGTTTACCCTAGACTGGAAATTCGAAGGTCCCGCGACGCCTTATCTGGTGGCGCTGGACAAGGGCTTCTACAAAGACGAGGGCCTGGATGTGACGGTCGATCCCGGCAACGGATCGGTCGACAGTGTCAACCGGGTCGCGAGCGGCACGTACGACCTGGCTTTTGCCGACATCTCGGCACTGATCAAGTTTCGCGACAACAAAGACAATGCAGCCGTCCGCTCGGTGTTGATGGTATATGATTCACCGCCCAACGCGATCATCACGCTGAAGAAAACCGGCATCAAGACGCCGAAGGACCTCGAGGGCAAGATCCTCGGGGCGCCGGCGACAGATGCTTCGTTTTCGGTGTGGCCCATTTTCGCGAAGGCGAACGGCATCGACGTGTCGAAGGTGAAAATCGAGAACATCGGCTTCCCCGTGCGCGAACCAATGCTGGCGCAGGGCAAGGTGGATGCCGTGACAGGCTTCTGGTTCTCGTCGTTCTTCAATTTGAAAGCCAACGGCGTGGCCGATGACGACATCGTCGTACTGATGATGCGTGAACTCGGCGTGGAAGTTTATGGCAACGCAGTCATGGTCAATCCGGCGTTTGCGCAGGCGAACCCGAAGGCTGTGGCTGGCTTCGTGCGGGCGACCATCAGGGGCCTGCAAGAGACGATCAAGAACCCGGACGCGGCGATCAAATCGTTGATCTCGCGTAATCAGATCGTGGCAGAGGCGACGGAACTGCAGCGCCTCAAGATGGCATTGGACCGCAACATCGTGACGGCCGAAGCGAAGGCCAATGGCATCGGCGGCGTGGACAACGCGCGACTGGCCCGCTCGATCGACCAGATCGCGCTGACGTTCGACTTCAAGTCGAAGCCGAAGCCTGAAGACATCTTCGATGCGCAGTATCTGCCGGCCAAAGAGCAGCGCTCGATCAACTGACGTGCGATTGCGTGTCCACGTTTGAGAATGCCACCCGATGAGTTTGAGTGCCGATGCCCCCGTTCTCGTGCGCCTTGACGGGGTGACGATGCATTATGGCCGTGGACGCGAGGCGGTCCAGGCCATCGATACGGTTTCCCTCGACATCAGAAAAGGCGAACTGATCGCCGTGGTCGGCCCGTCCGGTTGCGGCAAGAGCTCGCTGATGAAGCTGATCAGCGGGCTGCATCCGGCGTCGGCGGGCACGGTGCTGGTCGAGAACAGGCCGGTCAAAGGTCCGCTCAAGTCGGTGGGTATGGCGTTCCAGGCGTCGAACCTGCTGCCGTGGCGCACGGTGGTCGACAACGTGCTGCTGCCACTGGAAATCGTGCAGCCGCATCGAAGCCGCATCCGTCGCGATCGGAAACAGTACAAGGCGAGCGCCGAGGCGCTGCTGGCACAAGTCGGGCTCAAGGGCTTTACGGACAAGTTTCCATGGCAGCTGTCAGGGGGGATGCAACAGCGCACGTCGATCTGCCGCGCGCTGGTGCACGAGCCCGACATCCTGATGCTCGACGAACCGTTCGGTGCGTTGGATGCGTTCACGCGCGAGGAATTGTGGTGTGCGTTGCGTGACATCCAGCAGGCGCGCGGGGTGACGGTGATGCTGGTGACGCATGATCTGCGGGAGGCCGTTTTCCTCGCCGACACGGTGTATGTAATGAGCAACCGGCCGGGCCGCATCGTAAAGGTGCAGACCGTCGACTTGCCGAGGCCGCGCGATCTGGAGGTCACCTACACGCAGCCGTTCCAAGATCTGGTGCATGAGCTGCGGCGATACATCGGCGGAAAACATTGATGCGCTTCAAGAACGCCGCGATCACCATCGTCGCCCCGATCGTGTTCACGGTCGGTCTGTTCGCGTTGTGGCAGGCGGCGTGCCGCCTGTTGGTCATTCCGCAGACGGTGTTGCCGGCGCCAACCGACATCTGGGCGGCATTTTTGCAGTTCCAGAAGCCGATCATCGAGAACTCGCTCTATACGCTGTGGAACACGCTGATCGGTTTCGGCATCGCGACTGCTTTCGGGTTGCTGCTCGGCATCGCCGTGGGTTGGCATCGCGCCATTTACGCGGCGATCTATCCGGTGCTGATCGGATTCAACTCGGTGCCGAAGGTCGCGGTGGTGCCGGTGCTGATCTTGTGGTTCGGCGTGGGCGCGGTGCCTGCCATCATCACGGCGTTCCTGATTTCGTTTTTTCCCATCGTCGTGAACGTGGCGACGGGTCTTGCGACGACGGAGCCGGAACTCGAAGACGTGTTGCGCGCACTCGGCGCGTCAAAATTCGATATCATGCGCAAAGTCGGCATACCCCGCTCGCTGCCGTACTTTTTCGGCTCGCTCAAGGTCGCGATCACACTGGCGTTCGTCGGCGCGGTGGTTTCGGAAACGGTGGGCGCGAACCGCGGTATCGGGTTTCTGATGCTGTCGGCGCAGGCGAACTTCCAGGTGCCGCTGGTGTTTGCGGGATTGATGGCGCTGGCGGTCGAAGGCATCGTGCTTTACGCGATTACCGCGGCGATCGAAATGCGCTTCACGGGCTGGGCGTTCCGTGGACAGAACCGGTAACGCAAAACCTGCACCTCGATGTCATCCCTTGCGCAGTGCAGCGTGCAGCGACAGCGGAACGGTGCATTGCAGACACGGGACCGTTGCAAGCTGAAATTGAGAGTGCGGTTTGTGGGCTAGGTGGTCCCGTGTCTGCGGCGCACCGCCAATGCGTGCGCCGCGAACGGGATGACAGCGACTTTTACATCGAGGTGACGGGGACGAGGGCGTAGCCGTTGCCGTCTTTTTGGATGGTGCCGGCACCGGGGAGACCCCAATGGTAGCCGGTGACAACAGCCTTGTCGGCGATGGCCTGATCGAAGATGGCGCGGCGGCTCTTGACGGCCAGATTGGGGTCTTGATCGAAGGCAGCCTGCCATTCGGGGTTCTTCACGAACAGCGCAGGGATGTTGGTGATGTCGCCGGAGATGATCAGCTGGCTTGCACCAGACCCGATCAGATACGACGTGTGGCCGGGCGTGTGGCCATTGCTGTTGATCGCGCGGACGCCGGCAATCGCGTCCTTGCCATCGCCGACTTGCTTGATGTTTTTCCAGGTTGGGAATGTCGCCTGCACGCGCTTGGCGAGACCCTGACGACCAGCGTCGAGTTTGGTCAGCACGCTTTCGTCGGCCCAGAATTTGTATTCGGATTCCGGCAAGACGATTTCGGCGTTGGGGAACGTCTGGGCGTTGGTGTCCTTCGCCATGAGGCCGAAGATGTGGTCGCCGTGGAAGTGAGTGACGACGATGGTGGAGATCTTGGCGGCGTCGATGCCCGCCTTGGCAAGGTTCTCTTTGGCGAGCAGGCCGGCCTTGGGGCCACCTGTCTGACCGCCCGTGCCTGAATCGAACATGATGGTTTTACCGCCCATCTCGACGACGGTAACGGTGAAGGTAACGGGGACGAAATCATCGGTGACGCCGGCTGCTTTCAACGCGGCCTTGGTGTCATCGAGAGATGCATTCTTGATGAAGCCGGGATCGTGCGGTTTTTCCCAGATGCCGTCGTAGACCGTGGTGACGGTGGCATCGCCGACTTTGAATTTCGAGAAGCCCTTCGCCATCATGTCGGCTTTTTGAGCGTGAGCGGGCGAAATGATTTCCAAGGTGCCGTCCAAACCGAAGGCTGCGCCTGCGGCGGCGGCCGAAAGAACGAGGCCGCGACGTGAGATTGATTGCATGCGTGTTTGCTCCCGCTGCTGTTGAATAGTTTCGTTGATGCGGGCCGACCATAGGATGTGCCGACGCCGCAGATAAGGCGCACGTGGAGCGGCTCACGAAGTTGTGATGTGCACGGCTCAACTGCCGAACAGGCCGTCATATAATGCGCGTAACGCAGGCCCGCTGGGGAGCGTCAGCGTCGCCGAGAGGATCAAGGCGGCTATCAGCAGCATGAGTATCGACAAGCCCGTCAAGTAGGCGGCCATGACGGTGCGTGCGGCCGAGAGCAAAGCACCACCGTCCGCGCCCGCGCGCTGGTTGCCACGGTTGACCCAGCGCTGCTTGGGCAGACGCCAGATCATGTACAGCTTGACGAGCGAATTGGTGAGCTGATTGGCGTAGAGCACCCACGTGTAATTCAGGTCGACGCTGCGGCTGTAGGTGAACAGCACGAGGGCCGAGACCAGACGCGTTGCGGCAACGTAGACCGCGTAGGCGACGATAAAGAGCGGCCCTATCTTGATTGCCCCAATTACAGCGCACAGCGGACCGAACAGCATGGTCCACATGGCAAGGCGCTGGTCGACGAGACACCACCAAATGAACACCGGCATGCGTCGGGGACCGAGCGAAATCGCGCGGCTGCCGTTACGCAGCATGTTACCCGACCAGCGGCGGAGGTTTTCGACCATGCGCCGGATCGACGAGCCTTCGAACACCTCGATGGTGACGCCGTGTGCATCAGGCACATACAGCATTCGCGCGCCGGTTCGCAGCAGCGCGTACCAGGTGCTCTTGTCGTCGCCAGAGAGAAAGCGGAATTCGCCCCAGAGCCAGTGATCGAGCATGTCGCGATCGACGAGGCCGATGAATTCGGGGGTGACGATATGGGTGGCGCGAAACAGTGAGAAACGGCCGGTGAGGGTGAGAACGCGGCCCGACAGTGCATGGCTCTGCATGGCGAGGCGACGTTGCGCGAACCGCATATTCAGCCACGTGCGGACCCAGGCGGGACCATGCACGATGCAGTCCTCGTCCGTGGTGACGGCCTGCAACGCGGGGTCGGTCGCGAACAGGGGCAGGCAGCGCTGAAGCGCACCAGGGCTGAGGATGAAATCGCTGTCCATGAAGGCCACGAAGTCGTGCGACGCCAGATCGTCGCGAGCCATAGCCGCCAGAATGAGCGCGATGGCGTTGCGCTTGCCGGAGCCGGTTTGCCTGACAATTCTAAGGCGGAGGTCGAGGTCGACGCCGGAACGCCTGAGGCAACGTTCGACGATTGCTTCGTCGGCGGCATCGGCGGTGCCGATCCAGATGGAAGCCGGTAAGCCGAGGCCGCGAATTTCATTGCAGATGGCGTCGAAAACGGCATCGAGCGTCTCGGGTCTTTCGCGATAGACGGTGACCAGGAAATGCAGTTGGCGTGGTCGCCAACCGGCGTTCCAGGCTTGTGCCGCGTCGGCTGCGAGGCGGGGATAGCGGATGCGCGCATAGATGACAGCGCGGATGACGTGGGTCAGCCACCAACCGTAGCGCCAGAGCCCGAACATGCCGAGGAGGCCGAGAAACGAACTGTTGCGACGCCACCAGATATCGGCCGGCAGCAGGCGCGCGACAAACGCGCAAACGGCGACGTAGATCAGAACGGCGGCGATCGCTGTGGGAGTCCATTTATGCGGAGTGCCCGGCCGCAGAGCCGGCCATAAAGAGGCGCGGGGCTGCATGCTCAGCCGCCCAACTGAGCCGGCGGCCGGGGCGCACGAAGCCAACCGCCGAACGTGCCGCCAATTGCGCGGCTCAGCCAGTTGCCCGGCTCATTCGCCGTCTGCGTGGCTGGTGCTTCGGCGGCCCGGACCGCCGGCGCTGGCAGTGCCGCCGTGGTCCTCACTGCCGTGGGCGTCCAAGGCGTCTTGCTCGCCGACAAGCCGATCATCGTGACGGCCGGCAAACCGTCGCGATAGACGCCGGCCTCATCGCTGCGAACAGGCGTTGCGAGTGTGAGCCGGACGGCAGCCATGCCTTCGTCGCGGCGGGGTCCGGTGCTTGGACTGCCGCCAAAACCGACTGCATGACCGGAGGCGGCACGCGCAGGATCGATCTCGGCGACGGTCGCCTTGAAAGTTTGACGGGTTGCCGGGACATGCACGACCGCTTCAGCGCCTAATTGCACGCGCAGCAGTTGATCGTGCCGCAAGTAAGCTGTGACGGTCCGCTGATCAGCACGTTCGACGACGGCTGCGACATCGCCCTTTCTCAATGTGGACAGGTCTGCGTGCGTAAGATCGCGCAGGATGCCGTCGAAGGGCGCGCGTACGGCGAGGCGATCGCGCTGATTGAGATAGGATTGATGGCGCTGTTGAGCGATCGCGATATCGGCTTCGGCGAGTTCGATTTGGGCGGCCAGATTGTCCAAATCACCGACAACGGTTTGCCCGACGATTTCGAGCGAAGTGGAGGTGTCCTCACTCAGGTTGGCGCGCGCATTGCGCTCCAATCCTTTGAGTGCAATCGCCTGCTGTAGGGCCACAATACGTTGCCTGACCTGCGCCAAGGGCCCTGAGGCACTCGCGGGAAGCTGCCGCAATTCGCGCTTAGCCGACTGCAGCTTGACGTTCAGGCTCTCGATCTCGGCGCTCATTTGTGCCGACTTCATAGTCGACAGGCCGGCAACGGCACCTAGACGTTTCTTCTCGCTTTCCAAGCGCCGGGCAAGAAACGCGAGCTTGTTCTCACGCTCGTGGATGGCGATTTCGGCAAGTTCAATCTCGCGCTCCAAAAGGGTGTCGGCGATCTTGAGCACCACGTCGCCGCTTTTGACGGCGTCGCCGGGTTTGAACCGTGTCCAGGTGACGACGCCGTCGCCGAGCGACACAAGCGCTTGAGAGGGTGCAGAGATGACAGACGTCTGCGCCTCCAACCAGAACAGGTTGGTGTAGACAAGCGAGCCGAGGTAGGCGGTGGCGGCGACCCCGGCTGCGGCATAGGCCATCGTCATCGCGGTGGCACGCAGGGGCCGGCGGTAAGCGGACCGAGCCAGTGTCGGCGGTCCATCTGAAGTAGACGCCGCCGCGAAGCCAGCGGCAGTCAGCGGCGAGCCCAAGCGATGAATGGTGTCGTCGACAGCCGCCATATTGCCGCGCACGAGTTGCTCGACAAAGTGGGACAGTAGTTCGCGCTCGCGCTGGCCGAGGTCATGAAAGGCGATCACCGTACGTGCGTTGTCCGGGGCCGCGCTTTCGACTTCGCCCTGTGCCGCAAAGCAAATTTCAAACCCTTGAAACGGCAGCGCGACGTCTAGCGCGACCCGGCGACCGACTTCGTTCGGAGCATTTGCAGGCGAACCTGGTCCGACGCCTGTTGGCGACGCGACTGCAGGTTGAGCCAGTACGATGCCGCCGAGACTCCACTCGCCGACTGCGTAGGAAACGCCATCGACCTTCACACGTATCGGCGCCTGCACCCAAAGATGGCGGCGCATATCTGCAACCTCGTGTGTGACCGTCAACGACAACACATTCCTCATTTTCAGTTACGGCTTCAGTTACGGCGTTCGATTGGACCGCCGAGCCCATTGCAACTGCAGGCCGGTGTGCCCGAACGCGTCGTGCCGTCTCGATTTGGAACGATGCGACACCAGCGACACTCAAATCACGTCACGACATCTGATCTTGCAAGCAAAATGCCGTCACCACGCCCGCATTCGAGCGATCCGTGCGCCAGAAGCGGAGATGGGTCAAGGCGGCGCGGCTATGGGCATGGCAGGCGGAGTTCGCACGCGGCGACATTGATCACTTGATGCGCGCACGGAACATAGTCGGCACGGTAGCGTTAAGCAGAAGCGACGTGTTGAATAAGAATTGCCGACAAAGGACGTTTTTCGACGCTGTGCAGATTTTGTTTGAGATCGAGGGCGGGTTTAATATGGCTTTCAGTTTTGCATGGCGATCGGCTGCAACTCGGCTTGCAGCGGAACCGGCGGACAATCGCACTGCGATTTCCATCATCGGTCTCGGTTATGTCGGCGTCGTTTCCGTCGGCTGCCTTTCAGCACGCGGTTTCAAAGTGATCGGAGCGGACCTCGATCCAGTCATGGTCGAGGCCATCAAGCGCGGGCAGTCGCCGATTGTCGAACGTGGGTTGGGCGAGCTGCTCGCCGACGGCGTGCAGAACGAACTCATCGATGCGACGATCGACGTCGCGCAGGCGGTCCGCGACAGCGATGTGACCCTGCTTGCCGTGGGGACGCCGACGGGTGCCGACGGGGGATGCGATCTGTCGTTCGTGCGTGCGGCCAGCCGCGCCATCGGAAGCGCACTCAAGGACAAGGCGGCCTTTCACTCCATCATCCTGCGTTGCAGTGTGCCGCCGGGAACGTCGATGGGAGTCGTGGTCCCTGAAATCGAGGCGGCGTCGGGCAAAATGGTGGGGGTGGACTTCGGGATCTGCTTCAGCCCCGAGTTCCTGCGGGAAGGCTCGGCGGTGGCCGATTTCGCCGAGCCGGCGAAAATCGTTATCGCGGCGAGTTGCGCGCGTACCGAACTGATGGCCAGGCAGATCCTGTCGCAGCGCGGACAGACAGTGCTCGTCACGTCGATGGCGGCCGCTGAAACCTTGAAGTACGTCGACAACATCTGGCACGCGACAAAGGTCGTGTTCGCCAACGAAGTCGGGCGGTTCTGCAAATCCTTGGACGTCGACAGCCACGAAGTGATGCGGCTGTTCGTGCAGGATACGAAGTTGAACCTGTCGCCGTATTATCTCAAGCCGGGGTTCGCGTTCGGAGGATCATGCCTGCCTAAGGAGGTGCGGGCGGCGATGCACATCGGCGCGAGAAACGGGCTGAGCCTGCCGCTCATCGACAGTTTGCTGATCTCGAACGAGAGCCAGATTGCGGAAGCGCATCAGTTGATCATGTCACTGGGGTTTCGGTCGGTGGGACTACTTGGACTGACGTTCAAGTCGGGCACCGACGACTTGCGCGAGAGCCCAATGGTGGATTTGCTGGCCCGATTATTGGCCGACGGGCTGCAGGTACGGGTGTGCGACGCCAACGTACGCGTGGGTCAGCGCCTGTCGGCCCAACTGGGAGGCATGCGGCGGGCGCAGTCCAATCTAGCGCCAGCACTCGATGCACTGGAGACAGGCAGTGTTCTCGATCCGTTGACCGACATCATGCGGCAGTGTGACGTGGCGGTCGTGGCGCACGCCACCGACGCCTTTCGGGATGCGGTCCGCGACAGGCGGCCAGCGATGCACGTTGTCGATCTGGCTCGGCTGTTCGCCGATATCCCGCCGGAGCCGACGTATCATGGCCTTGGTTGGTAACTACTCCGGCCACCGGGGCAGATGAGCGGCATCATCGACCCTCGTGCGGGCGACGTTCATCATCATCGCCAGCATCGTGTAGTAGCCGCCGACACCGATGAGGTCGATCACGCCGGGTTCGCCAAATGCCGCCACGGCACGCGCATAGGTCGGATCGGACACGCGCTTATTGCTCTGCAATTCAGCGGTGAAATCGAAAGCTGCGGCCTGTACCATGCTCAGAACTGCCGGTCGTCTGCCATCGCTGATTGCCGCGATGATGCTCTCGTCGAGGCCGGCTTCGCGGGCATACTTTTCGTGGTGCAGCCATTCGAAGCTCTGCGTCCACGCGCGGGCGGTCTGCAAAATAACCATTTCCGAAATGTCTTTGGGCAACCGGTTCCGATAGCGGAGGTAATCACCCATGGCCTTGGCGCGTAGCATCACCTCCGGCGAGCGCAGCATGACGCAGAACGGGCCTAGCGGCGCATAACCGCGACCGGCACTGAATTCGGCAGTCGCGTCGCGCTGCTCAGGGGTCAAGGCGCCGTCGGCGATGGGAGGGAGACGTTCGCGTCCAAATATAGCGGGCACAGTTTGAGGCGGTGCGCGATCTGTCATCCTGCTAATGTCCATAAACGGTGCCACGATACCTGCTGGAGTGCATAGCGCCCAATTTATGCCCGCTCCGTCAAGCCATGTTATAGTTGCCCGACCTTGCATTCGTTCATAATCTAACCACGTTTGGCCCGACACTGCCCCACACGTCAGTCGACACGACCGTCTTGCGATCCACCTTATCTCCGGACCTATCTCATGAGCACCGTCGTCGAAACCACCACCGATATCGTTCCACGCATCGAGGCCGCCGCCGCGAAAATGGCGCGCGCCAAACAAGCCGTCGCGAAGGTCGTGTTCGGCCAGGAAGCGGTCATCGAGCGGGTTCTGGTAACGTTGCTGTCCGGCGGGCATGGATTGCTGATCGGTGTGCCAGGAACCGCAAAAACGCTGATGGTCGAAACATTCGGCAAGGTGCTGGGGCTCGATGCCAAGCGCATCCAATTCACGCCCGATCTGATGCCGTCGGATATCGTGGGGTCGGAAGTGCTGGAAGATTCCGCAGGCGGGGTGGGCGGACGGCGCTCGTTCCGCTTCATCAAGGGGCCCATTTTCGGGCAACTGCTGATGGCTGACGAAATCAACCGCGCCAGCCCGAAAACCCAGTCTGCCCTATTGCAGGCCATGCAGGAGCATCACGTATCGGTCGCTGGCGCGCGGCACGATCTGCCGCAACCGTTTCATGTGCTCGCGACGCAGAATCCGCTGGAGCAGGAAGGGACCTATCCCCTACCGGAAGCGCAGCTCGACCGGTTCCTGCTGCAGATCGACGTCGGCTATACCGACGTTGCTGCCGAGCGCCGAATGCTGTTCTCAACGACGGGTGTCGAGGCTGCACGGCCGGAAACGGTCGTCACGGCGGAGGAGTTGATGGCGACGCAGAGGTTGGTGCGCCAGATCCCGGTGCCTGACAAAGTCGTCGAAGCGATCTTGAAACTCGTGCGCGCGGCACGCCCCGGCACCGGCCAGGGTGGCGACACCGATCGGCTGATCGCATGGGGTCCCGGTCCTCGCGCCAGCCAAGCGTTGATGCTGGCGATCCGCGCGAAGGCGCTGCTCGACGGACGTCTTGCTCCTTCGATCGACGACGTGATCGCACTGGCCGATCCGGTTCTGAAGCACCGCATGGCATTGTCCTTCTCGGCGCGTGCCGAAGGTGCGACGATGGCCGGCGTGATCGGCACACTCACCAAAACACTGGAGTAACGGTCGCTTGGCGCTCCGCTCAAAACCGAAGTCGGCGATTGCGCCCAACGACCGGCTGGCCGTGCTGGGGCATGAAGCCGACGGCCACGGACTTGCCGATCGCGTGCCGGAGTTAGCGCTGGAAGCGCAGCGGATCGCATCTACTGTTGCCCATGGTGTCCACGGCCGCCGTCGCTCCGGACCGGGAGAAAATTTCTGGCAATTCCGGCAGCTGCAAACCGGCGACCCGACGCATCTGATCGACTGGCGGCGATCTGCCAGTTCGGATCACCTCTATATCCGCGAGCGCGAGTGGGAGACGGCGCATACGGTGTGGCTATGGCCGGACTTGTCGCCGTCGATGGCGTTTCAGAGCCATCTCGCGTCGATAACCAAGCGTGAACGGACGCTGGTGCTCATGTTTGCGCTCGGCGAATTGTTGATCCGTGCGGGCGAGCGCATTGCCGTCATGGGGCTGACCCAACCGTCGCAATTTCGCAAGACCACGACCAAGATCGCAGAAATGCTTTCGGCGCGCCTGAAGGACCCCACATTGGCTGCCAGCGCGCCTCCCGATGAGCGGATCGGGCGCTTTGCATCGACCATCTGGATCTCGGATTTTCTGGATCCTATCGACACCATCGCCCCGCGCATGCGCTCGCTGGCGGGAAACGGTACGGTCGGGCATCTCATTCAGGTTCTCGACCCGGCGGAAGAGACGCTGCCGTATGCCGGACGCACCGAATTCGTCGGCGTCGAAGGCTCGGAGCGCTGGATCGCCGATCGCGCGGAAGGCCTGCGCGAAGCCTATGTCGCCCGCTTGGCGGCCCATCGCGATGAACTGTCCACCCTCTGCCGCAATCTTGGCTGGTCGTTCGCCGTCCACCATACCGACCGGCCCGCGACCGAGCCGGTGCTGGCGCTGATTTTGCGATTGGCCGGGCAAAACGTAACGAGCGCAAAGCCTGCGGCGGCTCCATCCCACGAGGTCACCCCATGAGTCTCGGCGGGCTGGCGTTTCTCAATCCGATGTTGCTTGCGGGATTGGTGGCGTTGCCGCTGATCTGGTGGCTGCTGCGCGCGGTTCCGCCGGCGCCGGTGCGCATTCACTTCCCAGCGACACGCATTCTGGTCGGGTTGCCGGAAACCGAGAAGCAATCCGACCGCACGCCGTGGTGGCTGACCGCGCTTCGCCTGCTCGCCGCCGCCGCCCTCATTTTTGCGCTCGCCGAGCCGATCCTCAATCCGACGCCCACAACGGCGCTGGCCGGCAAAGGACCGGTGCTTCTGGTCGTCGACAACGGCTGGTCCTCGGCCGCCCGCTGGTCCGATCGCCGCGCCGAAATCGAGCGCCGCATCACCGAAGCTGAAAGCCAGGGACGTGCGTTGATCGTCGCGCCAACCGCCTTCACAGCCAAGGCGCCGGCCTACCGGATCGAGGCACCGTCGCAAGCGCGCTCGACCGCCGCCGCGATCGAGCCTCAACCATTCGCACCAGACCGCGTTCGCTCCGCCGACGCGCTCGCCGAAACCATGAGCCAGGTTCCCGACGCGTCGATCATCTGGTTGACCGACGGCATCGATCACGATGGCAAAGCGTTCGCGTTCGCCGAGCGGCTCAAGGGCTTGGCGAAAGGTGGCTCCACCGTCGTCGTGGAGGCCGGCGTCAATCAGGAAGCTGTCGGGGTTGCCGCCAGCCTCGGCCAGGGCGGCCGCTTGGAAGCCCACGTCATCCGTTCGGACGGCGTCGAGCGCCGAGGCAGCATCCATGCCCTCAGTGCCCGTGGGCAGCGGCTGGGAGAAGCGCCATTCGTGCTCACCACCGGCAGCAACCGATCCGACGTGCGGTTCGAGTTGCCGCTTGAACTCCGCAATCAAGTCGCCCGTATCGAGATCGCCGGCGAGCGCTCGGCGGGCGCAGTCCATCTACTAGACGCGCGGGCGCAGTGGCATCGCGTCGGCATTCTGTCCGGTGCGAGCCGCGAGCAGTCGCAGCCGTTGCTGGCACCGCTTTATTACATCGAGCGTGCCTTGAAGCCATTCGCCGAGATCGCCCGCGACGAAGATGCCAATCTGTCGAAAGCGATCGGTGGCCTGATCAAACGCAACATCTCGGTGTTGACGCTTGCCGATATCGGCATCCTGCCAAAAGATATTCATGACAAGGTTGCCGCCTGGGTGCGGAAAGGCGGCGTGCTCGTCAGGTTCGCCGGACCCCGCCTCGAGAACGGCGGCGACGACCTGTTGCCGGCACCGCTGCGCACCGGCGGCCGCGCGCTTGGTGGTGCGCTGTCGTGGTCGACACCGCAGCCGCTCGCGCCGTTCTCCGACGACAGCATGTTCGCAGGGCTTCCGCTTCAGCCCGACGTGCTGGTCAATCGGCAAGTGCTGGCCGATCCGGCGCGCCTCGGCAACGATGTCAAAGTGCTGGCCCGCCTCCGCGACGGGACCCCGTTGGTCACCAGCTCCAAGCGGGGCGAGGGGCAACTGGTGCTGTTCCACGTTACGGCGAATTCCGACTGGTCGAACCTGCCATTGTCGGGGCTATTCGTCGAAATGCTCAGGCGGATCGCGACGCTCGGCAAACCTGGCGGTGTCGGCGACGTCACCGTCGACGACCCGATCACCACGACGGCCGCCGATCAAGTCGCGGTCGACACGGCCGAAGTGCTGGCACCGACGCAGGTGCTCGACGGCTACGGCATCTTGAAGCCGCCACCACCGACCGCGCAGGCGATTACGGCGTCGCAGCTGGCGGAAGCGAAGTCTTCGGCGGAGCATCCGCCCGGCCTCTATGGACCGGCTGCGACACCGCGCGCGCTCAACCTGCTCTCGGCCAAAACGGTGTTGGCGGCGTTGCCTGCTCTCCCGGCAGGATTCGAACGCCGAGCTCTGCAGGGGACGACCGCGCGTCCGCTCAAACCACATTTGCTCACATTGGGGTTGGCTTTGCTGCTCATCGACATTGTCGCGACGCTGTGGCTATCCGGCGCGTTTGGCGCGTTTGCGCCGAAATCAGCCGCCCGGGCTGCTGCCATCGCAGTCATTTTTGCGGCGGGTGCCGTGATCATCGATGGTTTCGGCGCGCCGGTTGCTGCTCAATACTACCCGCAGATTCCGCAGCAAGGACGCGGGCTGAACCTGCCGCCGCCGCGTCCGCAGCAAGTGACGCCGGCCGGACCAGACGGACGTTCGATCGCATCCACGAGCCACGCCACGTTCGGCTATGTGCTGTCGGGGGACGCCGCCACCGACCAAACCAGCCAACAGGGCCTGCGTGGTCTCGCCGCGTTTCTCAACGCCAAAACTGCGGTCGATCCGGGCGAACCGCAAGCGATCAACATCAGCGCCGACGAGATCACGTTCTACCCGGTGCTCTACTGGCCCGTGCTGGCGAATCCGCAGGCGCTACCGGCCGCAACACTGGCCAAAATCGACGCCTACATGAAAAACGGCGGCATGATCATCTTCGACACGCGTGACGCCGGCACCGCGCTGCCGCCAGGCTTTGGGCCGCAGACGCAGGGCGGCACGCCGCTGCAACGCCTGCTCGGCAACCTCGACCTACCGCGGCTCGAACCGGTGCCTGAGACACATGTGCTGACAAAGTCTTTTTACCTGCTCCGCGCATTCCCCGGCCGCTACGACAACGGCCAACTCTGGGTCGAGGCCGAAGCGCCCGCAGACACGAGCCAAGGCCGGCAAGCCCGCCGCGTCGACGGCGTATCCTCCATTCTCGTGACGTCGAACGACTTTGCTTCGGCGTGGGCGCTGGACGAGCGCAATCAGCCTCTCTACCCGGTCGTGCCCGGTGGCGAGCGGCAACGCGAAATGGCCTTCCGCACCGGCGTCAACATCGCCATGTACGCCCTCACCGGCAACTACAAAGCCGACCAAGTCCACGTCCCCGCGCTGCTCGAACGACTGGGGCAGTAGGGATGGATTTTGCTTTCGGCACCCTCGTAGCCCGACGTCACCTTCCCCCCCACCCAAACCCACCCCCACTGGGGGGGAGGGGATCTAAGCAAGCAAGAGACCGCGCGTCCGCCTCGCACTCAGGTGATCATGATCGCTCGCCCTATCGTCCAGCAGTTGTTGCCACTGTCGTCCTCACGCAAACCATCGACCAGACTCCTCCCTCCCCCCTCGTGGGGGAGGGTTGGGGTGGGGGGGCTGGGGACCTCAACTGTCTCGTCGACTTCAATCTTGCGAACGTCGTTGAGTCCGGAGTGCGCCTATGACCGACCGGACAACAGACATCGGCTCATCGAAAACCCAAACGATTCTCCGCGCTCGTGCGCTTCGTCGAAATACGACACCCGCCGAGCGCAAGCTGTGGCGTGCGCTGCGCGAACTCAACGCGCGTGGCGATACTCATTTCCGCCAGCAAGCTCCCCTCGGCCGCTTCATCGCCGACTTTTGCGAGCACTCGCGCAAAGTCGTTATCGAAGTCGACGGGGGTCAACATAACGAACCCCGCGCCCTCGCCAACGACAGGACACGGACCAGTTGGCTGGCGTCGCAAGGCTACCGCGTTATGCGTTTCTCCAACACTGAAGTCCTGACCAATCTCGAAGGCATCATGATCTCCATCATGATTGCGACGGGCACTTTGCCAATGGATAGCTCGGTGGTCGAAGCTGGCGTCGTCGCTCCCCTTGTGGGGGATGGACAGGGTGGGGGGGCTCCGCCGACAAGTTCGTCATCACCGAAGGCGCCCCACCAACCCCCCACCCCTCCCAGGGGAGGGGAATCTCAGCGGTATGTGCCGCAGCTGACGAGCACCACGTTCAACACAAACGCCACACAGACTCCCGCCCCCGACGTGCGGGAGGGCTGGGGTGGGGAGGGCGGCGGGCCCACAGCTTCGGTTTCATCATCGCAGTCACATTATCAGCCCCCCACCCCTAGCCCCTCCCCACCCGGGGGAGGG
>JANLYD010000468.1:0-2456 GCA_031365465.1 Hyphomicrobiaceae bacterium
ACCAAGTTGAACAACAATGAATACACAGACGCCGAACACAAACTTCATTGGCAGAAACGCGATCGCCCCAATAGCGGACGACATCGATGGCCCGAGTGAGCGACGTCAGTAAAGTGCGCCCAATGTCTCCTAATGGGATGAAGGCACGATTATAAAGGCGAAGCCCCAGCCTTGGTTTAGGAGGGAGGTACTCCACAGTGGAATTTCATTCTGGCTTCTCTTTTTTGACTGGCTGACCTCCGGTCGGCTCGACTGCGGCAAAACGACTTCGGTCGAAGCCTTCGAGCAACAAACTGAGCAACAAATCATCTGGCTGTGACAAAGAAAGCGCTTAATTTACAGTTTCTTACGCGCCTTCTGAAAGCGAATACATCGCCCTTCCCATCCGCCAGCACCTTCAGCGACCCGCGATCTGGGCCGCCTTCTCGACCAGAACCTGGGCTTGCCGGATCGAGGCGTAGTCGATCAGGCGGCCATCGAGGGCGACCGCGCCCTTGCCCGCTTGCTCGGCCTCCTTCATCGCGGCCAGAATGCGGCGCGCGCGCGTGACCTCGGCTTCGGAGGGGCTCATGACTTCGTTGGCCAGGGCGATCTGGCTGGGATGGATGGCCCATTTGCCCTCGCATCCGAGCACCGCGGCGCGGCGGCCGGCGGCTTTGAAAGCGTCCGGGTCCGAGAAATTCCCGAACGGTCCGTCGACTGGGCGCAGCCCGTTGGCGCGCGCCGCCACCACCGTGCGCGCGATGGCGTAGTGCCACATGTCGCCCCAGTGGGTTTGCCGCGACGCATCGCCAAGCGGTTCGGTCAAGATGGCGTAGTCGGCGTTCGCGCCGCCAATGGTGGTCGTGCGGGCCCGCGTCGAGGCGGCGAAATCGGCGACGCCGAAGTGCAGCGATTCGTTGCGCTTCGACGCCGCCGCGATGGTATTGACGTTCTGCATGCCCAGCGCCGTCTCGATGATCAGTTCAAAGCCGACCCGCTTCTTGCGGCCGCGCGCGGTCTCGACTTGCGTGCACAGCATATCGACGGCATAGACGTCCGAGGCCGTGCCGACCTTCGGGATCATGATCATGTCCAGCCGGTCCGAAGCCTGCTCCAGCACGTCCACCACGTCGCGATACATGTAGTGGGTATCGAGACCATTGATGCGGACCGAGAGCGTCCGGTTGCCCCAATCGATATCGCCAATAGCTGCGATGATGTTCTTGCGCGCCAGAACCTTGTCGTCGGGAGCGACCGCGTCTTCGAGATCGAGAAACACGACGTCCGCGTCTGATTTGGCCGCCTTCTCGAACAATTGCGGCTGGCTGCCAGGCACCGCCAGCTCGCTGCGGTTCAGCCGCGCGGGCGCCTGTTCGACGTTGAAAAAGCTCATGGTCAGATCTCCAAATCAGGTCTATGCGGACCGCTTCAATCTGGCCGCGACGGTTGAGCCGATCTCGGCCGGGGTGGGCGCGATGGTGACGCCCACCTCGCGCAACAATTCGACCTTCTCTGACGCCGTCTCGCCGAACGCCGAGATGATGGCGCCGGCATGACCCATTTTGCGGCCCCGCGGCGCCGACAGTCCGGCGATATAGGCGATGACCGGTTTCTTGACGTGATCGCGCACATATTCGGCCGCTTCGGCCTCCTGCGGCCCGCCGATCTCGCCGATCATGAGGATGGCGTGGGTCGCAGGATCAGCCTCGAACAGTTCCATGATGTCCTTGAACGAGGAGCCGTTGATCGGATCGCCGCCGATGCCGACGCTGGTGGACACGCCGATGCCGAGCTCCTTCATCTGGGCCGCCGCTTCGTAGCCGAGCGTGCCCGAGCGCCCGACGATGCCGACGTGGCCCGGAAGGTAGATTTTTCCGGGCATGATGCCGAGCAGCGCCTGGCCCGGCGTGATGACACCAGCGCAGTTCGGTCCGATCAGCCGCATGCGGTTCTCGGCGCGGTAGCGGCGCATGTAACGCTTGACGCGGATCATATCGCCGGCCGGGATGCCGTCGGTGATGGTGACGCAAAAACGGATGCCGGCGTCGGCGGCTTCCATGATCGAGTCGGCCGCGAACGGCGGCGGCACGAAAACAATCGCTCTCGGAACTGGTGGATCGTGATCGCCGCTTCCGGCTGATCGCCACGGCCCGCGACGCCGATGGCCTGCTGGAAACCTGCCAGCGGGCGCCGATCGATGTGGCGCTGGTGAATTGGGCCTTGCCGCAAATCGGCGCGGAGCGGCTGCTCAAGGTGCTGCAGGGCACGGCCAAGCCGCCGCGCATCATTGTCTATGCCGTCCCCGACGATCCTGATCTGCCGCAGCGGGCGCTGGCTGCCGGAGCGGCCGGGTTCTGCACCGCCGACACGCAACCCCAGGACCTGCTCGACGTCGCCATGACGGTGGCGAACGGCCGGATGGTGTTCCCGATCATGGATGTGCGCTCCATCGTCAAGGATCCCAAGGACGCGCT
>JANLYD010000474.1:0-5494 GCA_031365465.1 Hyphomicrobiaceae bacterium
AGCCGCAAGATCACTCACATCACGGAAGTGATCGGCATGGAAGGCGATGTGGTGACGTTGCAGGACATCATCGTCTACGAAATTACGGGCGAAGACGCGAACGGCAAACTGGTCGGACGGCACCGCTCGACGGGAATCGCCAGGCCGCGCTTCTGGGAGCGGGCGCAATACTATGGCGACACCGCGCGACTGGCAGAAGCGTTGTCTTCGGCCGAAGTGTCGGACGCCAACGGCAACCCGATGGGAGGCTAAGCCATGGACCAGGATGATCTGCTGTTCATCGGGTTGATCTCGGTCGCGGCGCTGTCGGTCGTGGTGGTGATCTATCTGCTCTTGGCGCCCTACATCACGGGCGAGAAGCGAGCCGAAAAGCGCTTGAGCGGCGTCAGCGAACCCGTTCGCAAGACCGGCAACAAAATTCAGGACGCGACCAACAATCGGAAGAAGCAAGTCGCCGAGACATTGAAGGACCTCGAGCTCAAAAAGAACGAAGCAAAAAAGGTCACGATCAAGCAACAGATGCAGCAAGCCGGCCTCTCTGCCGACGTGAAATCATTCTGGATCGCGAGTGCTGTCTGCGGCGTGGTCATTGCAGTGCTGACGCTGCTGCTCGCGTCGAGCGTCAATCCGTTCATAAGCTTGGCGCTCGGTGTCGTCGGCGGATTCGGCGTTCCGCGGTTCGTGCTCGGCTCGATGGTGAAAAGCCGGCAGAAAAAGTTTCTCAACGAGTTCGCAAACTCGATCGACATCATCGTGCGCGGCGTGAGGTCGGGTCTGCCGTTGAACGAATGTCTCAACATCATCGCCAAGGAATCGCCGCAACCGATCGCGGAAGAGTTCCAGGAGGTCGTCGATCAGCAACGCGTCGGTGTGCCGCTGCAGCAGTGCTTCCAGCGTATGATGGAGCGGGTGCCGCTGCCGGAGGTGCGCTTCTTCGGCATCGTCATCGGCATTCAACAGCAGGCGGGCGGCAATCTTTCGGAAGCGCTGGGCAACCTGTCGGGCGTGCTTCGCGACCGCAAGACGATGGCTGCAAAAGTGAAGGCGCTGTCGGCTGAAGCGAAAGCCTCGGCCGGTGTGTTGGGCTCGCTGCCGTTCATCGTGATGACGCTCGTCTACATCACGTCGCCCGACTACATCGTGCTGCTGTTTTCCAAGACGTATGGAAATTTCATGCTGCTGGGAGCGGCGGTATGGATGAGCGTCGGTCTGATCGTGATGCGTAAGATGATCAATTTCAAATTCTGAAAGTCGGCGCCTCCAGTAGTTGCAACCTGCAGGGGCCATCGCGGACGTCGGACACAATAGAGACCTGCCATGGAAGCTTTCATCAACGCCATCGTGCGGCCTGAGGTTTTGATTTCGCTGCTTGCAGCCTGCGGGGTCTTTGCGACTGCGCTCGTGGTGCTGATCCCGACGATGTCGCGTGACCGTCTGCCGGCGCGGATGCGGACGATGGCTGTCGAGCGCGACAAGATGCGGGCGTCGCGGCTAGCCGACCTGAACAAGAAAGACGGTGTTTCGCTGCGTCAGACGCCGCAAAGCTTCATGTTGGACATCGTCGACAAGTTCGATCTGCGGGCGAGTTTCGATACCGACGAGGTGCGCGACAAACTGAAGATGGCCGGGTTGCGCGGGCAGGCGCCGCTGGTGGCGTATATGTTCTTCCGGCTGTTCATGCCGATCATCGTGACGATCGCGGCGCTCATCTACATGTTTTTCGTCGCCAACTACGATCATCCGCCCATCGTGCGCGTCGGCATTTCGCTGGCAATCGGCTATGCGGGCTACTACCTGCCCAACGTGTTCATTCAGAACCTGATCAGCAAGCGGCAGCAATCCGTCAAGGCGGCGTTTCCTGACGCGCTCGACATGTTGCTGATCTGTGTGCAATCGGGCATGTCGGTCGAGGCGGCGTTCGGCAAGGTCGCGGAGGAAATCGGTGTGCAGTCGCTGGAACTGGCCGAGGAACTGTCGCTGACGACGGCCGAGCTATCGTACCTGAGCGAACGCCGGCAGGCGTATGAAAATCTTGCCCGCCGCACGGGTTTGCCAGGCGTGAAGGGCGTTTCGACGGCGCTCATCCAGGCAGAGCGCTATGGTACGCCGGTGGGCGCCGCACTGCGCACGATGGCAAAAGAAAACCGCGATACGCGCATGATGGAAGCAGAGAAGAAGGCTGCTGCGCTGCCGCCAAAGCTGACGGTACCGATGATCGTGTTCTTCCTGCCTGTGCTGTTCGTCGTCATCCTCGGGCCGGCGCTGATCCAAGTGTTCGGTTGGGATTGAGGCGCCACCCGGTTTTTCAATCGACATCAGAAGCCGCGAAAGCTGCGGTGCGGGCGCGCCGCAGCGCTTGCGGCGAGCGCGAGAGCGATTCCCACCGAAGCGATTGCCGCTGTTGTAAAGGGGTTCAAGACTGCAGCGGTATATAGGCTGCGCCGGACAGAGCGGCCGTCGGCGTCTCGCCGTGCCGCTTGGCCCCCGAAAGGTCCGCTGCCGTGCAGATTATCCTGGCGCGGTTGCGCGGGCATTTCGCGTGACTGCGCCGCGAACAGAAACTTTTCGGCGCCGAAATCGCCGAGACGCGGCGCCAACGTTCCCAAAGTCGCGAGCACCATGCCGGACGATCCAACATAGATGTCGCGCTTTTGATTTTGCGCCGCGTATAGAACGGCTCTTGCGACATCTTCGGGCGGGTACAGCGGCGACGGCAACTTCGGCTCCTGCGCCAAGTAGTTCTTGGCTTGTTGGGGGAGCGGCGTGGCGATCGCCGACGGCTTGATCAAGGTGACGGATACGCCCGCATTCGACGCTTCCAATTCCATGCGCAGCGCGTCTGTGAAGGCCTTTACGGCGTGCTTCGTGGCGCAGTACATGCCCTGTAAAGGAAAGGCGCTGTCGCCGGCAACGCTCCCCATGTTGATCAGCGCGCCGCCCTGTCGCATCAAGTGCGGCACTGCGATGCGCGAGCCATAGACCTGACCCCAAAAATTGGTTTCGAACAGGCGGCGGCTGTCTTCGTTGGTGACCTCCATGAGCTTGCCCCAAATGTCGACGCCGGCGTTGTTCACCCACGTGTCGATGCGGCCATGCCGATCGATGGCAGCGCTGGCGATCTTCTCGACGTCAGATTCTTTGCCGACATCCGCACCGACCGCGATCGCGTCGTGGCCGCGACCGATCAGCGCTTCGGCTTCACGCTGCAACGCGGATACGTCACGAGCCGCCATGACGACTTTGGCGCCGGCAGCGGCGGCCTGTCGAGCAGTTGCCAAGCCGATCCCGCTCGACGCGCCGGTGATGACGATGACTTGCTGCGAAAGAGGTTTTAGTTTTATTGCCATGATTAGCCGCCGATCTGACGCCAGAATTGAAACCAACTGCGCGAATGGTCGGCGTCAACGGTGCTCGCAGTGCTGCGGTTCCTGAAAGCGAGCGACGCCACGAAGCTGCGGCGTTTGACATTTCGGCTGTTTTCCTCGATATCTGCCGCCATTCACACGGTCCGCTGACGCGAGCCGCCGCTGCGTGCAGGGTTAACGGCTTTTCCCGGCCACCTGATGCGAAGGGGTCCACATCCGACAGCGCGATGCGCCCTCGGGTGCGTTTTGCGTTGGCTGACCGGCACACTCACCGGGGTTCACCCATGTTTCAATCGCTCAGTGATCGTCTGTCCGGCGTTTTTGACAAGCTGACCCGCCGTGGGGCGCTGAGCGAAGCCGACGTCAACGATGCCATGCGCGAAGTGCGCCGCGCTTTGCTCGAAGCCGACGTGGCGCTGGATGTGGTACGCGATTTTACCGACAAGGTGAAGGCGAAGGCGGTCGGCGCCAACGTCATAAAGTCTGTGTCGCCCGGCCAGATGGTGATCAAGATCGTCAACGACGAGATGGTCGCGATGCTGGGATCGGACGCCAGCCCGATCGATCTCGCGGCGACCCCGCCGGTGACGATTTTGATGGTGGGGTTACAGGGCTCGGGCAAGACGACGACGACGGCCAAGATCGGCAATCGCCTCAATACACGCGACAAGAAAAAAGTGCTGATGGCGTCGCTCGATACGCGGCGGCCGGCTGCCATGGAGCAGTTGATCATTCTCGGACATCAGATCGGCGTTGACGTGCTGCCGATCGTACCGGGGCAGACGCCGCTGCAGATTGCCCTTCGGGCGCAGGAAACAGCGCGCAACGGCGGTTTCGACGTGGTGATGCTCGATACGGCCGGACGGACCACGGTCGACGACGAACTGATGGACGAAGTCGCCGAAATCAAGCGGGTAACGTCGCCGCATGAAGTGCTGCTGGTGGCGGATGCGCTGACGGGCCAGGACGCGGTCAACACGGCGAAGGCATTCGAAGCCCGCGTAGGCGTCACCGGTATCGTGCTGACGCGCGTCGATGGCGATGGCCGCGGCGGCGCGGCGCTGTCGATGCGGGCAGTGACGGGGCGGCCGATCAAGCTTATCGGTGTCGGCGAGAAGTGGGACGCGCTGGAGGATTTCGATCCGAAGCGGATCGCCGGGCGCATTCTCGGCATGGGTGACATCGTTGGCTTGGTCGAGCGCGCGGCGCAGAACCTCGACGCCGGCAAGGCGATGGCGATCGCTGAAAAGATGCGTAAGGGCGCATTCGATCTCGATGATCTCAGCGAGCAGCTTGCCCAAGTCGAAAAGATGGGCGGGATGGGCGGCATCATGGGGATGATGCCGGGCATCGGCAAAATGAAGAAGCAGATCGAGGCTGCCGGCGGCATCGACGAGAAGATGATCAAACGGCAGCGGGCGATCATCTCGTCGATGACTGCGCAAGAGCGGCGGCATCCGAAGGTGCTGGACGGTAAGCGCAAGCGGCGGGTGGCTGCCGGCTCGGGCACCAAGCCGGAAGATGTGAACCGGTTGCTCAAGCAATATCAGCAGATGGCCGAGATGATGAAGGCCATGAAAAAGAACCCGGGCATGATGGGCAAGATGGCGTCGGCAATGGGCCTCGGCGGCGGTGGGCTGGGCGGGCTCGGCAGAATGGCGATGGGCGGCGGGGGTGCTGCGCCGAGTGCTGCCGAGTTGGAAGCGATGCAAAAAGAGTTAGCGCTGCTCGACCCGCGCGCAATCGCACAGTTGCCGCAAGAGATGCAGGACGCGCTGAAAGCGCTACCGGATGCCGGCAAGTCGGCGGGCAAGGCGCCGTCGCTGCCGGGGCTCGGCGGTGGCATGGGCGGTGGATTGCCAGGTCTCGGCGGCGGGCGTTTGCCGGGCCTCGGTGGACCCGGTTTGCCCAAGGGTCCATTGCCGTTCGGGGGCAAAAAGAAATGAGCTCGGGCGCGGCGGCGATCATGTGTTGGACTCCCTCCCCCCGCGTGGGGGAGGGCTGGGGTGGGGGGGCTGCGACGGCCTCTGTCGGGTTACGCCGCGAAGGGCGTTTAACCCAACCTACGATTCTACGCCTTGCTGCGAAATTGTCCCCCCTTCTCACCATCCCCCCCACCCCAGCCCTCC
>JANLYD010000012.1:0-2337 GCA_031365465.1 Hyphomicrobiaceae bacterium
TCGGCCAGGATATCGAGATTGTACAACTCGGCCGCCAGCCGGGGCGCAAGGGCAGCGCGGGTCATGTCGCCCCATTCGGAAACCTGTCTCGCCGCACCCGCCGTATCGGCCGCGACGTGGGCATTGATGCCGAGTTTGCGCAAAATCTTGCGGCATTGCCCAAGCGCGTGCACGTGGCTGTAGACATCCTTGATGCCGCCGAGCTTGGCCCCCTTGGGCGCCATCAATTGAAAACGGATGGGCAGGAAATATTCGGCGACGATGTAGAGGCCGGCATCGGGCAGCAGATGGTGAATGTCGGCGACGCGGCCTGCGACCGAGTTTTCAATCGGGATCATCGCCAGTTCGACTTCGCCTGATGAGACTGAGGACAAGGCATCCTCGAACGTCGCGCAGGCGACGGCCTCATGGTCCGGATAGGCCTCTGTGCACGCGAGGTGGGAATTGGCGCCGGGCTCACCCTGATAGGCGATGCGCATCGGTGGCTTGACCGGCGCGAGCTTCTTCGCCGCAGACGATTTAGCCGCGCCACCGCTCGGGGCAGCAGCGCTACGGCGCGATTTGGGGCTTTGCATGAAGATCCGTGCTTGAGGAAAGAGAACGCCTCCAGTGGCGTAGAGCGCTTCAGCGAGTTCCGCGCTCGCCAATGCTCGCAAGCGCTGGCCACTGGTCGCGCGCAAGGTTTCGCCCGACTGCTGGTCCGCGCGTCGTCACGATCACCCTCACGCCTTGGCCTTAACGTAGCTGCCGGGCGCGTCCTCGATCACGCCGAGGCGGGCGCCGGGAACACGTGCGGCGACCATCTTGCCGGAGTGCTTGGCGAGCCACGCCGTATAGTGCGGCCACCACGAGCCCGCCGTTTCCTTGGCGCCGCCCACCCATTCCTCGAATGTCGCGCAGGCCGGATGCGACAGCGGCTTCGGGTTCGTCCAATACTGGTACTTGATCTTCGTGCCCGGTGGATTGATCACGCCGGCGATGTGCCCTGAACCGCCCATCACATAGGTCACGTGGCCGCCCATCAGTTTCATGCCGAGGAAGGCCGAACGGGCCGGCGCGATGTGATCCTCGCGCGCCGCCAGGCAATAGACGGGCAGTTCGATCTGCCCGAGATCGAGCAACTCCCCGCCCATGCTCATCTCGCCCTTGGCGAGCTTGTTGTTGAGGTAGAATTCACGCAGATAGTACTTGTGGTTGGCGCCGGGCAGCCGCGTCGAATCCTGGTTCCAGTAGAGCAGGTCGAACGCCATCGGCTTCTTGCCGAGCAGGTAGTTGTTGACCACGTAGTTCCAGATCAAATCGCGCGGGCGCAGCATGTTGAAGACGAGCGCCATGGTGCCGCCGTCGAGATAACCTTTCTCGTCGATCTTGGCCTCGATCGATTTCAGCTGCTCCTCGTCGATGAAGATCTTCAGCTCGCCTGGATCGGAGAAATCGACCTGCGCCGCAAGGAACGTCGCCGAATTGAACGGGCTGTCGCCGGTCTGTGCGAGATAGGCGAGCGTGGTGCCGAGCAGCGTGCCGCCGATGCAATAGCCGAGCACGTTCGATTTCGCCGACTTGGTCTCGCGCTTGACGGCGGCGGCCGCCTCCAGCAGGCCCTCGCGCATGTAGTCTTCGAACGTCTTCTTGGCGTGGCGTGCGTCGGGGTTGACCCACGACACGACGAACACGGTGAAGCCCTGCTCCAGCATGTAGCGGATGAACGAGCGTTCGGCCGTGAGGTCGAGAATATAGAACTTGTTGATCCACGGCGGCACGATCAAGAACGGCGTCTCGTGCACTTTCTCCGTCGTCGGCGTGTACTGGATCAGCTGCAGCAGATCGTTTTCGAAGACGATCTTGCCGGGCGTCGTCGCGATGTTGCCGCCGATCGAGAAAGCGTCGGTGTCGACCTGACTGATCTTCAGCATCGAGCCGGAGTTGGCGATGTCCTTGGACAGGTTCTGCAGGCCCTTGACGATGCTCTGGCCGTTGGTCTGGAAGGCCTCGCGCAGCACTTCCGGGTTGGTCAGCGCGAAGTTGGTCGGTGACAAGGCCATGGTCATCTGGCGCATGATGAATTGTGCGCGGGCCTTGGTCTTTTCATCGAGATTGGGCGTGCGTTCGAGAATTTCTTCCGACCAGCGCGAGGTCAGCAGGTAGGCTTTTTTCCAATACTCGTAATAGGGATTTGTCGACCAGTCCTCGTGCTTGAAGCGGGGATCGGTCACAGTGCCCGGCGCCGCCGCGGCGGTTTGCTCCCCACCGACTTCACCGGCAGCGCGCTGCATGCCGCTGGTCCACAAGTCCGTCATTTCAGTCACGTATTCGGCCTGCGCTGCCATGAGCTGCTTG
>JANLYD010000017.1:0-5157 GCA_031365465.1 Hyphomicrobiaceae bacterium
GGCAAACCGCCGGCCTCGTCTGCCGCTTCGATTTTTTCTACGCAAAGTGAGCGACCGCAGCGCCGTCATCCCGTGCGCGGTGCATCACGCAGATTCGCTAACCGACCTCGGCGCATCTCTAGTCTCACGACTTGACACGCACAGTCCCGTCATCCGACCAAGATACCCATCCGCTCCTTCATCAGCGCCGTCAGCCGGTCGTCGCCGAAATCGGCGATAGCCAGCACCGCCCCCGCCGCCGACAGCGCCTCAGCCGACAGCGACGTCATCACCCCCACCGTCGCCAGCCCTGCCGCCACTGCCGACGTGATACCTGAACGCGAATCCTCGAACGCGATCGAGCGTGCGGCATCGGCACCCAATGCGCGCAAGCCTTCCAGGTATGGCAAGGGATGCGGCTTGCCGTGCGCCAACTCGTCGCCGATCACCAGCGCCTGAAAGCGGTCGGCAATTCGGAGCCCCTCCAGAATCATGTCTGCATTTGCGCGTGGCGCATTCGTCACCGCCGCCAGCGGCACGCCGAGATCGCGCGCCCGGTCAAGCAACCTGGCAAGCCCCGCCACCGCTTGGATACCCGATCTCGCCAGCCCTCGAAACACCGCTTCCTTCTCGCCCATCACAGCCGTTCGCTCAGCCTGTGGCAGATGCCCGAGAAACCGCCGCTCGATGTCGTCCATCGGAAAGCCCTGCAACTCTTGGGTAAACCGCTCCCGGTCGAACGTATGACCAAACGGCTGAAACACCGTATTGAACGCTCGCAGATGAAACGCGTCGGTATCCGCCATCGTCCCATCGATGTCGAACAGCAGCGCAGCTCCCGCCTGTCTCATGTGCTTCCCCCGAATTGGCGACATCGCCTCACCCCGTTATATTGGCGCCGCGCCTTGCCGTCGCGTCGTATCGTCCCCCATCTCTCCTCTGTTGGTCAAAAGCGCCACTGCCCTTATTACGTTTGTTGCGTGCGGCCCGCGTCTTTTCACCGCCGCAACCGCCGTGACACACTGGATACCGCCCCCTCCACTGGAAATCTGATGCAACCTGGCCCCTCCGTCATTTCCGATGCCGACCGCACGCGCGTCATCGTCGGCGTTCTCATTGCCATGTTCATGGCCGCCCTCGACCAAACCATCGTCGCCCCCGTCATCCCGACGCTCGGCGCAGCGCTGGGCGGCGCCGACTACATCTCCTGGATCGTCTCGGCTTACTTCCTCACCGCCACCGCCACCACGCCGCTTTACGGCAAACTTGCCGACATCCACGGCCGCCGCCCCACCTTGCTCGTCGCGATTGCTATTTTTGTCGCTGGCTCCGTTCTGTGCGCGCTGGCCACCTCCATGGCCTGGCTGATCGCTGGACGCGCCGTTCAAGGGCTCGGCGGCGGCGGCCTCATGGCGCTGGCGCAAACCGTCATCGGCGATCTTTATCCCCCGCGCGAGCGCGGACGCATCGCCGGTTACATTGCCATCATGTGGGGCACCGCCAGCGTTGCGGGCCCAATCGTCGGCGGCCTCATCGCCGAGTACTTCAGCTGGACACTGATTTTCTGGATCAACCTGCCACTCGCAGCCTTTGCCGTCGTCATGACCAACGACGCGCTCAAACGTCTGCCGTGGCAGCGACGTGATCACAAGCTCGATATCGTCGGCGCGGCGCTCGTCGTTTTGGCGACCGTCTTGTTCATGCTTGCGCTCGCGTTCGGCCCGCAGCCACGCTTCGGCTGGCGTTCGCCTCTCGTGCTTGGCCTCGCTCTAGCGGCGCTGGCGCTCGTGCCGTTGATCCTCGCCCACATGCGCCGATCCACGGGGCCACTCATTCCCATGGACGTGCTGAGCAATCGCGTCGTCCTGTTCGCCACCACCAGCGTGTTCTTCAGCATGGCCGCAAACATCGGCCTGACCGTGTTCGTGCCGCTGTTCCTCGAGCTTTCGCTCGGCCTCTCGTCGTCGCGCGCGGGGCTTGGCCTCGTCGCATTCATGGTCGGTACCGTACTGGCAGCCAACACCGCCGGCCGCAGCATGCTCTACGTTGTGAACTACAAACGCCTGCCGTTGGCCGGTTTAGTCATTGCCTCACTCGCCCTGCTCTACGTCGCCGCCCGCATCGAAAATATGAGTCTGATGCAATTCGAAATTGTTCTGTTCGTCGTCGGCGCCGGCATCGGCTTCCAATTCCCCGTCACCACCGTCTGCGTCCAGAACGCCGTTGACCCCAGAGACATCGGCGTCGCCACCGGCGTCGTAGCATTCATGCGCGCGCTCGGCTCCTCGCTCGGCGTGGCCGTCGTCGGCGCAGTCGGCGCGGCAAGTGGTGTGGCGATCGCGGCTGGCGAACGTATCGGCACCGCCGCAGTCCCCCACGTAACGGCCCGAACGTTCGCCCCGGTCTTCGCCGCCGCAGCCGTCGCTGTTGCCTTAAGCTGCCTGTCGCTGTGGCTGATGCCTCAGTTGGCGCTCCGCGGCCGAGCCGGCAACACCTGAAACACTCCCCGCACGGCGCAACAAGCCATGCACTAGCTCTGCGCCCCCGCCGATGGCATAGAGCGAGGTTAAACGTCCCGTTATCCCACCGACATCCAGGCTCCGATGCTGCACACCCCCCGCTCCCGTCGTGGCATGGTCACGTCCCCGCATCATCTCGCCAGCGAGGCCGGCCTCCGCATCCTGCGCGAGAACGGCACTGCCATCGAAGCCGCCGTCGCCATGGCCGCCACGCTGCCCGTGGTCTATCCGCACATGACCTCGCTCGGCGGCGATGGCTTCTGGCTCGTCGCCGTGCCCGGCCAGGATGTGATCGCCATCGACGCCTGCGGCGCCGCCGCTGCCAAGGCCACGCCGGCGCTCTACGCCAAACACGGCCACAAAAGCATCCCCTGGCGCGGTCCGCTCGGCGCCAACACCGTTGCCGGCACCGTCAGCGGCTGGGGCGAAGCGCTGCGATTAAGCGAGTCACTCGGCGGTGATCTGCCCCTGTCGCGCATTCTCGAAGATGCCGCCTGGCACGCATCCAACGGTTTCGCCGTGACCAAAAGCCAAGCCGAGCTCACCGCCGCCAAGCGCGATGAACTGAAAGATGTGCCCGGTTTTGCTCATCAATTCCTCGTCGATGGCGAAGCGCCGCGCGAGGGCCAGTTGATGAAACTACCCGCCCTCGCAAACACTCTCTATCGGCTCGCCTCTCACGGCACCGCAGATTTCTACACAGGCGACCTCGCCCGTGATCTCGCAGCCGACCTCGCCAAAATCGGCTCGCCCGTGTCAGCTAAAGATCTTGCAGGCCACAAAGCTCAACGCCGCACGCCTCTTTCGGTCAAAGTCCGCTGCGGCCAGCTCTACAATTTCCCCCCGCCCACGCAGGGCCTCGCGTCCCTCATCATCCTGTCCCTGTTCGATCGCCTGAACATCACTCAGGCCGATGATTTCAAATATCTGCACGGCATCATCGAAGCGACAAAACAGGCCTTCATCGTCCGCGACCGCATCGTCGGCGATCCCGGCACCATGACCGAGGACCCCACGCACTACCTACAGAAAGATGTCCTCGACGGCCTCGCCGCCCGCATCGACGGCAAGACAGCGCTCGCGTGGCCCGCGCCGGTCGACAAGGGCGACACCATCTGGCTTGGCGCCATCGATCGCAACGGCATCGCCGTCAGCTTCATCCAGTCGATCTATTTCGAATATGGCTCCGGCTGCGTCAGCCCTCAGACCGGCATCGTCTGGCAAAATCGCGGCGCCAGCTTCATCCTGGATCGCCCCGGCCCCCGCCAACTCGCCCCCGGTCGCAAGCCGTTTCACACGCTTAACCCAGCTCTCGCTCGCTTGGCCGACGGCCGCGTCATGGTCTACGGCACCATGGGCGGCGAAGGCCAACCGCAAACGCAATCGGCCATCTTCTCGCGCTACGCCATGCTCGGCGTGCCCCTGCAGGAAAGCATCACTCGTCCACGCTGGTTGCTCGGCAAAATGTGGGGCGAGGAAACCACCTCACTCAAACTCGAATCGCGCTTCGACCCCAAGCTGATCAAGCAGCTCGCCAAAGCCGGTCACGAGGTCGAAGTGCTGCCGGAGTTCTCCGTGTCCATGGGCCACGCCGGCGCCGTCGTCCGCCACGCCGAAAGCATCTTCGAAGGCGCCACCGACCCCCGTAGCGACGGCGCCGCCATGGGCTTTTGACCGCCCGACGCCGCCCTCGCATGTCTGTTTTGGGCCAGTTGCTGCCTACGACGCTGAACAATCGACACCGCTTGTCGCACTGGCGGTCATCGGTAGTATAGCGGACTGCGAACGTAACAGACGCCTTGGTCGACCCATAAGATGCACTCGATCCAAATTGACCGCCGGACCATGCTGGTCGGCACAGGAGCCCCGGCCATGACTGGAGTGTCACAAGGAGCTTCCGCCCAAACGCTCGACTGGCCGTCGTTTGACGCAGGGAATTCTGGGTTTGTGGCTGACCTCACTGCGCGCCTAGACAAAGCAATCGCGGAAAAGAGAATCTGGAACGTCCACGGTCTGATCGTGCTTCGCAACAACCGATTGGCGATCGAACGCTATTTCGACGGCGAGGACCGCGCGCGCGGCATCGGAGCGCTTGGCCAAGTGCAGTTCAAATCCGACACGCTGCATGACTTGCGCTCGTGCTCGAAAAGTCTTGTTGGTCTTCTTTATGGAATAGCGCTTGCGCAAGGGCAGGTGCCTCCGCTCGACGCGCCGCTCTTTTCTGTCTTTCCCGAGCACGCCGATTTGGCCAGGAAGGATGGTCGCGACCAGCTTAAGATCGAACATGTTTTGACCATGACTATGGGCACGGATTGGGACGAGAGCAGTTTGCCGTACACGGACCCGCGCAATAGCGAAACCGCAATGGATGAGGCACCCGACCGCTACCGGTACATCCTCGAGCGGCGCGTTGTTGGCACGCCCGGTGCAGTTTGGACCTATTGTGGCGGCGCGTCGGCCCTGCTGGCGCGTATCATTGCGCGGGGGTCAAGGAAGACGCTTCACGAATTTGCCAAGGAACATCTGTTCGGCCCACTGGGCATCTCCCAGTCTGAGTGGGCAACCGGACGTGACGGGGAGCCGTTCGCCGCCTCCGGCGCTCGCTTGTCTCTTCGTGCTCTCGCGCGCATTGGGCAGATGATGCTGGAGAACGGCAAGG
>JANLYD010000027.1:0-21171 GCA_031365465.1 Hyphomicrobiaceae bacterium
ACCATCGGCAAGGAAGATCACAATGCAGCTCGAGCCACTGCCGTATCATGTCGAGATCGCGGCGCGGCTGGAAGCCGCCGAACCGGATCTCTGGGCTTGGTTCAGCTCTCAATCATTCGCCGAACAATACAAGGCCGCGACGACGCACGACCTGTTGCGTAACGCGATACGGCTCGACCGTGGCGGACCTTACGAGGCGGGGCCCAATCCGCGGCGGTATGCATTGGCGGAAAAAGCGCGCGATACGCTTGGCCTGACCGAGCCCATAACGCTCTATCAGATGCAAAATACCAGCGGAACGCCGAACGCTTTCCTGGTCCATATGCCCGGTGAAATCGTCATCGCCTTCGCCGGCCGCATTCTGGAATTGCTCGACAGCGATGCAGAGTTGTTGGACTTGCTCGGCCACGAGATTGCGCACGCCAAATTGTTTGCGGAAGCCAATGGTCGCTTCCACACCGTCGATCGTTTGTTATCGTTTCTGGTGCAGCGCGATCATTGTCCGCCCGAGTTCGTCGAAACATGGCGGCGCAGCCGGCTGTATGCGGAGATCTACTGTGATATCGGCGGATTGATCTGCTGCGGCGATCGCGATGCAACGATCCGTGGGCTGGTGAAGTCGATCGCGGATTATCGGGATGCCGATGCGTCGAGCTATCTGAAGCAAGCCGAAGAGTTGGTCGCCAACGGGGTCGGCGCTACGCGCGGTGTCACGCACCCGGAATTGCACGTGCGGGTCCTGGCCGTGGCACATGCCACCACGATGCCACCGCCCGATTTGCACGCCATGTTGCGTCGTCTCGTCTCGGGGAAGATCGAGTTGGGAGGGTTGGACTTACTCGATCAGCAACGCTTGGCCGAGTTGACCCGGCAAATCGTCGATCGCATGCTGGCGTCGCCCGACGCGAAAAACGAGGCTGCAATTGCTCACGCCGGACTCATGTTCAAAGACTATGTCGCGCCTACCGGTGTGCAGGCAATTGCACTGCCAGACATGACGCAGCAGTTGGCCGAAAGTAGCATCGATTACCTCGTGTACGTGCTGCTCGATTTGAGTACCGCAGACGATGCGGCATCGCGTTCGGCAATCGCGGTGGCCGCGGCTGTCGCCGATGAGCTTGGGATCGGTGCACGCTTTCGCGAACTGGCGCGGCAAGAGTTCAAGGGGCGCCGCGCGATCCTGTCGGGGCTGACTGCCCGCGCCGCTTGAGCTCAGTCGCCGACATTGCTTTTTACGAGGTTTCCGCATGCTCGACAGCCCACCAGTGCACAACAGCGCTGCCTTCGACGATTTGCTCGAGAAGTTTCGAGTGGCCGGGCCGGTGGGAACCGACGACGTTGTCGGCGCGATCCGCGCCCTGTTGGAGGACGTGCGCGATCTGCATGATACCGGCCGTGTCGCAGGCCTCGATCGGGTCGATCTGATCGGCGTCGGAACGGCGGGCGAACTGCGATTGGGCGGATGTCCGACGACTGCGCCAATACTGCGCGATACGTCGATAAGGCAGACGCAAACGCCAACGTCGGACGCCGTTTCCATCGTTCGGCATACCGGGGTCAGAGAAGAGAACGGAAAGGTATCGGCGTGGGATCGCAGCATAGCTGATCCGGGTCAGGTGCCGGATCGCCCGCTTTTCTATCGTAACTACGCAAGTTGGGAGCGGGCGCTCGGACACCACGATGCTCTGACAGACATCTTTCATCTCGGGCTGGTGGCGGCGAGCCTCGCGACGGGACTGGATTTTCGTGACGCGAGCCAGTTTGCGACCTTCGTGCAAAACCGCACGAACCTGATCAAGCTCAATCCGAGGCTTCACCCGGTCCTTGCTCGCGCGATCGGCGACATGACCGAGCTTACGCGCGAGATGCGTGCTGCCGATCTCGGCGCATTGATCGATATGCTGGACGACTATCGCGCGGTGGAGGTCGATGACGCGAGCCATCGGGCGCGCGAGCTTGCTGACGTCGACGACCCGGCGATGCGCAGGCAGCGGACGCAGGAGTATTTCCGCAACCGGCTGTTCGAAGTCAGCAAACGTAATAAACTTCTCTATTACTCAGACAAGCACGGCGTCGACCTCACACGCGGTTCGTTTCCGCTGATGCTGGATTACAAAACGCTGAAAGCGCGGCAGTTGTTGATTGCCGGTCCCGATTTGCTGGGGCAACTGGCGGCGCGGAACGACGGCGGCGTGGCTGTCGGCGAGTTGGATCTGCGCCGATATCTGCAGTGCGTCGACTATCCGTTTCTCGCGCCAAGCCTCGACAAGGTTCGTGCGGCTGCTCGCAAGGATCTGCGAGAGCTTGGTTTCAATCAACTGCGGCTGGTGCTCGCGACGTTGCGTTGGAACGACGACGACAAGGGCGTGCGCATCCAGTCTCCGCTGGTGTTGTTGCCGGTTACCTTGAAGAAACAATCAGGCACGGCAGATGGCTTCAGTCTGGTCATCGAAGGGGCGGTTGAGGAAGCCGAGGTCAATCCCGTTTTGCGCTATGTGCTGGCGGAAAAGTTCAAAGTGCACCTGCCGGCGACGCTGGATCTGCGCAATCTCGATGCGATTTCTGCGTTACGTGCGAGCTTTGAACGCGACATGCGACGCGTCAAGGCTGGTATCGCGATTGCGATGGTCGACAAGCCGCGCGTTCAGTTGATCCAGAAAACGATCAAGCGGCAACTCGACGACCACCGGCGGCGCACAAAGCGTTCGGGGCAGCAACTGAAAGACTGGCGGGGTATCGCCTACTCCTATGCGGCCGATACTTTGCAGCCGCTCGGCTACGAATTGTTCGACCGGTTCGTGCGTGCTCATCCAGCACCTGGACGGGAGTTCGCCAACGGTCGTGCCGGCGTCGAAAGCGCATTGGCGACTGCCGAAGCCGGCGATGTGACCATTGCGGACACGTATGCATTCGAGAGCGTCGATGCGGTTGATCCGTTGAACTGGGAAATCGATTTGTGTGCGGTTTCGCTGGCCAACTTCAACACGCGCAAAATGAGCTTGGTGCGGGATTACGAGACTTTGCTGGACGGCTACGCAGGCGCGCATGCCAACTATCAACGGTTGTTCGAACACGGTGCGAGGCCCGATCTCACACCGATCGAGAAGCCGGAGCATAGTCAGCGCACCTTCGTGCTGCCTTCCGATCCAAGCCAGGACGACGCAATTCTGCGGGCTGCCGGCGGGCACAGCTATGTCATTCAGGGGCCGCCTGGAACCGGCAAATCGCAGACAATCGCCAATCTGCTCGCCGACCTTGCTGCGCGTGGCAAGACAGTGCTGTTCGTGTGTGAAAAGCGCGTTGCACTGGATGTCGTGCATAATCGGCTGAAGGAAGCTGGGATCGGCGAGCTAGCGTGCCTGGTGCATGATGCGCGCGAGGACAGGGGCGAGTTCATCGCTGATCTGAAGGCGATCTATGAGGCATGGAATCATGCACGCGCGACGCGGCTTGCGCGTGACAAGCGTGCCAAGCTCGCCACCGAGATCGATGTCATCATCGGGCAACTCCGGGATTTTTCCGAGGCGATGCAAATGCCGGCGGGTGAGGCCGGACCTGTGCGTGCACTGATGGAGTTGGCGATTGCGGAGCAGATCGAGCCCGTGGACGTTTCGAGCCGTGACCGTGAAAAGGTTCCGTCGTGGGATGCGTTTCGTGCCGGGGAAAGTGCATTAGCGCAATTCGAGCAATCGCTCGGGAACATCGGTTGCGAGCGTGCACCGGTCGTCGCGCTCTTGCGCAATTTGCGGACCGACTTTTCCCGTCACGACAGACCGATTGCTTTTCTGGACCGTGCGTTGGAAGAGATTCGAAACGAGCTCGCTCATCTCGAGGGATTGCGCGACGCCGTCGCTATCGTCGACGCACGCGATGGGGCGACGATCGGCGATCTACATGCGCAGGCGACACTAGCGCGCGATACCCGTGTCTTGGCCGAAATCGGCAAGCTCAATTGGTTCGACCCGTTGGATCCCGACGCCACACGCCTGCAAAAGCAACTGCAGACAGCCCGTGCGCTGCAGGATGCACTGGCGTCCGCAACGGCGCCGAATGCGGGCTGGATGCGCAAGCCGACACTCGGCGAGACAGATGCGGCGCTGAAGCTGGCTCTGGACAAAGAGGGAGGTTTGTTTTCATTCCTGTCGGGCGATTGGCGCGCGCTGAAACGGATGGTCGCTGAGAACTACAAAGGCGGCTCGGCGCGTATCGTGACTTTGATGCAGCAACTGGCTGACGAGCATGCGGCGAGTGCGAAAGCTTCAGCACACGACGTGTCGATCCAGCACACGTTCGGCATCGACGACGTCGGTGCGGTGAAAGCAGCGCTCGATCCGCTGTGGCGCGGCGAACGCGGCAGAGGGGCTGCCGAGCAAGCTTTGATTGCAGCATGTCTCAAAGAGCCTCACGCCATGCGGCGGACGCTGCTGCAGTTGGCAACGGAGGCGCCGCGAGTGGACCGTGCGGGAGCTACGTTGGACCAGCTGTTACAAGCCTATGACGGCGTTTCGTTGCGTGATCTCTCTGCAGGGATGGCGACGCTGGAGACGATCAAGGACAAGGCCGTCGATTTGGCTCGACGCATGAGCGTGCTGGAAACAGCCGCGCCGGCGCTGGCGGCCGCTTGGCGCGAGTTGCACTTCGATGCGGCGACTTTCAAAGCGACGGCACTGCATACGAATATCGAGCGTGTGTTGGAGCCGGCATCGGTGGCTAGACACCTAACGGCAAGGGAACTGCAAGCGCTGGCGGAAGACCTGGACCGAAAGCTGGGTGAGTTGCGGCAACTCAACGCCAAGCGAACTTTGGAAGACCAGCGCGCGCGGTTCAAACAGCACGCGAGCGCTAAAGACAAAGCTTTCGACGCCGGGCGCGGTTTCTTGGAGCATCAGTTCTCGTTGCAACGGCCAAGTGCTGCGATGCGTGATTTTCTGGCCGGTGATCCGTCACGGGTCGTGCGGGACTTAAAACCGATCTGGATGATGAGCCCGCTGAGCGTGGCCGATACGTTGCCATTGAACGAAGCACTGTTCGACGTGGTCGTGTTCGACGAAGCGAGCCAGATCCCAATCGAAGATGCGGTGCCGACGCTCTATCGGGCGACACAAGCGATCGTCGTGGGCGACGAGATGCAGTTGCCGCCGCCGAGTTATTTTGCAAAGAAACTCGAAACAGACACCGAGGATCTGCCGGATTATATCGCGTTCGGCATGCAGGCCGAGAGCTTGCTCGACAAAGCGGTGGTGGCGCTGCCGTCGACGCGCCTCGATTGGCACTATCGCAGCCGGCATGAAGCGCTGATCGGCTTCTGCAACCAGGCATTCTACGCAGGGCAACTCAAAACCATTCCAAGCCGGCAGCTGCTCGCGCCAATGCCTGCGATCGACACGAATGCGGCGGTAGACATGAAGGCACGGGTGGCACTGGTGCTTGATCGTCCGATCGGTTTTCACAAGATTTTCGATGGCGTGTTCGTCAATCAGCAGAATGCAAAGGAAGCCGCATACATCGCAGAGCTGGTCAAAAGTCTGCTCATGCAGGACAGCAAGAAAAGCATCGGCATCGTGGCGTTCTCGCAGCCGCAGCAGGCAGCCATCGAGGATGCGTTGGAGCGGTTGGCCGCCGGTACCCAGTCATTTCGAACGCGGCTCGAGCAAGCATATACGAGCGAGCATGAGGAATTATTCGTCAAGAATCTCGAGAATGTGCAGGGCGACGAGCGGGACATCATGATCGTCAGCGTGGCCTATGCGCGCGGCGCGAATGGGCGCCTGATCATGAATTTCGGACCGATCAATCAGCAAGGCGGCGAAAAGCGTCTCAACGTCATCTTCAGTCGCGCCAAACATCACATGGTGCTGGTGACGTCGCTGGATCCGTCGGAGATCACGAACGACTACAACAAGGGCGCGAACGCACTCAAACGGTTCATGATGTATGCGTCGGCGGCGTCTGTCGGCGGTGTGGACGCGATGCGAAGTGCGCTCGCGGGGTATCCCGGTGCCGAGCATGTCGAACGCTCGGCGCTCATACGCGATCCGCTTGCCGATCGACTTGCCGCGCTGGAACGGGCACAGGGACGCGAAACCGTGCGCGCATTCGGCCAGTCGACCGCGCGTTGCGACGTTGCCGTGCGCGAGACCAATTCGACGCAGTTCACAACGGCAATCTTGACCGACAACGATGCTCACTACCAGGTAGCCGACGTGGTCGATCGCTACGTCACCTATCCCGCTCTGTTGCGAGCCTCAGGGTGGAAAGTGCGGTTTGCATTGGCGAAGGATTGCCTCTCGACAAAGCCAGCGTAGTGCTGGAGGCGATGCGCACCAACTCTCAAGTGCCGCAAAATGTGGCGCGCACGATCTGCTCACGTTGCGGTGGCTGCATAAATGCCGCGTGCGCGGGCTGATCGTCGAACGGCGCCGCTAGGATCTCGATCAGATGCTCGAACGGCGCGAAGTCGCCATGCGTGACGGCCGCGACGATGGCGGCCTCGATGTTGTGATTGCGTGGAATGAAAGCTGGATTGACGGCGCGCATGGCACTGCTTCGCGCCTCGCAATCGGTCGCTTCCAGCGCGAGGCGCGCACGCCACATTACGGCCCAGGCATCATAGTCGGCGGAATCTGCAAAGAGTGCGCGAATGCGTGTTTCGTCGCCTGCGGCAGCATCGCTGAGGAAGCGGAACGTCAGGGTGAAATCGGTGGCGTTGCGCGCCATGCGGTCGAGCAGATCTTGCGCCAATCCCAAATCGCCGGGCATCGCCGTATGCAAACCGAGCTTTGCGCGCATGCCGGAGAGATACGTTTCGGTGAAGTGATCGCCGAAGTGATCGAGGGTGTCCTGCGCCATTGCTATCGCCGTCGTCGTGTCGCCGGACATCAACGGAAGCAGGGTTTCGGCAAAGCGGGAGAGGTTCCACTGCGCGATCGCCGGCTGATTGCCGTAGGCGTAGCGGCCGTTTTCGTCGATGGAACTGTAGACAGTGGCGGGATCGTAGGTGTCCATGAAGGCGCAGGGGCCGTAGTCGATCGTCTCGCCGGCGATGGCCGTGTTGTCGGTGTTCATGACTCCGTGGATGAAGCCGACCAGCATCCAGCGTGCGACAAGAGCTGCCTGTCGCTGCATGACGCCGGAAAGCAGCCGCAAGTAAGGGTTTTCAGCACGAGCGGCGTCCGGGTAGTGACGGGCGATGACATAATCTGCGAGCACGCGAAGGGCTTCGGTGTCGCGGCGCACGGCGAAGTATTGAAACGAGCCCACACGAATGTGGCTTTGGGCGACGCGCGTGAAAATGGCACCGGGCAGCGGGGTTTCACGCTGCACGATTTCGCCGGTCGTGACGGCGGCGAGAGCCCGCGTGGTGGGAATGCCAAGTGCGGCCATCGCTTCACTGACGATGTATTCGCGCAAGACGGGACCGAGCGCTGCGCGACCATCGCCACCGCGCGAAAACGGCGTGCGGCCGGATCCTTTCAGCTGCACGTCATAGCGCTGCCCGTTCAACGCGACGATTTCGCCGAGAAGAATTGCGCGGCCGTCGCCGAGTTTGGGTGAGAACCCGCCGAACTGGTGGCCGGCATACGCGGTGGCAATCGGCTCGGCGCCAAGGGGGACGCGATTGCCGGAGAAAATCTGTGCGACATCTGCTTTCGACATCCCCGCGAGGTCGATGCCGAGTTCGCCCGCGAGGGCCGCGTTGACGCGTATCACTCTAGGCGACGCGACTGGCACCGGGTTCAAGCGTGCGAAGAAGCGTTCGTCCAGACGCGCGTAGGAATTGTCGAAGTCCGCGAGTACTGCCGGCGTTGTGGGGCTCATCAAGGTCGTCATGGCGGTCTGGTTCTCGCGGCGGCGGGTCAGCGGGAAACTCGATCGAATTGACGAAATCGCCGCTTGTTTCGGATTATGTGGGTCAGATCGGCTTGATCGCAAGGCCGCCGCCGACGGGCGCGCCAGGGGTCGATAATCGCGGAAGCAAAGTTAATGCATTCTGGACGTCCAAACTTGCGATTCGGCGCGTTTCAGCCAGTTGAGGCAGGTGTAGGGTGCCGAGGAACTGGTAAACGGGCCCCAGCAAGCGTTCTGAGGCTTTTTGCGCGCTTTCCCGGCGTCAATACTCGCTCGGTTTTCCGATCGGAGATTATTCGGGCCGCAACAGGCGCGTGGCAATCGGATAGAGGCCTTCTTGGCCGAGAACGATGACGTTGATGCCGTCAGGGCCGAACAGCGGATCGAAGGTTGCGTCGAGGACGTTGAGCCCGCCGGTGAACGCGCCGAAGGCCGGCATGACCAAGCGCCGTCCGTTGCCGAGGAAGCAGGGGCGGCGGATGGTGTGGCCGTAAAGCGAGACACGTGCGGATGGATGCAAGTGACCGGCGATCTCGTGCGTCACGCGGGCATCGCTTGGCACGTGACGCAAGGCGATGCCAGACAGCGTCAACTCATCGCATACCGTGCCGCCGAGCGACGGGGCGATCTGCGGGTCGTGATTGCCCGTCACCCAGATCCAGCGCCGGTTTTCCTGAAGCATCGAGAGGATGCGGACGTCCTCGTCGTCGATGCGATCGGCTGCGCGACTGTCGTGGAGGCTGTCGCCGAGAGCGATCACGGTTTCGGGCTGATGCCGGTCGATGGCCTCGGCCAGCTTCAGCAACGTCGCGCGTGTGTCGTAGGGGGGCAGCATGCGGCCGCGGGCGGCATACGACGACCCCTTCTCCAGATGCAGATCTGAAACCAGCAGTGCCTTCTCGGCCGGCCAGTAGAGCGCGCCCGACGTATCGGCCACAAAGGCTTTGCCGCAGATCGCAAAGCCATGAGTGGCGCCATCGCGCGGATCGAAACGGTCTGAAGCGAGCGTGAGCATGGCTTTATCTCGGGGCAAGGGGCGCTGTCGGCGTCGGGATCACGTCGGCTGCCGACGACATGAAGCTAATTCTCGCCGAACATAAAGTGGCGGCACTTTCGAACACAGCGATTGCGGCAGGGGCGTGTCGAGACTGCACCGGCCTGCAGCAACGCCCCGATGCCGGGCTCGTCGAGCGATCAACCTTCGTTGGCTTCGCGGATCAGATCTTCGGCGGCCATGCGGAGCAGATCTTCGCGGGCGGAGCCGCCGAATACCATCTCCTTGCCGATGTCAAGCAGAACGGGGACGGCGAGCGGGGAGACATGTTGCAGCGGCTGATGTTGGATGTGCCCCTTGATACGTCGCAGAAAGTCACCCAGACGGCCGATGTCGAGAAGCCCCGAGGAAGCATCCGTCCACGCGGCCTCCAGCAGAATGTGGCCGGGATCGTGAGCCCGCAAAACATTGTAGATCAGGTCGGAGGAAACAGTGACCTGACGGCCGTTCTTTTCCTTGCCGGGGTGTCGGCGTTCGATCAAGCCGGCAATCACGGCACACATGCGGAAAGTGCGTTTCATCATTGCGCTTTCGGCCAGCCAAGCGTCGAGGTCGTCGCCGAGCATGTCTTCCTCGAAGAGGCGTCCAAGATCGAGGCGTCCATCGGCGATCATGGCGTTAAGATCGCCCAAGCCCCAGATGGCGAGCGCGTAGTCGCTGGCGACGAAACCGAGGGGGGCTGCGACGTCACGGTCGAGACGCCGGGTCAGCAGCATGACGAGCGTCTGATGGGCGAGGCGACCCTCGAACGGATAGGCGACGAGAAAGTGCTGGTGGTGGCGGGGAAACGTTTCGATGAGCACTTCGGTCGGCGCCGGAATGACGGACCGCAACGCTTGCATTTCCAGCCATTCGGCGACCGGAAGCGGGAGGCCTGACCAGGCCGAGTGATCGGCGAGCATGGCCCGCACTCGTGCCGCTAAATGCGTCGAAAGCGGAAATCGGCCACCGGCGTAGCTGGGGATTTTGGCATCGGTGGAGGGGCTGCGCGTCACGTAGGCCTCGGTCTCGCGCATGCCTTCGAAGCGCAAAATTTCGCCGGCGAAAATGAACGTGTCGCCGGGCGAGAGTTGCTCGAGGAACCACTCTTCCATGTCGCCCAGCATGCGGCCGCCGGAGAGGATACGGGGCTGGCCGGGTTTGCCGGGACGCGCTCTGCCGCCGAGACGGACCTTGATCATCGGGGATTCGACGATCGTGCCGACGTTGAGGCGATAGAGTTGGGCCAGGCGCGGGTGTGACAGGCGAAGTTTGCCGTCGCCGGTCGGGCGCAGGCGGGCAAAGCGTTCGTAGGCTTTCAAGGCGTAGCCGCCGGTCGAAACGAAGTCGACGACGCGGTCGAAAGTCGATCGTGGGAGAGACGCGTAGGGCGCCGCCGATCGGACTTCGGCGAACAGAGTGTCCGGTGCGAACGGGCTGGCGCAGGCCATGCCCCAAATGTGTTGGGCGAGAACGTCGAGAGCGCCGACGCGCGACTGGACCGCGTCTTGGGCGCCGCTGGCTGCGGCATCGAGGGCTGCGCGGCATTCCAGCACTTCAAATCGGTTGGCGGGTACGAGAATTGCCCGGCTCGGCTCGTCGAGGCGATGGTTGGCGCGGCCGACGCGCTGGATCAGGCGGCTCGCGCCTTTGGGGGCGCCCACATTAATGACGAGGTCGACATCACCCCAGTCGATGCCCAGATCGAGTGTGGAGGTGGCGACGACGGCACGTAGGCTGCCGGCGACCATGGCGGCTTCGACTTTGCGGCGTTGACCTGCGTCGAGCGAGCCGTGATGCAGGGCAATGGGCAAAGTGTCTTCGTTGATGTGCCAGAGCGCCTGGAATACCGCTTCTGCTTGGCTGCGCGTGTTGACGAAGATCAGTGCGAGATGGGCGCGTTTGATGCTCGAGTAAATCTCGGGCATCGCGTAGCGCGCGCTGTGGCCTGCCCAAGGCAACGGCAGGTCGGTTTCCATAATCGTGATGTCGGGCGCGGCCCCGCCGGCGACCTCGATCAGATCGGCGAGCGCCGTGAGCTCGCCACTTGCTGGTTGGGTTGCGAGATAGGCCCGTAACTCGGACGGGCGTGCGACGGTAGCCGACAGTCCGATCCGGATGTGGCCGGGAGCAAGTTGGCTCAAGCGTGCGAGCCCGAGCGCCAAGAGATCGCCGCGCTTGGAGGCCGCCAGAGAATGTAGCTCGTCGAGGATGACCGTGCGCAGACCCGCAAACAGGTGGGCGGCATCGGCATGGCTCAGCATGAGGGCGAGTTGCTCGGGCGTGGTGAGCAGAATGTCCGGTGGTTTGATGCGCTGGCGTTGGCGGACGGCTGCGGACGTATCACCGGTGCGCAGTTCGATCTGGAGGCCGAGATCCATCTCGGACACGGGGGCCATGAGATTGCGGCCGACATCGGCTGCGAGGGCCTTGAGGGGCGAGATGTAAAGCGTGTGCAGTGTGCGGGGGCCGCTTTTGCGCCGGCCGGAAGCGGCCTGCTGCAGTTCGATCAGCGACGGCAGAAAGCCTGCGAGCGTTTTACCAGCCCCGGTGGGCGCGATCAGCAAGGTAGGGCGGCGCTGTTGTGAGTGAGTGATCAGGCGCAACTGATGTTCGCGCGGATGCCATCCCCGACAAGCAAACCATTGCGCGAATGCCGCGGGCAAAAGTCGCGTGTCGGATGGCGGACCCGATACTTCTGTCTTTGGGGAGCGTTCTTTTGCAACTACCGCGATGGCGACCGAAGACGCGCGTGCAGCCTTGGACGTCGCCTTCAAACGCTGCGGAGGGCGGGTGGTCACCGTGTCAACCAGTCGTTGTCGAAGAGCATCTCAGCCGCTGAGCGGACGAGCGGCCCACTGAGTAGCCTTCGTGCCGGCGAGCGTCCGAACGGAGGTACCCGACGGAAGACCAGCAAGGGCTGAAACTAGTTCCGCTTTGATTTGCGTAATGAGTGCGGGCCCCGCATAAATCAATCCGGTGTAGAGCTGTACCAGACTGGCGCCGGCTTCGATCTTTTGCAATGCATCGGTGCCTGACGACACACCGCCGATGCCGATCAGCGGAATGCGGCCGCCGGTCAACTCGAAAACGCGGGCGAGCGTGACGGTGGAGCGATGGAACAAGGGGCTGCCGGACAAGCCGCCGGTTTCGGCGGTATCATTGCTGCTGCGCAAACCGGCGCGGGTGAGCGTGGTGTTGGAAACGGCAATGCCGTCGACGCCGTTGGCTGCCAACCGGGCCACCACGGGGGCAAGATCGTCTTCCGCGATATCGGGCGATATCTTGACCAGGATCGGACACGACCTGGCACCACCGGCGACATGGCGTTCACGAGCCGCCATGATGCGGCCGAGCAACTCGTCGAGCGCGGCGGGTGCCTGCAAGTCTCGCAGCCCGGGAGTATTGGGCGAGGATATGTTGACCATGAAGTAGCTGGCGAGCGCATAGAAGGCGTCGATGCCGGCGACGTAATCGGCAGCTTTGTCGGCGGTATCCTTGTTCGCGCCGACGTTGACGCCGACGATGCCGCCATTGGACTTGCGCGCAGCCAGCCTGTGCCGGGCGGCGGCGTGGCCACCGTTGTTGAAGCCGAGCCGATTGATGAGCGCGGCATCGTCGACCAAGCGGAACACGCGCGGCTTCGGATTGCCGGTCTGAGGTTGCGGGGTGACGGTGCCTATTTCAGCGAAACCGCAGCCGAGGCCGAGGACGGCATCAGGCACGCGCGCATCCTTGTCGAAACCGGCGGCGATACCGAGTGGGTTCTTGAAATTCAATCCAAACGCGGATACGGCGAGGCGCGCATCGTCGACGCCGAAGCTGCGGGGATAAATGCCGTTTTCGAGCGCGCGCAACGTGACTTCGTGAGCCTGTTCGGGTTCGAGGCCGAACAGCAGCGGGCGTGCGAGCGCGTAGGCCAGGGATAACATACTTCAAGCCCTCAGACCGTCGCCGGCTGGTTGAACTCTGGTGGCAACAGATGCACTCCGTCCGCGCCCAGCGACAAAGGACGCCACCACCGTACGGCTGCAATCGGCAATGAGCCATAGACATGCGGAAACAGGTCGCCGCCGCGCGAGGCCTCCCATTGCAGCGCCGCGCCCAATGCGGCCGGATCGACTGCCGCGATGACGAGATCGATGCGCGCCGCGAAATGCTTGGCGAGGGTGGCCGGTGTTTGAGCGGCGGTCGAAAGATGCACGAAGCCGTCGCGGATGTCATCGGGCGAGCCCTCAAAAGCACCCGCGGCGAGGGCGTCGTTCCATGTCGCGGTGTCGGCGATCTTGTAAATCAGCATGTCGGTCCAAGGCTTAGTGCGAAGCGGGTCGCGGGCGCCAATAAAGATCGCAACAGCGCCTGCAGTTGGTGCCGGAGCGATCACCGCTACTCACGGCGTGAGTGTTTCAACAGCGAACCGTTGTAGAGACCTCGGTGGACCGCATAATGTCCAGTCTGGTTCGTTGCAATGGACGCTGCGTCGCGTGGGGGTTCATCGCACGTTTTGAGAATGCTTGTCACATGATCCCACTTCCCGCGTCCCGATCGCTCGCTGTCTCTCATCTGTTCAGCTCACCTTTTCGGTTTGTCGCGCCGAGTTTTCAGCGGTCGTTCGCCTGGACGGTCGAGACGGCCGAACGGTTGCTGGAAGACGTGACGGCGGCGGCGGCGGGCGCGCCGGACGAAATCTATTTTTTGGGCGCCCTGTTGCTGGTGCGGGTGCAAGAGGTGTCAGACACGAACGGAGAGGCCGCAGACGCGCTTTTTTCCGGCAGCGACAGAGTTTTTGAGATCATAGACGGGCAGCAACGCCTCGTCACGCTGAGCATTCTGATTGCCGCGTTGCGCGACTTGACCATCCAGACACACGCCGTTTTGTCGCGTCGTTTGAGTTTGGCGCTGGTGCCGGCGTCGGCCGATCGGCCGCGCGTCCAATTGCGCGGCCCTGACGACAAATTTTTCACGCAGTGCATCGGCGCGGTCGGGGCGTGCCTGTCGCCGCCCCAGTACGAGGCGACGAGTGAACCGCAGCGGCGGATCGTGGAGATCCGAGATTTCTTCGTGCAGCAACTGGCAAATCTTGAACCGGCCGAGATCGAGCGATTTGCGGCGTTCGTCCTCGATAAATGCGCGGTGGTGGCAATCGTAACGAACACGATCGATCGCGCCTATCAAATGTTCACGGTGCTCAACGACGCCGGCGAGCCGTTGACGCGCAACGACATTCTCAAGGCTGAACTCATTGGACAGTTGCCTGCTGCAGACCGAGGCCGAGCAACTGATTTGTGGGATGATCTGGAGTTGCGGCTCGGGAGCCAGTTCGAGCAACTGTTCAGTATCGTGCGGACGCGCGCCGGGCGCGGAAATGTTCCGATCGTCGAAGCTATCCGCGCAGAAGTGGCGGCGACGCGGGGAGGTGCTGCCGCCTTCGTCTTCGAGAAACTTGGGCCGGCAGGCCGGATCGTCGATACGATCTGGCGGGCGGAGCATCAAGGCACGTTGCTATCTGCGGAGATCAACGCCCGGCTACGTCATCTCGGTTGGCTGTCAGGAACGGAATGGGTTCCGCCCCTGCTGGCCTATTGGGCTCGGCACGGGACAAACGCGGCGGCGTTGCTACAGTTTTTGACGGCGCTGGAACGGTTCGCCTACGGCGTGCGGATACAAGGACTGGGTCTCGACAAGCGCACGCAGCGGATGGGCGTGTTGACTGCATTCATCGAAGCAAGCGGCCCGGTCGACGGGCCGTGGCCGGCGCTGCAATTCACGCGGGACGACGTGCGGGCGATTGGGTTCAGCTTGCGCGACCTGTACAAGCGCAGTCCGCAGATCTGCCGGCTGGTGCTGATGCGGCTCGACGAGCATTTCAGTGGTGCGCCGTCGCAGGGAGCGCCGACGATCGAGCACATTTTACCCTTGAAGGTCGCGGCGGGTTCGCAATGGCGGGTCGATTTTCCGGATGCCGATGTCCGGCAACGACTGGCTTGCTGCCTCGGAAATCTCACGCTTGTTTCGGCGGCGGTGAATGAGCGGGCAGCGAACCACGATTTTGCGAAAAAGCGTGGCATCTATTTTGCTGGCGCAGGCCCCGCTTCATTTCTGTTGGCTGATCTGCGCAACGTCGAGGTCTGGACGCCGACGCAGATCGAGCAACGACTGCAGCGACTGACGGAAGGTCTCGAAGCGATGTGGCGCTTCGGCGCTTCAACGTTACAGAAGTGAGATCAGAGGAGCTTTTTCAACTCGGCTTTGAACTCGTCAGCCAAGTCGGGCCGCTGTAACGCGTAGGCGACGTTGGCGGTCAACCAGCCCATCTTGGAACCGCAGTCGTAGATGTCACCGTCGAAGCGAACGGCGTGGAACGCCTGCTCCGGTTTTTTGGCAAGCCGGATCATGGCGTCGGTCAATTGGATTTCGCCGCCGGCGCCCCGTTCCTGTTCGCCCAAAAGCGCGAAGATTTCGGGCTGCAAGATGTAACGGCCGGAAATATGCAAATTGGACGGCGCAGTGCCCTTGGGCGGCTTCTCGACCATGCTGGTGATCCTGGTCACCTTGGCCTTGGCGTCGACGACGCCGCAGATGCCGTACTGATGCGTTTGATCGTCAGGAACGGGTTTGACGGCTATGTGATTGCCGCCGTGCTGGTTGTAGGCCTCGATCATCTCGGCCATGCAGGGTGACGTTCCCCGATGCAGCATGTCGGGCAGCAGGAGGGCAAAGGGCTCGTCGCCGACCAGCTCGCGGGCGCACCACACGGCGTGACCCAATCCGAGCGGCGCTTGCTGGCGGGTGAACGCGGTCTGGCCGGCATCAGGCAATTCGCGGGTCAGTGCGTCCAACTCCTTGCGCTTGCCGCGCTGATCGAGGGTGGTTTCAAGTTCGAACTGAGTGTCGAAATGATCCTCGATCACGGATTTGTTGCGTCCGGTGATGAAGATGAAAACTTCGATGCCGGCCGCGCGTGCCTCATCCACGACGTGCTGGATCACCGGCCGATCGACGACCGTCAGCATTTCCTTAGGCATCGCCTTGGTTGCCGGCAGAAAGCGCGTGCCGAGGCCAGCTACGGGGAATACGGCTTTCCGGATTTTGCGATGCTTGATACCAGAGGCTGTCATGAGTTCGTTCCTGAACGGTAGATTATCTGGACGCGTGAAGCTCGAGCGATTGTTTTATGCGTACGATGATACAAAGAACGCACTCAAACAATGATAGTTCGCGTACGCGGCTGACATGAGGGTGCGCACTCAAACTCATCGTTCAGGCCCACGCAAGCGATGTTTCAAACTAACGCATTGCATCGTAAGTGCCAGTTTGAGAATGCTGCAGCAGCAACGCTAACCTCGAGGACGACATGAGCATTCTGGTGACAGGCGGTTGCGGCTACATCGGCAGCCATATGGTTTACGAACTGACCGATGCGGGTCACGACGTGGTCGTGCTCGACAATCTGGTCACCGGGTTCAAGTGGGCGCTGCCCCCGTTCGCCAAGCTGGTCGTGGGCGATATCGGCGACATGGAGTTGGCGCGCGAACTGGTGGCGACGCACGGAGTGACGGCGATCATCCACTTTGCGGGGTCGGTCGTGGTGCCCGATTCTGTTTCCGATCCGCTTGGTTACTATTTGAACAACACGGTCAAATCGCGCGCCTTGATCGAGGCTGCGGTCAAAAGCGGCGTCAAGCATTTCATTTTTTCTTCGACCGCTGCGGTCTACGGCATGGCCAAGGAAATGCCTGTGCGCGAAACGACCCCGCTGCAGCCCATGTCGCCGTACGGATCGTCGAAGCTGATGACTGAAATCATGCTGCGCGACGCGGCGTTTGCGCATGCCGATTTCCGCTACGTGGCCTTGCGCTATTTCAATGTCGCCGGCGCCGACCCGCTCGGGCGGACCGGGCAGTCGACCAGGGGCGCGACGCATCTCATCAAAGTGGCGTGCGAAACGGCGTTGGGCAAGCGGGCCGGCATGGATGTCTACGGCACCGACTACGATACGCGGGACGGCACATGCGTTCGCGATTATATCCACGTCAAGGATCTTGCGCGTGCACATCTGTCGGCGTTGGCGCATCTCGAAGCTGGCGGGACATCGGATATTTTCAACTGTGGGTACGGCAAGGGTTACTCGGTGCTGGACGTTATCGAGGCGGTAAAGCGCGTGTCGCGGAAGCCGGTGGCAGCAAAGCTCAGCCCACGTCGACCTGGCGATCCGGCTTCCATCGTGGCGGCTTCAGACAAGATTCGCGGTCAGTTGGGCTGGGCGCCGCAACACGACAATCTCGATCTGATCGTCGAACACGCGCTGGCCTGGGAGGCGCATTTGGCAAAACGCAACGCTGTCTAGTGGGCGAGATCGAGCACAAAAATGTGCGTGCTGGCGAATTGGTCCCTACAGAATGCCGCAAAGCGGGTGCTGGTGCTGCATGAATCTAATCAGCGAGGCATAAAGGCGCGTGAAATCGATCGTGACGAGTGTTTCGTTGGCGTTGGTGCTGTTCGCGGTCACCGGGTTTGCGATTCTGACCCCGGTTGCGGCTGCCGGCACGACCGCTTTTGAGGCTTTCCTGCAGGGGCTGTGGCCGGAAGCGAGCCAACCGCCCTATGGCGTTTCGCGGAACGTGTTCGATCGTGTGACCGCCGGGCTGACGCCGGACCTGTCGCTGCCGGATCTCGAGATTCCCGGCCGCCCCTTGCAGGCGCCCTCCGGGCAGGCCGAATTTGTTCGCCCACCGCAGGACTATTTGAAGCGTACGCAACTGGACAGCCTTGCCGCGCAGGGGCGGGCGCTGGCCGTCACCCATGCCGCCGCACTGACGCGCATCGAACGGGAAATCGGCGTCGAGGGACCTATCGTACTAGCTATCTGGGGCCGCGAAACGGCGTTCGGGACCTACAAGTTGCCGCACAACGCGTTGCGGGTGCTGGCGACGCAAGCGTTCGTGGGGCGGCGTAAGGCGGAGTTCCGCAAAGAATTTTTGTACGCCATGAAGATGGTCGAAGACCGCATCGTGGAGCCGCAAGCGATGCGCGCTTCGTGGGCGGGGGCCATGGGCATGACGCAGTTCATGCCGTCGGAATTTTACACGTCGCTGAAAGGGCTCGACGGGGGCCGTCCGGACTTATTTCGGTCGGTGCCGGACGCGCTGGCGTCGGCTGCAAACCAACTCAAGCAGAAGGGCTGGATCGCAGGGTTGACGTGGGGGTTCGAGGTCGTGATCCCGGCGTCGTCCGATTGTGCGTTGGAGGGGCCGACGCAGGCGCGAACACTTGAAAAGTGGGGCGCGCTGGGTTTCCGCCGGGCCGACGGGCGGCCATTAACCAAAGCCGAAAACGAGATCGAGGCCTATCTCATGTCGCCGGGCGGCGCCTATGGTCCGTCTTTTCTCGTCACTGAAAACTACAAGGTCATTCGTCGCTACAACACGTCCGACCTATATGCCACATTTGTCGGTACGGTGGCCGATCGGATTGCCGGTGGCGGCGACTTCAAGCGCTCATGGGAGCAAATTGCGCAACTGACAGAGCGGGATGTCGCAATGGTTCAAAAACTGCTCAAAGCGAATGGGAGTGCGATCGAGAAACTCGATGGAAAGATCGGCTCGAACACGCGAGCAGAAATCGGGGCCTACCAACGCAAGATGAAACTCAAGGTGGACTGCTGGCCGACCGCGCAGTTGCTGCAGAGCTTGGGAACCACGACGGCCAAAGCGGCAGGTACGCCCTGAGCCCCCACGAGACTAACGCTATAGCTGGAATATTTTTGATCGCACCGCCATCTTGCTCTAGCAGTTTTTATTGCGCGATAGTTCGGATGGCCACTTTCACATTATCCGATCGCGCTCAAGGGAGAGACGAACGTGACGGACGATAGGCTGCGAGATCCCCCGAATCCAGAGATGGCGCCGGCGATGCCGGGGGTGGTGCAAAGGGTTTCGACGATGCCGGTCGTGGAAAAGCGTCATACGGTGTCATTGTGGTTCTATCTGGCGGGCGCTCTCGCATTTCTGCTCGGGTGCTATCTTCTGTTCATGGAGGACGGCGTGCAGGCACGGGGAACGTTCCCGTCGTCCTCGCCGCGTACTGAAATCGGTCCAGCGGAACCGCTGCTCATGAAAAGGGCACGTCTTGACGTGCCGCCTTTCGACCGCCTGCTGACGGCCGCGCAGACCACGACTGGCGCGCTGTCGGTTGCGCCGGCAGGAGACGCAGGAGCCGCCGCCGGCGGGCCGCGCCTTCTCAGTAGTTCGTTTCTGGAGGGGCTGTGGCGGGAAGCCGAGGTGGCGGGCGTTCAACGCGCCACTTTCGACCGTGCATTTCAGGGCAACACGCTGTTGGACACGGACATCCTGGCGTTGAACAGCAATCAAGCCGAGTTCGACCGCACGCCGGGTGACTACGTGGGCATGATGGTCAGCGTCGAACGGATTGCGGTCGGCCGCGCGCGGCTGGAGCAACAGGCCGCCATCCTGGACGCCATCGAGAAGCGATTTGGCGTCGACCGGACTATTCTGCTGGCGATCTGGGGGATCGAAACGAATTTCGGCTTGGCCAAGGGTGACCGCAGCGTAATCCGCTCGCTGGCCACCCTTGCCTCGGCCGAGGTTCGTCGCGCGCCGTTTTGGCGGAGTGAACTGATCGCCGCGCTCACGATCCTCGAACAGAACAAGATGCAGGCCGAGAAATTGCTCGGCTCGTGGGCTGGGGCGATGGGGCACACGCAATTCATGCCGTCGACGTATCTGAAGCATGCTGTCGACTTCGACGGCGACGGGCTGCGAGACGTGTGGTCGTCTGTGCCCGACGCATTGGCGTCCGCTGCGAAGTATCTGCAGTCCGCTGGTTGGGTGGCAGGGCGTCCGTGGGCCCGGGAAGTGGTCGTGCCGGTGGACTTCGATTTCGCGCTGGCATCGCCTTCGGCGAGCCGTAGCATTGCTGCGTGGCGAGTGCTGGGCGTTCGTGCGCAATCAGGACCATTGCCCGCGAACGACGAAACGGTGGCGTGGCAGTTGATTCTACCTGCGGGGGCGCATGGACCAGCTTTCCTGGTGTCGTCGAACTTCGAGGCACTCCTGACTTACAACCGGTCGTATTCCTACGCGATCGCGGTGGGTACGCTGGGCGATAGAATAGGCGGCTCAAGCGGGATTCAAGCCTCGTGGCCAGTGGGTGATGCGCCGTTGACCCGCGACCAGCGGGTCGAGATGCAGGAGATTCTGATCTCGCTCGGCTTCGACACCGGCGGCATCGACGGTGTGCTGGGCAGCAAAACCCGAGAAGCCATCCGCACCTTTCAAAAGGGAAAACGGCTGCCAGCCGATGGCTATCCCAGTCCGTTGCTGCTGGCCCGCATGAGGATGGACCGCCGGCTGTAAAGCTGGGCCTGGGCCTCGACTGCGGACGGTCGACCGGGGCAACGGTACGTGGTAAACGCTGGTCCGATCGAGGGCGATATTGCGAGGCTGCGACCTATCCATGCGCCGAGTTCTGCAGGGTCCGAATTTGAATGCCGCGTGGATGCGGCGTGACCGCTTCGTGGCTTTGGTGGCCGGGTGCGGGCTGTCGCTTGCTGAACTAGGGCTAAGCATGTCCGCCGCTGAGGCACAGGGGGCGCCGCCGCCCGCAGTGCGACCGGCGATCGCATCACCGGCCGCCGACACGACGACGGCGGGCGCCAGCTATATCACCCCGTTTCCGCCCAACGACGTCTACAAGCTGCAAGTGTACGGTGATGGGTTCGTCGAGGGCTTGTCGCAGGGGTTGATCGAAAGTTTGCGGCCGGACACTCGCGTCGACATCGCGCGGAAGCCGCGATCGATCGGCACGCTGATCCGTTCCGAGTATGACGACGAGCTGAAGATTGAAGAACAGTCTCGCGAGACATTCCATATCGGCGTGGTGATGCTGGGTCTGAACGATCGCGGAGCGCTGCGGACGTCTGGCAGTTCAGCTTTGAAATTCGGCACGCCACAATGGAAAGATCAGTACGGTCAACGAGTCGATCGGATTTTCAAGGCTTTGAAGCGGCGCGAAATGGCGTTGTACGTAGTGGGACTGCCACCATTGCGGCGGCAGGATGCCAACGGCGACCTCGAGCTCGTCAACGAGGTGCTCGTGGAACGGGCTTTCGCGAACGGCATCCGGTTGATCGAGGTGACCGAAAGCTTCACTGACGAAAATGGCGCATTCAGCCAATTCGGACCGGATAGCGCCGGTAATCGCGAGAAGTTGCGGGATGGGGATGGCATCGGTCACCACCAATCCCGCCAGCTTGCGATACCCGCCGGGGG
>JANLYD010000046.1:0-2347 GCA_031365465.1 Hyphomicrobiaceae bacterium
CCAGTCGGCAAGCGGGAGCAATTGCTCCACGAACTGTTGCGCTAACGCCAGTCCATAAAAGCCTATGCCACTGCCGAGAGAGATGCGGTCGCCGGTCGCCAGATGGGTGACTGTCCATACGGGAAGCCAGCGCCGGGGCTCCTGACGCAGGCCGAACGGGCCACCGACGAGGCCTGCCACACACTCTGGGCCGTTCGGCATCATGATCCGGAACCAGCCGGGCTGCCAGATGATCGATGCCATCAGGACTTCCTTTGTAGACTTCCTTTGTAGAGATTGCGCCTCACGCGTGCGGCAGGCTCTCCTTGATGTCGGGGATGCCGGTCAGGAAGACCGCCTCGTTGCAGTGGCTGGCATAGGCGCAGAAAATGTACTCGTTCCAGTGGTTGACGCTCGGGCCGTACTTCATGATGGTAGTGGTCACGTCGATCTTGCGCTGCAGCGGCTTGCTGCCGAGACGGCACCGCTCGCGGTCGAGATATGCCAGCCAGGCGGGCTCCGATCCATCTCTGATCACGTAGGGCGTCGTGCTGACGACGGAGTAGTCGAACACAGTGTTGGCGGGCGGCAGCAGCCGGGCCAGCCAGATCTCACCGGCTTTACCCGCGTAGCCGGCGGGCACGTGGCACCGCACGATGCTTTCCTGACCGATCTCGCGCAGACGTACGAAGCGCCCCTCGTGGCCGCAATGCGCATAAAGCCCGAGCCGCGATCTCTGGAGCGCCGCCGAGGTCGCGCGCAGTCCCACCGGCAGGTCGGTTAGCTCGGCGATAAGCAGAAAACAGGTGCCGATGGTCTCGTGGCTCTGCCCGAACTGCAGATCGAACAGCGCCCACATGGTGAAGTGACTAGTGGTGACCGGGCTCATCGGCGGATAGCCCGGCATGTAAGTGTCCTCGGCCTCGGCGACGAGCCGCGCGAACCCCTTGGCCTCCTTGGTCTCTGACAATTGCTCGGCCATAATCGAGATCAGCGCTTGTGCATGGGTGTAAACGGCAAAGCAGGGGTCTACGCCCTCCGCGATCTGCTGCACGAAGCCGCCGGCGTCCAGCTTGACGTCGCGCAGGAGTTGTTTCATCTGCCTGTGGTCGGCCAAGTCGATGACCGGCGCCGCCGTCTGGGCTGCGACGTGGCGAGCGATCTTCTCGGCGGTCGTACCCATGTCGAGCCCCTGCCTTGGCGCGGTCAGCAGCGCGAGGCTGACGGGAATGCCGCGATCTCCCGATTGAGGCGCAGCTTGACGCATTCTGGACCCGCCGAGAACTCGCTGCCGACAGACATCTGTGGACAGCCGCGATCGCCCAAGACGTGGGCAATCGCTCGATCCCACAAGGAGACATTCTTGACCTGCCGGCGCGTGTTGCAAATGGGCAAGGCCGGTCATGCATCATCTGGATGCAACAAGGCCCTAGTGGGATGCTGATCCACACTGGCCACAGCGATGGCAAGCCTTTGACATGCGCACGATGGAGAAATATTCGTAGCGCCCGATCCGGCGACTGACGAATCGGTTAGCGTCGACTGCCCGCCCTCGACGTGTGAATGGCGCATCGTTGAACAGCCCGCAAGATTGGCGCCACCATGGCCATTTCCGAAGACTACATTGAGCTCGAGCGCCTATTCCTGATAATCCCCGAAGACTTCAAGGCGAAGGACGATGACGATACTCAATTGCGTCCGGGGTTCCACAAGACCGTTGGTTGGGCCGAACTGCTGATTGAGCATCGGGTGGTCATTCTCGCCGAACCGGGCGCAGGAAAGACTTGGGAAATTCGTCATAAGGCTGAACAACTGCGGCAAGACGGCAAGCCATCCTTCTTTCTTCGACTGGAGCACGTTTCAAAGAATTTCGATCTGGCGTTCGACGTCGGGAGCATCGAAGAGTTCAAAGCATGGCAACAGTCGGATCGCGAGGCCTGGATCTTCCTGGATTCAGTAGACGAGGCGCGTCTGGACGATCCAAGGGATTTCAGTCTCGCAGTGCGTAAACTTGCGATGGAAATGCAAGGAACTCTTCAACGGGCACACGTCTTTATTACAAGCCGCTTGCACGAATGGCGCTGGGACTCCGATGCAGCATTGATCGCAGAAAAATTGCCGTACCGAATACCGGATCAACTCGTTTCTGTGGCACCGCACGGCGGCCACGTCGGGACGTCGAGTGTGTCATCCTCGAAGAGCACAAGCGAGGCCGGTGTATCGCGAGAAACCTCTCAACTTGCCGTTTCGGTTGCGCCGCTGACGCAAGACTGTCAATCGGCGCCGAACATTGACCCCCGATCGGCGCGCAATTTTGACCCCACTTGGGGATGGGTTTCCCGCAGGCCAAGACCGGAGCGGCGGAGCG
>JANLYD010000047.1:0-24655 GCA_031365465.1 Hyphomicrobiaceae bacterium
GACCGAACCCGCTTGCCAAAGGCAAGATCAACAGCCTCAAACTCGACGGTTCGCACATCGAATTGCAAGCGATCACGCTCGACGGGCTCGCACTCGACGCCAAAGCCTATCGCGTCGACGATCATTCGCTGACGATTTTGCGGGCACCCGACCGCGCGTTCACGCTCGAGATCGTGAGCACTTGCAATCCCGAAGCCAACACGGCGCTGTCCGGTCTTTACCGCTCGCGCGGCATCTGGTGCACGCAGTGCGAGGCGGAGGGCTTCCGGCGCATTACCTACTACCTCGACCGCCCCGACATTCTCGCCCGTTTCACGACGCGCATCGAGGCCGATGTCGAGCAAGCACCGGTGCTGCTGTCGAACGGCAATCGCCGCGAGCGAGGCACGCTGGCGGGTGGCAAACGCCATTATGCCATCTGGGTCGATCCGCACCCCAAGCCGGCCTATCTGTTCGCGCTCGTCGGCGGCAATCTCAAGTCGGTGGCGTCAACCTTCAAAACGATGTCCGGCCGCAAGGTCGATCTCGGTATCTATGTCGAGCCTGGTAAAGAAGGCAACTGTGCCTGGGCCATGGATTGTCTGAAGCGGTCGATGGTTTGGGACGAGCAGGCGTTCGGCCGGGAATATGATCTCGACGTGTTCAACATCGTCGCCGTGTCCGATTTCAACATGGGCGCGATGGAGAACAAGGGCCTCAACATCTTCAACGACCGCCTTATCCTGGCGACGCCCACGACGGCGACCGACGCGAGTTTTCTTGCGATCGAGCGCGTCATCGCGCACGAGTATTTTCACAATTGGACCGGTGATCGCATCACCTGCCGTGATTGGTTTCAGCTGTGCCTGAAGGAAGGCCTCACGGTCTATCGCGATCAGGAATTCAGTTCCGATACCCACTCGCGCGCGGTCCAACGCATCACCAATGTGCGCACGCTCAAGGCAGCGCAATTTCCTGAAGACGCTGGCCCGTTGGCGCATCCGGTGCGCCCCGAGCAATATCTCGAGATCAACAACTTCTATACGACGACCATCTACGAGAAGGGCGCCGAACTCGTGCGCATGATCGCGACCTTGTTGGGACCCAAGCTCTTCCGTAAAGGGATGGATCTCTATTTCAAGCGCCACGACGGCGAGGCTGCAACCGTCGAAGACTTCGTCGCCTGCTTCGCCGACGTGTCGAAGCGGGATTTTTCCCAGTTCATGTTGTGGTACAGTCAGGCAGGCACACCCACCCTCGTCTGCTCCCTCGACCACGATCCGAAATCGCAGACAGCGCAGCTGTCGATCGAGCAGATTTTGCCGCCGACGCCGGGGCAGCCCAAGAAAAAGCCGATGCAGTTTCCGGTGTGCATCGGACTGCTCGGGCCCGACGGTCACGACATCCCGCTCAAGCTGGCGAGCGGTGCACCGTGCAAAGGCGGCCTGCTCGAACTCACAAAACGCGTCGAGAAGTTTCAGTTTACGAAGATACCGGACCGGCCGGTTGCCTCGCTGCTGCGTGGCTTTTCCGCGCCCGTCAACGTGTCGATGGCAACCACCGACGCAGATCTCGAATTCCAACTTGCCCACGACAGCGACAGCTTCAATCGCTGGCAGGCCTCGCAAGACTACGGAATGCGCATTTTGCTGGTGGCCGTTGCCGCCATCCAGGCCGGTGCCAAGCCAACTTGGCCGAAGGGTTATGTCAACGGCATCGGCAAGGTGATCGTCGACGCCACGCTCGAGACGGCCTATCGCGCGCAGATCCTCGCCTATCCCGGCATGGCCGATGTAGCGCGCGTCATGTCGACAGACGTCGATCCCGGTGCCATTCAGAAGGCGAACTTTGCGCTCGCGCGCGAACTTGGATCTGTGCTGCAGCGTGATCTGGCCGAATTGTACCGTTCACTCAGGACCAACCGTCCCTACAGTCCCGACAAGGAACAGGTCGGCGCGCGTTCGCTGCGCATCGCTGCATTGGCGCTGTTGGCTGCGCGCGACACCGAGGCCGACTGGGCACGCGTGGTCGAACATTTCGAAACGGCGGCGAACCTGACCGATCAAATCGGCGCGCTCAGTATTCTACGTCGCGCGCCGACTGCCGCACGCGAAAAAGCGTTCAAGACTTTCTACGATCAATGGCACGACGACCATCTCGTCATCGACAACTGGTTCAGTCTGCAAGCGATGTTGCCGGGTCCGACCGCGCTGACGGTCACGCGTCAGTTGACGAAGCACCCGCTCTTTTCGATCAAGAACCCGAACAAGGTGCGGGCACTGCTGTTTGCGTTCACCAATAATGCCGCGAATTTTCATCGCGCCGATGGCAAAGGCTATGATTACATCGCCGGCAAGGTGCTGGAGCTGGATCGCCTCAACCCGCAGATCGCCGCGCGTCTGCTGTCGGCCTTCAGAAGCTGGCGGACGCTTGAACCGGGCCGGAGAGAGTTGGCAAAGTCTGCGCTGACGCGGGTTGCGAGCGATCGCTCGCTTTCGCCCGATACCACCGAGATTGCAACGAAAATGCTTGCCTGATGGTCGCCCCCAATCTGACGGCATGACTGCCGTATCGGCGACCGGCACGTCACGGCTTAGCGGTGGGTGCCATTGCCGGTTCATTGGCTGGCTGCCGCCCGGGCCCACGCCATTTCGGATAGGCCTTCCGCTCGCTCGGTGACAGGGCACCGGCGATTTCGGCAAGCATATCGCGCTGAGCCAGCCGAAGCACATGTTCCGCGTCGACCAATCGCGTTTGCGCCGTCAAGAACGCCGGCTTGTCGAACGGTTCGGCGGTCATGGCCGTGTGTGCTTCGTCGCGCGCCTGCCGCACCACGCGTCGTTGCTGCGCCACAACCGCCCGCCTGTCTGCGGCCGCCCGCAACACGACAGTGCGGCGCTCACTCGGTAAGGTCGCAACGTAGTTGCCGAGATTGCCCGAGGTGCCCATGGCGTATGCATTCAACGTCGGTGATCCGTAGCGGAAGAAGGCACCGATCAATCCGCCTATCAACACGGCATTGAATGCGAGCGACGCCATCAGCAGCCACGGCATTCGGTGGCGCGGGGGCGACTGCTCGTCGAGTTTGATCAAAGGGTCGGTGGTCATCTGCCTTCAGTCCCTTAGTCGTCGTCGCTGGTGTCTGTTTGTAGATCGACGGCGGCGCCCGCATCGGCGGGTATCGAGATGCCGGACAAGGCTTCCAGCGCGGGAACAGCGCGCTCGCCGAACGAGGACTGCCCGACGAACACTCCCACCAATAACGATGCCGCGAGCAGCGCCGCACCTCGCGCGCCGTTCGCGGCCCGCTGCCGTCCGGCGTTATCCACGGAACGCGGCAATTTATGCAAATTTAACCACGTCGACGGGCGCGCCACTTCCGCTTGCACCACGGCGCCACCCTTTCCGGCTGCCGCGATAATTCTGTCGGCCAGATTGCGAACGGCCGCCGCGTCCTGGCGACTATCTTTCGCCAACAGCGCATCGAGTGCCGCAGCCTCGGCCAAGAGATCGCGCGCGCGGCGATCAGAGGTCAGCAACGCAACAGCGCCGGCACGCCGACCCAGCGGCCACCGTGTTCGGTCCGCGCCGTAGACATCCAGCAGATGCTCGAATTCGGCAACACTGAGCGGGGTAGGGAGCTTTGTCGTCATCGTCGTCACCTTCACATACGGCAGCTTGCAACAGAATTTTTCCGGACCTCAGTCCGATCGATCCGGCAACAGCTGCCGCCACTCATCTTTCAGCGCGACCTTCAAGGTGCGGCGCGCGCGCGCCAGCAACGATTCGATCGCTTCATCTGACACGCCCAATTTCTCACCGACTTCGAGCTGGCTCAAACCATCGAAATGGAAGAGCACCAAAGCCAGCCGCTGACGTTCGGGCAGCGCTGCCAACGCCGCTTGAACCCGCGCGGACGTCTCCCGGTTCTCGAGCCCTTCCGACTGCTCTGCGGGAACTGCGCGTTCGGGGACCTCGGCGACGACCGACGTGTTGCGCTGAGACCGCAAACGATCGATGGCCAGGTTCGACACGACGCGCCGAAGCCACGGCCTCAGACCGGCGGGACCAAGCTGCAGCGTCGCTGCATTGCGCCAGAGACGCAACATCGCCTCTTGCGCCACGTCCTCTGCCTCAGCCGCATCGCCCAGCATGCGCCGGGCAGTGCCCAACATCGCGCCGAGGTGCGCATCGACGAGATGCCTGAACGCCACCCGATCGCCGCGCGCGGTCGCCGCCAACAGTTCAACCTCGGGCAGCACAATCGGCACGCCGTTCGTTGAGCAGGGGTCATGTGGATGAGGCATCTGTTGGGAAAACACTCGCTCAACGCCCAGTCATTTCAACGGTCTTAGACCGTAACGGCCATACGTCCAAGTGCCACCGGCAGATGCGATCCTTGCCTTTCTGTTCGACATCCCGATCGACGGACTTCCGTCCCGTTTCAAGCTGCATATGCAGAGAACGAGAGCGCGCGCGGTTTCCGTCGCTCGTCACCGGACGAGGGTGTCGAACAGTTCGGCAACCGCTTGATGCTGTGCCATCAGATCTGCGGTTAGAATATCGAACGTCGGTGCATTGCCAACCTCGGCGAGCATGCGTTTGAGGCCGTCATGGGCGGTGGCGGGGTTGAAGTCGTCGATCACGCTCAGCCTCAAAACCTGCGTCAGGCTGTTCAGCCGCCCCACCGCCGCCAACAGGGTGGTCGCTGCAGCCGGCTGAATGAGCCCGGCGCTGGCAAGTTTGCTCAGCGCACCGGCGGTCGATGTATCCAAGACGCCGGGAACTTCAGCCGCGTGCACCAACTGCAGGAATTGAGCGATGAACTCGATGTCGACCAGCCCGCCCCGCACTTGTTTCAGATTCCAGGGATCTGTCGTCCCCTTCGACGCGGCGATGCGCTCGCGCATGTCCCGTACATCGGTGACGATGCGTGCGCGCTCACGCTGCCGGCACAAAATTTGGTCGATGGCCTCCCGGATGGACTGGGCAAGTTCGCCACTCCCGGCGACGACGCGAGCGCGCGTCAAGGCCATGTGCTCCCAGGTCCACGCCTTTTCGGCCTGATAGGCGATAAAACTGGTCAACTGCGTGGCTACAGGGCCTTGTTGACCGGACGGCCGCAGCCGCATGTCGACTTCGTAAAGCGAGCCCTCCGCAGTCGGTGCCGTGAATGCGGCAATCAGTCGTTGGGTGAAGCGGGCATAATATTGCGAAGGGGACACACCGCGCTGGCCTGAGGACACCGATGCAGCCGGGTCGAAGTCGTAGATCACGATAAGATCGAGATCGGAGGATGCCGTCATTTCACAGCCACCGAGTTTGCCGAGCGCCAAGACCGCCACCGATCCACCGGCCACCACGCCATGAGCGCGTTGCATCTCCGCCGCGACAACCGCCGTTAAAACCTTGATCAATTCGTCGGCCAGACTTGCATATGCGCGCCCTGCTTCGGCAGCGCCGATCGTGCCGGTCAGTACGCGGACCCCGATCAGAAATGCCTGCTCGCTGCCGACCACCCGGCTCCGATCCAGCACCTGCTCGAACGTCTCGGTTCCAGCGAGGCCAGCGGCGATCATGTTGCCGGTCGCGTCGGGCGCTGCCACGTTGCCGAAGAATCCCGGGTCCAACACGGCGTCGAGCACCCGCGCACGCGTACTGAGAACGCGTGCCAGCCGAGGGGCGGTGCCCATGATCTCGGCAACGAGCGCAAGCAGCGCTGGATGCTGGCGCAGCAGCGAGAACAGTTGGACGCCCGACGGAAGATCCGTCAGGAACCGGTTGAAACTCGCGAACGCCTGATCGGGGTTGGCGGTCGCTGCCAGCGCCTCGATGAGCCGGGGCTGGACCTCGGTCAAAAGCTCACGAGCGCGAGGCGTTCTGACCGAGCGAACGCGCCCGTGATGCCAACCGCGCACGCCTTCGATGACCGTGGCAGGCGACGAGAATCCCATACCCGCCAGCGCCGCCAATGTCGCCTCGTCATCCGTCGCACCCGCAAACACCATGTCGCGCCCGGTCGACGTCAGCGTCGGGCTCGTCTCGAAAAGCTGGGCGTAATGCTTTTGCACCGTGAGCAGACGTTGGGTCAGCGCACGCGAGAACGCGTCGAAAGTTGCATAGCCGCAGAACGCGGCGAGCGATGCGAGTGCATCCGAGTTGGTCGGCAGCGTCTGTGTCTGCTCATCGGCGATCATTTGCAGACGGTGCTCGACGAGGCGCAGAAAACTGTAGGCTTCAACGAGATCGTCGCGGACCTCGCGCGTGATCCACTGCCTGTGCAGAAGCCGATCGAGCGCGCCCAACGTATCGGGGACGCGCAGATCGCGCTGTCGTCCGCCGGCAATCAGTTGCTGCGTCTGGGTGAAAAATTCCACCTCGCGAATGCCGCCCCGGCCCACCTTGATGTTGTGACCGGCGACGGCAATCGAGCCGAAACCTTTGACCGCGTGGATCTGCCGTTTCATCGCGTGAATATCGGCAATCGCTGCGAAATCGAGATTTTTGCGCCAGATGAAGGGTGCAATTTCGGCCAGGAATGCCGTGCCCGCCTGCACATCCCCGGCAATCACCCGCGCCTTGATCAGCGCGGCTCGCTCCCAATTCTGACCGACGCTCTCGTAATAGTATGCGGCAGCCGCTGTCGAAAGTGCGACCGGAGTGGACCCTGGATCCGGCCTGAGCCGCAGATCGGTCCTGAAGACGTAGCCATGCTCGGTCGGCTCCTGCAGCAGTTTTACCAGATCACGCGTCAGGCGAACGAAGAACGTCTGGATTTCCCGTGTCGGCGACAACCTCGCCAGTGTTGGATCGTAGAAGACGATCAGGTCGATATCGCTGGAATAATTGAGTTCGAAGGCGCCGTGCTTGCCCATCGCCAGCACGAAATAACCCGAACGCATTTCAGCTGCGGGCTCGATGTCGAGCCAGTCGCCACGGCGCTGTGCTTCATTGAACAGATGTGCCAAGCCTGCCTTAACCGCCGTGTCGGCCGCGGTGGCGAGTGCACGCGTCACGGTCATGACCGGCCACACGCCGCCCAAATCGGCCAATGCCGTCAACAGTGCGATTTGCGCCTTGTAGATCCGCAAAGCCCGCATGACCTCGCTCATCGCGGCATGGGCGTCGACCACCGCTTGAAGTTCGGCTGCGAATTGCGTCGCTGCGTCATCGGGAGCAGTCGCAAGACATTTGAGAAGATGCACGGGATGGCGCACAATCAGCCGCGTCAGATAGGGCGACGCGCTGAAGACCCCCGCCAACAACTCACGAACCCCGGGCTTGCCGAGTATCGAGGGCAACGCGGCAAGCGCGGGATCAGCTGTGCATGCCACTGCGAGTGCAGAGAGCTCTCGCGTCGCGCGTGTCTCGTCGTGCACCAGCGGCGCCTGGCAGATCCGATCAGCGAGTGATGTGTGCAAGTTCAACGACACGGTTCATACCTCCGCGTGCTGGTTGCTGGTGATCGGGGTCGACCCTGGTTTGTCTGAGAGCGAGCACAATTCGCAAACCCGGTGCGTTGTCTTCGAGCCGAACAGTCCCACCGTGCAGCCGCGCGACAGCCGCCACCAGACTAAGGCCAAGCCCCGTCCCTGGCAAAGACCGGCTCTGTTCCAAACGCACGAACCGCTTGGTGGCGCGCTCTCTGTCGCCTGCAGCGATGCCGGGGCCGCGATCGGCGACGGCGATTTCACACCCTTCGGCAACTGCGGTCACTGTGACAGTGACCGGCCCGGTGGGCACCGTGCCTGCGGAATATTTGATGGCGTTGTCGAGCATGTTGGCGACCGCCTGACCGATCAGTTGTCGATTGACGTTTACACTGACAGACGGCCCCGGGATGAAATCGATTTGCAAATGCGCATCGTCGGCAACAGGCTGATAAAGTTCGGCGACGTCGCGCACGAGTTCGGTCATCTCGCACTGCGTTCGGGTCGCGTCCACAGCGCCCGCTTCCAGACGCGCAATCAGCAACAGCGCGTTGAACGTCTGGATGAGGCCGTCCGCTTCTTCGATGACGCGCTCCAACCCCTCGCGATGTGCCGATGCGTTGTCGTCGCGGATCGCGGATTCGGCGCGATTGCGCAACCGCGTCAACGGCGTTTTCAAATCGTGTGCGATGTTGTCGGACACTTCGCGCAACGCCTGCATGAGATCTTCGATACGCGAGAGCATGACATTCAAGCTCGAGGCCAGGTCGTCGAATTCATCGCCGGAGTGATCCTGCGCAATGCGGCGCGAAAAGTCGCCGCTCATGATCGAGCGAGCCGTCGTGTTCACGTCGGCGATCCGCCGGTTTACCCGCAGGCTCGCCAACAGACCAAAACCCACCGCCAGACCAGCCAGCAGGACGACGCTCGCAAAAGCCGCCAGTCTCAAATGATCCGCGAGTTGACGCTGATCGTCGATTGCGCGTGCCACCAGCAGCCGGCCACCGCCCGGCACTGGCACCGCAATGCCTGCAGCGATTCGCGATGGGCTCCCGGCCTCGAAGACGCTGCCGGTTTCGGCCACGTGGGCGAACGAGCCGGTGAGATTGCCGACCGTCGCGGCCTCGTGTGGACGTGTCAGCTGGTAAAATGTGGGCGATGTCTCCGCGCTGCGCAGCCGTACAGCCGTCGCCAACGCATCGATGCCGCCACGATCGAAATCAAGCCTCAGACTGCGAAGCTCAGACTGCAACGCACCGATCGTCTGCTCGGTCAGGATTCGATTGACTTCGCGGCCAACATAGCCTGCGAGCAGCGCAGAAACGGGCAACAATAGCGCAAGGGCGAGCAACGCCGCACGCAATGGCATACGGCTGAAGATACGAGATAGTCCTGCGTTTGCTCGGCGATCCAAATCAGCCATCGCCGTCCCGCACGACGTAACCGGCTCCGCGCACCGTGTGCAGCAAAGGCTTTGGAAAGCCCTTGTCGATCTTGGAGCGGAGGCGTGAGATATGCACATCGATAACGTTGGTCTGGGGATCAAAATGATAATCCCAAACGTGCTCGAGCAGCATCGTGCGAGTAATCACCTGACCGGCATGTCGCATCAGATATTCGAGCAACCGGAACTCTCTCGCCTGCAGCGGCAGCGTTTCTCCGCCACGCGTCACTTTATGGCTCAAACGATCGAGGACTAAATCACCTACGACATAGCGCGTCGTGTGCGTCTCAGGTTCGGCGCGCCGCCCGAGCGCCTCGACGCGCGCCAGCAACTCCGAGAACGCGTAAGGCTTGGTCAGATAATCGTCCCCGCCGGACCGCAGGCCCTTGACGCGGTCGTCGACCGAACCCAAGGCCGACAATATCAAGGCAGGCGTGCGGCAACTCTCCGCTCGCAAGGTCTCGATCACGGTGAGGCCATCGCGCTTGGGCAACATGCGGTCGACGATCATGACATCGTAACCACCGTCGCGCGCCATCGCCAGCCCCGCTTCCCCGTCCATGGCAACGTCGGCGGCGTGGCCACTCTCCTTGAACGCCTTGATGAGAAATTGCGCTGTCTCGCGATCGTCCTCGATGACAAGTAAACGCATGTGCCGCTCCAGCATCGTGCAGTGTAAAGCAACGATGGCCCCGGTCGCCCGGAGCCATCGTCATCAGCCGAGATTACCTAAGCGCACAGCTTAGCCCTTTTTCAGTTGGACGGCGACGAAGCGGGTCTGATCGCCACTCTTGACGCGGAGGAGCAAAGCGCGACGTCCGAGCTTGGTCGCCTCGGCCAGACCTTTGGAGATGTCCTCGGCACTGGTCACCGGTTGGCTGGAGACTTCCATGATGATGTCACCGGCCCGCAGACCTTTGAGCGCGGCATCAGATCCCGTGTCGACATCGGCGATCTGCACGCCGTCGCGTCCAGCCTTTGCCGAGCTCAATTTCAGTCCGAGCGCGTCCAGATCGGTCGTTGCGGTCGGTTTGGTCGGCTCGACTTTTGCCGGTGTGACGGCTTGGCCGTTGGCATCTTTGAAGTCGCCCAATTTCACCGCAACCTGTTGTTCCTTGCCGCCGCGCAACACGACGACATCGGCTGTATCATTCGGCGCCAGCGCGGCCACGCGGCGTGCCAGATCGCGGCTGTCGGCGATCTTGCCGCCATTGACCGACAAGATGGTGTCGCCATTCTTCAGGCCCGCGCGTGCCGCAGGACCGTCCGCCGTGACCTCGTTGACGAGGGCACCGCGTGTCTCGCCCAAGCCGAGGCTTGCGGCCGTATCCTCGTCGACGTTTTGAATTTTGACACCGAGCCAGCCGCGGCTGACCGAGCCCGAGGTGCGCAACTGATTGACGACTTCCGTCACGGTCTTGGCCGGAACTGCGAACGCGATGCCCACGCTGCCGCCCGATGGACTGTAGATCGCCGTATTCACGCCGATCACTTCGCCATTGAGGTTGAACGTCGGTCCGCCGGAGTTGCCACGGTTCACGGCTGCGTCGATCTGGAGATAATCGTAAGGGCCTGAACCGACGTCGCGTGCCAGCGACGACACGATACCGGCCGTCACGGTGCCGCCAAAGCCGAACGGATTGCCGACGGCGACGACCCAATCACCGACGCGTGGATCTTTCGGCGCCAGTTTCACGAACGGAAACTTGCGTGTGGGGTTCTTGATCTTCAAAAGTGCGATATCGGTCCGCTGATCGGTGCCGACCAACTCCGCGTCGACCTTGGCGGTCTGATCGTCGAACGACAGCTGGATCTTGGTTGCGTTGTCGATCACGTGATTGTTGGTCACGACGTAGCCGTCTTCGGAAATGACGAAGCCCGAGCCCTGGGCAAGCGTCGGCATGGCGTTGCCACCGCCGCCACCTTCACCGCCACCACGGGGCAGGTTCTTGAAGAACTCATTCAACGGATGATCTTCGGGCAAGCCGGGAATGCCGCTGAAGGGTTCCGCTTGGCGGCCACGCGGACCCGACCGCGGATTTGGGGCGGGGAGCTGCGCGACCTTCGGCGAACCGCCGCCGACGACATGAATGCTGACAACCGAGCCTTTTACGCGATCGACGACATCGGCGAACGAGAACGGCGCCGGCGATACGATGCTCGGACTTGGGGCGAGCTGAGCGCGGGCGGGGGGCAGCCCGACAAACGAGCCACTGAAGCCCATCACTGCCGCGAGCGCCATGACAGCAACAGTGGATTTTGCTTTAGGCATCGAAGACGCAGTCAAGCGAGAGGCGATCATGTAAAACTCCCAATTCGGCGTGGGCAAACCTGGGAGGCGACTTCGATGAACGAAACATCCAAGGCCGCTCACAGGCGCAGCGCTTTTGCGCTCACCAAGACTTTCTACGTGACCGCGCCTTACAGCCGCCTTGCGACGTCATTAAAACTTTGTAATGAGACGACCATGGCTCGGGACAAACGCAGCGACGCTTTGATACCGCTCGAGCAAGGCGCGCGAGCCGCCGCAGTCGTTCTCGCGCTGCTGGCCATGGCGTCGCCCGCGCTCGCTCAGCCGGGCTCAGGGCCCCAGTCGCCACCGAGCGCGCCGGTTCCGGTGGCGGTCTTCGGCGCGGACAATCGAACGACGTTACCGCCGGCACTGCGTCCGATGCGTGACCGTCTCGGGATTCTGTTCAATATCCGGCAGCGCACGGTCTGCACCGCTTTCTGCGTCGGCCCCGACACCATCGGAACGGCTGCGCACTGCCTGTTCAAGACCAAGGGTGAAAAGCCACCTCGGCTTATGGATTTCTGGTTTGCGCGAAATTACGACAGCGTTCGCGACTACGCGCGGATCGCCGGATTTGCCACGGGCGGAAGCGCACAAAGTGTCATCGCCGGTAGCACGGCGCTGTCGACGACACCACCCATCGACGCAACGAAGGATTGGGCCTTTATCCGGCTTGCGACGGCGGTTTGCAACAAGGGCATTTTCGAAATCGAGCCGTTGCCGGTCGATCAGATCATCCAGCAAAGCAAGGCCGGAAAGATCTATCAGCTATCTTATCACAAAGATTTCAAGCAATGGCAGCCTGCGTACTCCGGGCCGTGTCCCGTAGACCGGGCGTTCGCGAAAACATCTTGGGCGACGATCGCCGCCGACTTCGACGATTCGGCAAATCTCGTGCTCCACACCTGCGACACCGGCGGGGCTTCGTCAGGCTCGCCATTGCTCGTCGATACGCCGGCGGGCCCGAAGGTGGTCGGCATCAACGTCGGCACCTACGTGCAATCGCGCGCGATCGTGCATGAGGGACCGCCCGCAGACAAGGCCACGGCGGACGTGGTCGCCAATACCGCTGTTGCCGCGACGGCGTTTCAGCAGCAGTACACGGCGTTTCGCGAAGCGAGATTGTTGGCCAGTGCCGAACAACTCAGAGAGTTGCAGCAACGCCTGCAGCAGTTGGGCCACTACACCGGTTCGATCGATGGCACGTATGGACCCACGCTCAAGACAGCGATCATGGCGTTCGAAAGCGCTGCAGCGCTGCCGCGAACCGGAATTGCGAGCGAAGACATACTCATGAGATTGCGCCGGCAAACCGCCAGCCGGCAGTCCCAAGGCAAGAGCCGGTGACAAGCGCGCGGGCTTACGTTTTGTCAGACAGAATGCCGTCGAGCCGCTGCTTTTCGTCGTCGCTGAGGGGGCGCGCGAGGTCGGTCGCCGGCGAGGTTGCGACCGGCGTGCGATAGCGCCTCCACAATATGACGACGATTGCGCCGAGCAACAGGAAAGGTCCCAACCAAAGGATCGCATTCGCCCGATTGAAACGCGGACGCAACAGCACGAATTCACCGTAGCGATCGATGAGGAAACGCAAAATCTCGGCATCGGAATTGCCGGCGGTCAGCCGCTCGCGAACCAGCAGTCGCAAGTCGCGAGCCAAGGGCGCGTTGCTGTCGTCGATGGATTGATTTTGGCAGACGAGGCAGCGCAGTTCCGTTGAAATTGCGCGCGCGCGTGCTTCCAATGCGGGATTTGCCAAGCGTTCGTCGGGTTCGACCGCGTGGGCGCTTGAGGCTACCGAACAAGTGCCGCCAGAGCCAGGGCCGATCCCGTCCGAAGTCGTCGCAAAGGCGGCATGGGCGAAGCGTCCTATTCAGCGGCAACAGTCTGCGCCAACGCGGGCCGGTTGACGCGGCGGGCAGCGCCAACCCGCAGGCGACGATCCGACATTGCGAGCGCGCCGCCCAGCGCCATGATCAATGCGCCCAACCAGATGAAGCGAACCAGGGGATGGAAGTAGGCGCGAACCACGAACGCGCCGTCGGGCTGGCTATCCCCCAGCACAACATACAGATCGCCGCCGAGTGCGTTGTAAATTGCCGCCTGCGTGGTCGCTTGGCGGGGCACGTCGAAGATGCGCTTGGATGGCAGCAGTTGGGTCACCGGACGGCCATTGCGCGAGACGTCGAAGCGCCCCGTCGTCTCCTGGTAGTTCGGGCCGCGGCCGGGCGAGGCGCCGACGAACGCCACCTCGTAGCCAGCGAGGGTCAGCTTGGCGCCGGGCGCAAGCACCTGTACGGCTTCGGTGTGCCAAGCGGTGGTGGCGGCGATACCGATCACCACGATGCCCACGCCGGCATGGGCGAACAGCATGCCGTAGGCCGAGCGCGGCAGACCTGCGGCGCGGCGGCGCGACTCCTGCAGCGGTACGGCGAATGCCTTCACGCGCATCGCCCACTCGGCAAACGCACCGAATGTCACCCAGGCACCGAGCGCAATCGCCAACGGCGCGAGCCAGGGGCCACGACGCATGATGGCGAATGCGAGTGCACCGGCCACCAGCGCGCCCACGACAACCATCTTCAATCGCTGCATGACTGCCGGCAGGTCGCCGCGCTTCCAGGCCAGTAATCCGCCGAACGGAAGGGCCAGCAGCAGGGGGATCATCAGCGGCACGAAGGTCAGGTCGAAGTAGGGCGCGCCGACCGAGATCTTGGCGCCCGTCACCGCTTCCAGCGCCAGCGGGTAGAGCGTGCCGATCAGCACGGTGGCCGTCGCCGTAGTGAGCAGGACATTGTTGACCACCAATGCGCCTTCGCGGCTGATGGGTTGGAACAGCCCGCCAGCTTTGAGCGACGGCGCGCGCCACGCGTACAGGATCAGCGCGCCGCCGATGAACACGGCCAGGATGCCCAAGATGACGACGCCGCGCCGGGGGTCGACCGCGAACGCATGCACGGACGTCAGGATGCCCGAACGCACCAGAAACGTCCCCATGAGGGAAAGGGAGAACGTGAGGATGGCCAGCAACACCGTCCAGATTTTGAGCGCTTCGCGTTTCTCCATCACGACCGCTGAATGCAGCAAGGCGGTGCCCGCAAGCCAAGGCATGAACGACGCGTTCTCGACCGGATCCCAGAACCACCAGCCGCCCCAGCCGAGCGTGTAGTAGGCCCACCACGAGCCCATCGCGATGCCTATCGTCAAGGCGATCCAGGCCAGCAGCGTCCACGGCCTGACCCAGCGCGCCCACGCAGCGTCGATCCGTCCTTCCCACAGCGCGGCGATGGCGAACGAAAACGCCATCGAGAAGCCGACATAGCCCGTGTACAAAAACGGCGGATGAAATGCCAAGGCGGGGTCTTGGAGAATGGGATTGAGGCCGCGTCCTTCGGCAGCGGCAGGGACGAGACGCAAAAAGGGATTGGAGGTGAAAAGGATGAACATGATGAAAGTGACGGACAGCGCCGCTTGAACCGACAACACGCGCGCCCGAAAGCTTGCTGGCAGATTGCGGCCATAGAGGCCGACGGCAGCGCCGAACAGCACCAGGATCAAGACCCACAGCAGCATGGAGCCTTCGTGATTGCCCCACACGCCGGCGATTTTGTAGATCAGCGGTTTTGCCGAATGCGAGTTGGCCCATACGTTTTCGACGGAGAAGTCAGACGTGACGTAGGCATGCGTCAGCGCGAGAAACGCCAGGAAAACCAGCCCGAACTGCACCACCGCTGCAGGTGCCGCAACGTTCATCAAGCCGGCATCTCCCCGGTGCGCTCCATACGCCGGAAGCGACATCTGGAGGATGCCGACGACGAGCGCCAGCACGAGCGCAAAATGTCCAAGTTCGATGATCACGAGCGGGTGCGTGCCTTCATTGGCTCATTTCGATTGCGTGGGAGGTTTCGCTGGGGTCACCTTGGCGTCACCTTGCCAGACGCCCTGCTCTTTGAGCGCCTTGGCGACTTCGGGAGGCATATAGTTTTCGTCGTGCTTGGCAAGCACAGTGGTTGCCCGGAAGCGACCGTTGGGCTCGAGACGTCCGACGGTGATGATCCCCTGTCCTTCGCGGAACAGTTCGGGCAGAATGCCGTCGTAGATGACCGGTACCGTCGCCTTCATATCGGTGACCGAGAACCCGACCTCAGTGCCTTGCCCGCGCTGGACGCTGCCTTGCGCGACGAGGCCCCCCAGGCGGAACGAAACGCCGGGGCCGACCTCCCGCGCGACGACCCGGCTCGGCGTGTAGAAATAGTCGACGCCGGAGCGAAGCGCGAACAACACCAGCAGCGTGGCGACGCTCAGCCCGCCCACTGCGACCGCAATCAGCGTGGCGCGGCGTTGCTTGCGCGTCATGGCGTCACCGCCAATCGGCGGGCGAGATCGTCAAGCGCACTCAAAGCGGACACGTTGCCCAGCAGGGCTTGCCGCGCATCCGCCAGCGCCGCGCGCGCACGATCCGATTTCTTGAGCGTGACGTACGCCTGGATCAACCGCTGCCAGCCCTCTAGATCTTGCCCGTTTGCCCTAAGGCGCGTTGCCAGACCCTCAACCATTGAATCTATCATCGCGCTACGCTCGGCTTCAGACATTGCCGCCGCGGCCGTCACCTCTGCCTGGCTCGGACCAGGGGGCGTCAGCGCGGCCGATTTGCTGACGGCAGCCAACCTTTGCTCGACCATCGACCGCCATTGAACATCAGGCGGTGCCGAGGCGAGCATGGATCGGTATTCTGACGCCGCCGCATCACGCTTGCCGTCCTGTTCGAGTGCAAACGCGAGCCAGAACCGTGGCTCGAACCGCTCGGGATTGGCGACGCGCAGCTTTTGGTAAGCCCTGCGCGCGGGCTCGGCCACGATGCCGTCATTGGCAAGAACCGTCGCTTCGGCAAAGCCCGCCAGACGCTGCGTGGTGTCGCCGGAAATGCGAAGCGCATGCCCATAGGCATCGGCAGCCTCCGCATAGCGCTCGAGGCGGAAATAGACGGGTGCAATGACATCCCATCCACGGGCATCGTCCGGATTGGCGGCAAGACGCGCTTCGACCTTGGCGATCAACTCAGCCGCCGACGCGGTCGCAGGCGATACGACTTCAGGCTGGAACGGGCGGCTGGCAACCCCCGGCGAACCGAGACTGAGGTAGATGCCGAGACACAGTACCGGAACCAATAGAGCGGCCGCCGCAACGAGCGGCTTTGCCGTCGCCGCATCGCTCGTCGGCAGCGGCGCGGCAATCGGAGACGCACGCAGGATGCGGCGGGAAATTTCGTGCCGTAAGGCGGCGGACTCGGACGGGTCCAACTGACCGCGCGCGACTTGATGTTCCAGATCTGCCAGCTGATCCGTGTAGACGGCGACATCGGCTGCCGGCCCGTACTCGGGCACTCGCGCTCCACCGCCCATGACCGGACGCAGCACTACCATCAGCACCGCTGTCGTCAACACGGCAAACATCGACCAAAGCAGCATCTGACGTTCCGATCCCCTGAGGGAGATAGAATCAGCTGTAGCAGAGTGCAAGGCAGGAGTGACGTGCAACGTCGTCGCGTCGGCGGGCGCGGTAACAATCAAGTGCCCTCGTCAGACGGCCGGCAGGACGAGGCGCGTGCGAAGTCCGCCCAGATCAGAGCGACTACGCTCGAAGGTGCCCTGGTTCGCTTGCGCCAACTCTGCAACAATCGAGTGCCCGAGGCCCGAGCCCGGCTTGGTTTCGTCCAACCGCCGGCCGCGCTGCACGGGCTCGTCGAGTTGCTGGGCGGACAGACCGGGGCCGTCGTCTTCCACCAGAATTTCCAAATTCTTGTGCGCGCTTCCATTCAACAGGGGGCGAGCAACCAAGCGGACCCGCAGATGCGCCCACTTGCATGCATTATCCATCAGATTGCCGAGCATCTCTTCGAGATCCTGCCGTTCACCGCGAAAACGCAGTTCGCTGGGGCAGTCGATTTCCAGGTCGAGATCTCGTTCGCGATAGATTTTCTGCAGTGTCCGGGACAGCGAGTCACCGACACCTCGCACCTCGGTCGTGTGGCCGATGATACCGACGTTGGCCGCCATCCGCGCGCGGTTGAGATAATGAGTAATCTGGTCGCGCATCAGTTGGGTCTGCTCGTTGACCTTCTCGGCCAGGGGCGAGCTGTCATCGCGCGCTTCGTTCAAAAGCACCGCCAGCGGCGTCTTGAGGGCATGAGCGAGATTGCCCACCTGCGTGCGGGCGCGCTCGACGACGTCCTGGTTCGACTTGAGCAGTGCGTTCAATTCAACCTGCAACGGTGCGATTTCGGCAGGCAGATCGCCCTCTAGCCGGGTCGCCTCGCCCGCCCGGATGGCCGCCAGCGCCTTTTCGACCTGCCGTAATGGATGCAGTCCGAAGCGGACCTGGAACAACGTGACGAACAGTAAGCCGACGCCGGCGAGTGCCAACGCCTGGATCAGGCGATTGCTGAAGGACGAGAGGCTGCGGTCCACTTCGGCAAGCGTACCGGCGACCGAGATCGAATAGCGCTTGGCTTCCGTCCCTTCGCCGAAAATGTGCATGACCTCGACGACGCGGAGCACTTGATTGTTTGGGCCCGGCACGATGCCCCATCGTTCTTCGTTGTCGCCCGGCGCGATGCCGATCTCGCTCGGCAGGGGATAGGAGTCCTCGGCGAGCGAATCCGACACCAGTCGCCGACCCGGCTTGCCGTCGAGCGGCTTGATCTGCCAGTACCAGCCCGATTGCGAAAAGGTGAACAATGTCTCGCCCGCATCCTTTGGCGAGCCCGGCTCCTGCCCGCCGTGATCGACGCTGTCGGCGCGGATCACGGTCATCAGCAGCTTGAGGCGCCGGTCGTGGCTCGACACGATATCGGTTCGATAGAGGGTGTAGATCAACAGCCCCGCCATCGGCAGGACCACGAGGGTCCATGCTGCGGCGGTAGCGAACAAACGAAAGGCGAGCGAATTATGCTTCATTGCCATCAGGAGACAAGCGATAGCCAAGACCACGAATAGTCACGATCATATCCGGTGGAATTTTCTTCCGCAGCCTTCCGATGAACACCTCGATGGTGTTGCTGTCGCGATCGAAATCCTGTTCGTAGAGATGTTCCACCAACTCCGTGCGCGAGACGACACGGCCGTTGTGATGCAACAAGTAGGCGAGCAGCCGGTACTCGTGGCTGGTTAATTTCACGGGCTGGCCGTCGACGGTCACGCGCGCCGTCTTGGTGTCGAGCCGCAGCGTTCCGCATTCGATTTCGGACTTGGCGTGGCCGGAGGCGCGACGCACTTGCGCCCGAACGCGGGCGAGCAGTTCTTCCATGTGGAAGGGCTTGGCAAGATAATCGTCGGCACCCGCATCCATGCCCGAGACCTTGTCGCTCCACCGATCGCGCGCGGTCAGCAGGATCACCGGCATTTTCTTGTCCTGCCGGCGCCACTGTTCAAGCACCGACAAACCGTCCATTTTCGGCAGCCCGATATCGAGCACCACCACGTCGTAAGGCTCTGTTTCGCCGAGAAAAAAGCCTTCCTCGCCATCACTTGCAGAGTCGACCGCGAAGCCCGCGTCAGTGAGCGCGTCCACCAACTGCCGGTTCAGGTTCTTGTCATCCTCGACGACGAGTGCACGCACGGGACATCCTTTGCTCGCCTGGGCGGTCCATTCCGACGACCGACGTGCTTATAGCCCGCGCGCCTGACCTGCGGCTAGGGTCTTTCGAAATATAGGGAAATACATGCTTGCAAACGTTCGCGCTTCGGGATGATCGGTGGGGCCGCGCCGGACGGATAACCATCCCGCCGCGGCTGAATGCACGACCTGAGCCCATCTGTGCCGGCACAGGGCACCGGATTCCCGGCTCGCGGCCCATCTAACGGTGCCACGGGTCTTACCAGCGTCGACAACATTTTGGGTCGGCTGGAGAAGTGCTGTATTCGAACCGAATTGAAAAGGCGGCATTGTTTCGCCACGAGCCAAGCACGGCACGCTATCGCTGGCGGCGGGACGGTCGCGTGGACCGCGCGGCCGCAAACGGAAATGTAGGTAGGTCCGGGATCTGTGCTCCCGGTTGGCGCGGCTTCGCATCCGAACCGGTCATTAAACTTTGCTGTCGCCCAGTTCGCCTTGACGACCAAGATCGGACACGCTCGTGCAGAGTGTGCACCCCGATTTAATCAGAGCGGAGGTCATCTCCTTCGAAAGCCCGTCGAGCATTTCGTAACGTCGCCGATACATGGACCGCTTGCGCACGGGAATATGTGTCATTGCGCGTTTTGAGAATGGAACGGGAAGCTGGAACCAGACAGCGTCGTGACGTTCTGCGCTGCGATCGGTCCAAACCTCGTCGTAGTTGAGCCCCCCTGCTTGAGCGGGCGCAGCGTCGAAATAGCTGCTTCGCGTAAAGCGATATTGGTCGCTCACCCCAAACAGGGCTCGCGCTGAGATTGCCGAAGCGAAGACCTGAAGGCAGATCACCATGAAATCGCGTGGCCGAATACCGTATGCGTCTCTTGTCAAAGCCTTTATCTCGTCCTGACCGAGGTCGGAGCTTCCCTGCAAGCCACAACAATAGACCACCAGGCCACCGCTCTCGCTCGATAGGACAAGAGCCGCAGAAAATGCCCGCCTTCCAGCGGCGTGGAGGTTGAGGATGGTCAACCCCTCTGATGCGAGCCACCACGTCTCATCGATGGTGACTGAATACGGACCACCGTAAGCTTCGGCCGAGCAGAGATCGCGCGATCGACCATAGGTTGGCGCGAGAAGGCCTCCGATTGCCGCGACAGTGTTGCAGTGATCGATGATCCGCCTGATACGGTCGTCCTGGTCCCAAATCGCGCATCCGAACGGCCGATAGATATGCGAGACGTGCTCGAACCAGCGCTGAGGATGACTGATAACGCTGGGCGCGGTGGCGCACTTGAAAAGCAGATGTACCAAGTCTCTGCGGAGGCACAACACACTCATGAGCCGATACAGCTTCACGACGCGCGAGCGAGGCCGCCGGTACAGTGCACCGCCTTGGCTTGAGCCGGCAAAATGGGCTTTGCCATCTTCTATGATTGTCATATTGGCTGGCTCAATGGTGGCCGGCCGGCTGCAAGCCTGTTTTGCCCGGCAACCGGCGAACTTTGCGGGCTGCGAGTGGCTTTGTCGGCTACGGTTGTTCGAAGCGATTTGAGAAGCGCGTCCCGGTTCTGGCACTCGTCGAAGAGCGACGCAGCCGCATCAGCCGCGGATTTCGCCATGGAATTGAGCGCATCGACATCGGACAGTGCTTGCATGGCAGCGTTAAGGAGGTCGGCCGATTTTTCACGAACAATCATATGCTTCTTCATCGGCTCCGGAACGCCAGTCAGGCTTGAAGCCAATGCCGCAATCGGCAACCCTGCGGCAACATAGGTGAGGTTCTTGAGCTTGAAGCCGCCGCCTGTTTTTTCCACATTTAGAGCGAGGCGATAGCCGTTGATCGCCTCGTCGAGATCGTCCACGAATCCCCGAAAGTTGACCCAAGGATATTGCGCGACAAGGCGATCCCGGAGTGCGTCGGGAATATCGCCGATGAGATCGAGGCGGGCGTTCTGTTCGGTGGCGACGGCGTTTGCCTCGGAGAGGAAACGGCACAAGTTAATCTGCTTTGGGATCCATCTGAATGATCCCACCATGACGAGCTTCCGCGGCGTATCTTTACTGATGGATGGCGCGCGCATGGCCGAAAGTTTCACTATTGGTCTGACGATGACTGCGGCTCGAACGGCATTCGCCTCAGAGAGGTTGCGAGCATCGTCTTCGCTGATAAATGTCACCAGATCAGCCCTGCGCGTCAGCAACGTTTCCGTCCGTGCGATCTTGCGTGCGTTCCAGCGCAGCAGCAGCTTCTTTATCGGGTTTCCGCGGAAATCTTCTACCGTATCCGCTGCAAGCACTGCTTCGTGGTTGTGCGCCACATAGACCACTGCGCATCGTGAAGCCGCTAATTCGTCCGACAAGTCCTCGAGAACCCATCCAAGTCCATAGTGATCGAGAACGACGCAATCATATGGCGACTGGAGTAACTCCGCTCGAACCGCGGCAACGACGAGAGGCGGCGAATGCTGGGCCGAGACGAGTGGCCGGCGGCTGACAAGCGCAGCCGGAAGAGCGCGCTGATCACAAAACACCGGTTTCCAACACACGCCTGGTAGCACCCTATCGGCTTCCCGCTTCGAGTGGGCGTCACCCATTCCGACATAGGTGATGTCCGCCTCGCCGAGAAGGCTTTGCAACAGCCCGATCGTGTAAGCGCGATCACCGCTCGACGGCGGGAACGGCAAAGTGCGGCCAAGCCAAAGGATCTTGAGCGCGGGCTTTGTCATGCTTTGTGTGGGGCTCGCGCGCGGGCTGTCGCCATGATGGTTCCAACTGACTCGGTCCGATCTGGGCCGTCAGATACGCCGTCGTCTTCATTGTGCGCAAACCGCACATAATTCTGTGTAGGTTGCCGACGTGTGGACGCGAAAACAGCGCACGCAAGGCCAAGGACCAGACCCGCGAGCATCCCGAAGGGCAGCAGAATAACCGGATTGGGAAAGATCGGAATGACTGGCACGTTCGGCGCTTCCATCACGTCGACCGGCGTCAAGCCCTGTTGCGCTGCGGCTGCTTTGATTTGCTCGTTTGTCGCATAAATGGCGTATTGGTCGGCGGTTTCCCGCGCTCGCTTGGTGTCCATTTGCATGCGCTCGAACGTGGCGGCCTGAAGCGCCAATCGATTGAGCTCATTGTTCACGTCCGCCGCGTCGTTCGTCAGCTTCTGCTTGACAGCAAGCAGACCTGCAACCTCGGTCTGCAGTTTGAACAGCGACTGAATCGTCTCCTGATAAACCTTGACCAGGAGAAGGGGGAGCTTGTCGTCTTCAAGCGCCGGACGCATAGGCTTTAGTCGTGCGACCGATCCGGCTTGTCTCGACTTCGCAATCGTCTGCACCATGTCTCTGATCTGTGGGTACTTCTCAATCGGAAATACCGCTTGCAACTGGTTCGACAGTTGCGCCATTTGATTTTCTTTCTCGACGATATCGTTCGCGGACTTTTGCATGGTGGTCACGAGCACGTTCTGACGGTCGAGCAGCAGGGTGCGCTGCGTGTCTACGGAGAAAATCGCATTCGTGGTCGAGAAGTCAGTCAACTGCTTCAGCCTTGCGACGAATGCCTCGTCGTGTTGGCGCCGCTGATCGGCGAGGAACGAGGCGATGTCGCTTCTTGATCCTTGTTCGCCTGTCCTCGCACGGATAACTGCGATCACCTCCTTCAGAAGGCCGGTGGCGACAGCCGGATCGCGGTGTGAAAGGCGCAGCGAGACCAAATCTGTTTTTGGCTCGACACTGACGACCAGGCTGGCTCTGATTCGATTGATGAGCAGGGAGACCGCGCGCTGCCTCTTTTCCTCAGTGCTCACTGCGTACGTCGAACGTTCGGCGAGATGCAGGGAACTCCGGAAAGACCAGAAGATGTCCGACACGCCGAGCGCCGAACTATTCGGGATGAGGCGCTCGACGCCATAGTGATCGACGGCAGCGCGCATCACGTCTTCGCTACGAGCCAACGCAGCCAGAGAATTGAGACGACGCTCTTGCTGTCCGATTGCGTCGAGCGACGCATCGCTCTTGGCTTCCATGAGTTGAGCCGGGCTCACCCGAAGCACGGCCTTGCTCTCGTACGACAGTGGCGCAGTGAGAGCCACCACGGCCGCCAGCCCCGTCATCGCGAAAATGGCAAGCAGTACGATCCCCCTGTGCAACCACACGATCCCGGGAAGGTCACTGAGTCTGATGTTCATTTTAGGTCAGCCTCTCGCTGCGGTCTTGGAGAGGATATGAATGCCGACAGGCGTTCGAAGTCACGCGGACAAAAGGCTTTCTTTCGATATCAAAAGGCTTAGCCGAGATGGCCGAAGTGACAAATCAAGAATTGGATTGATTGCGGTAACTCTTCCCATTCGCTCGGCGGAAGAAGGTGGAGAGGCAAAATGGATAGATTGGCGGTTGTCGTGCCGACGCTGAACGAAGAGCGATCCATCAGCCATTGTGTGCGGGGTTTGCTGGCACAAATGCCGTCTGACGGTCACCTATACGTTGCCGATGGCGGCAGTACCGATCGCACCCAGCAACTGGTGCGGCAGCTTGCACAAGAAGATCGGCGCGTGATTCTGGTGCAAAATCCGAAGCGCCTCCAGGCATCGGCGATCAATCTGGTAGCACGCATGGTCAGGGGAAAAAGCGAGATACTGGTCCGCGCAGATGCGCACAATTCGTATCCCGCCAATTTCCTTTCGAGCGTGGTCGCGGCGTACGAGAAGGAACGACCGGCAAGCGTCGTCGTTCGCGTCAACACTCAGGGCAGAGAATGCTTCCAAAAGGCAGCCGCGGCCGCGCAAAACAGTCGTCTCGGAAACGGCGGATCGCCGCACCGCTCGGCGACCACGGGCGCGGGCACGATCGATCATGGCCGGCACGCCTTGTTCAACCTGTCGTTCTTCGAGCGGCTCGGCGGTTACGACGAGATGCTTCGCGCCAACGAGGATGCCGAGCTGGACATACGGATCGCTCAAGCCGGTGGCCGGATCTGGATGTGCCCCGATGCCCCTGTCAGCTATCATCCTCGGGCGACGCCGGCGTCGCTCGCCAAGCAATATTTTTTTTACGGCGTTGGACGCTACCAATCAGCGCGGAAACATAACCGCAAACTCAAGGCGAGACAGCGGTTGCCCGTGATTGCAACTTTCGGCATCGCGACAAGCGCACTCGCCGCTGTAGTTTGGCCATGGGCCTTGGCGCTGCCGGCAGCCTATGCTGCAGTTTGCCTTGTTTGGGGCGTGAAATTAGCGATCGACGCTCGCGATGGATGCGTTCTTGCAAGCGGTATTGCTGCGATGATCATGCATTTGTGTTGGGGAGCCGGATACATTGCGGCGTCAACGCAGGCAATATTCGGACTGGACCGCAGGCGCGCGGCGCAGAGCACTGGCTAGCGCACCCGGCGGTTCGGCGGATCAACCAGACGGCTCGACGTCTCAGTGCTAATAACGCGCAACTAGTGGGGTTCCGCGTGCCGCGTGACCTACGCGACTTTCCTGACGGCGCGAGTGGTCCTGGTCGAGCCATCCGCCCAGCACCAGCACAAGCGTGATGATCGCTGCGTCCTGCAGGTATCCACCCAACAGGAAATACGTGAACGCGAGAGGCCAAGAGAGGACCGAATTTCGCTCGATAATCGCGCGATAGAAGAACGCGAGATAGAGGATGAAGCCAAGCGTGCCGTATTCGTAAATCACTTTCGCATATGTTGCGGCGAACATGTCGTAGGGCCGCGTCAGATAGAGCTCGGTTACCGTTCCTGGTCCTCGTCCGAACAGGAACGTGACGAGGTCCGTGCTCAAAACGCCGGGCAAGAGTTCCCATATCGAGATGAACCTCGCATGCCCGCTCGTCCCCACGGTTGAAAACTCGTCTACTCTTGTCGTGACGGCATCGAATTCTATGATGCTGC
>JANLYD010000055.1:0-3210 GCA_031365465.1 Hyphomicrobiaceae bacterium
CCGGCGTGATGGCCGGGCCGCCGATCGCGGCCTCGTGGTTCCTTGCCGCAACAAGCGCGAAGCATGCTTACGGTGAAATTATAGCGCGTCAATCTGGATGAGGCTGCGCGCCAATCAAGATGAGACGAGGCGGCCGAGCGAAGTGATGATTGACGCTGGCCACGCAAGTGGCAAGCGTTTTGATTGACGGGGCGCGTCAATCAAGTTTCTGACGGTTCGGTTTTCGTGGCCCGCTTGCGGTCGAGGGCGGCGCGGCGGCGGTAGCTCTCGACGTTCATTTCGAGGATCGTCGCGTGATGGACGAGGCGGTCGATGGACGCCAGCGTCATGGCTGGATCAGGGAAGATCTTGCCCCATTCGCCGAACGGTTGATTGGCGGTGATCAGCATTGATCGGCGCTCGTACCGGGCGGCGATTAGTTCGAACAGCACGCTGGTTTCGGCCTGGTCCTTGGTGACGTAGGCGATGTCGTCGAGGATCAGCAGATCGTAGCGCTCAAGCTTGGTGATTGCGGCCTCCAGCGCCAGCTCGCGCCGCGCCATCTGCAGCCGTTGCACGAGGTCGGTGGTGCGCGTGAACAGCACGCGCCAGCCGTTTTCAACCAACGCGAAGCCGAGGGCTGCCGCCAGATGGCTCTTGCCGCCGCCGGGCGGTCCGAACAACAGGACGTTGGCGCCCTTTTCGAGCCACGCATCGCCAGCCGCCAGCGCCATCACCTGCGCCTTCGAGACCATCGGCAGTAACGCGAAGTCGAAAGCGGCGATGGTTTTGCCGGGTGGAAGTTTGGCTTCGGCCATGTGCCGCTCGGTGCGGCGGCGGATGCGGTCGGCAACCTCAAGTTCGGCCAAGGCCGCCAGGAAGCGAGCCGCCGGCCAGCCTTCCTTGTCGGATTGTGCGGCGAGCTTGGCCCACATCAGTTTGACGCCGGGCAGACGCAGCTCGCCGAGCAGTAGCTCAACGCGGGCGATGTCGATCGTGTTGGGGGCACTCATGCCGCCACCTGCAAGTCCGGCGTTGCCGTGACGGCGACGATCGCCACCAGTTCGTCGTAGGCCGAGAGGGGCACCACCTCGACGTCGATCAGCGGCATTGATGCCGGGCCCGGACCGAAGTAGGCGCGCAAGAACCCCAGATCCGGTAATCGACCCGCATCGGCGTCGGCGCCGAGTGCCTCGGCAAGGTCGGCTTCGCAGGCCCGGTCGTGCGCCAGCGCCAGCAATTCGACCATGGTCTTGCAGGCTCGCCGGTCACCGGCGGCTGCCAGCAAAGCCTCGAAGGCACGCGTATAAGCCGGGTGTGGGAACAACTGATCGCGATAGACCAGATTGAGCAGCGCCATCGGCTTTTTGCGCAGCGCGTGGATGACATGCCGGTAGTCGACGACGTGACCGCCCTTGGTGTCCGAGACGGGCTCTCCGCGTCGTACGGTCATCATGAGCGTCGATCCCAGGAAGCATTCCAGCCTGTCATCGTAAAGCCGCACGCGCAAGCGATGGCCGATCAGCCGCGATGGTGCGGTATAGAACACGCGGTTCAGCATGAAGCCGCCGCTGCGCGTGACCGTCACGCACTTTTCCTCAAAGTCCGCCGTCCGCCGCACCGGCAGTTTGCCGAGGCTCGGCAACTCCAATTCGATCCGCTTTCGGTTGTGCGCATTCTGCCGCCCGATAATCAGATCGACGAACCGGCGGTAAGCATCGAGATCGTCAAAGTCCCTGGAGCCACGCAACAACAGTTCGTCTTTCAGTGCGTTTTTGAGGTGGCCGTGCGGGCTTTCGATGGAGCCATTCTCGTGTGCGACGCCAGGGTTGTTGCGCGAGGGCGTCATGCCATAGTGCGCCATTAGGCACTGGTAACGCTGTGTCAGGTCATCCGCCGCAGCTTTGTCGAGATTACGGAACGCCGCCGACAGACTATCGCTGCGATGCTCACGCGGCGCGCCGCCAAGCGCCCACAGGGCGTTCTGTAATCCCTCCGCCAGCGCCACAAAGCTTTCGCCGCCCAGTACGACATGGGCGTGCGCGAAGCCCGAGAACGCCAGCCGGAAGTGATACAGCCGGTGCGCAAGAGTAACTCCGGCCACCGTGATATTCAGCGCGCTGGTGTCAGTGAAGTCGGACAGGCCCATGCGGCCCGGTTCGTGTTCCTGGCGGAAGATCACATCCCGTTCCGGACCGTGTTCGGCCCGCCAGACCATAATGCGGCGCTCCAGCGTGCGGCGGATATTCGGGTTCAGCTCCGGATGCCGCCGCCGCATCTCGGCCATAACGCTGACTGTGCGGATGCCGGGCGCAGCCTTCAGGATCGGCACAACGTCGGCCTCCCAAATAGCGGCCAATGGGTCCGGGCGCCGCCGCTCGCGGGGCTTCTGCTTTTGTGACGGCAGGCGGGGATCGGCATCGACGCGGAAGCCGGTGGCGCGACTGATGCCGGCCTTGGCGGCGGCAACGGCCGTGTCGTGGTTCTTTCGGTTACTCATGTACAGCCTCATCTGGTGGTCGGTGATGTGGAGGCCGGGCAAATGCTGATCCCTCAATTGCTGAGACGAATCAGAGTTTTGCTGCAGACCTGCCCGACCGCCAGACGGGTTCGAAAAGAGCGCCGCCGTTTGTGGGTTGCCGTCAGTCGGGCTCCGCCCTCCCTCCGTCAGCCCACAAACGGCGCAGTCTCATCCTGATTGACGCTGAGTCTCACCTTGATTGCCGCGCGGCAGGGCGAGGATCGAAATCGATGATGTCGGCCATGGATCTTTCTGCGGTCGGCTTTGCGACTGGGCCGACTGACAGGGGCGGCAGGAACATACGCATCTCCCCAGACACGCTTCAACTGCGGCAAGGCAATGTGACTGTCGATTTAGGATAAACGGGAGCCTGAGATGGGTGGCTACGGAAGCGGATTTCGGGGACAGAAAAATCTCGCGGTAGAAGATTGCCGAACACTTTCGTTGCCCGACCTCTTGCGCGAGAAAGCAGTTGTTAGCGGAGTTCGACTACAAGCGCGCATTAATCAACTGCACGATCGCATCGAAGCGAGCCTACGCCAAAGTCTGCGGGTGGCGGCATCACAAAGCGAATTAGATCCGACCATCGAAGTCAATGCCATGGCGAATCTGTTGATGTGCTTCGTCACCGGTCGTTGGCATCAGTTTGCCAAGAGCGGCTTCAAACGCATGCCGACGGAACTCTGGAGCATGCAGTGGCAAGCGCTCGG
>JANLYD010000101.1:0-14702 GCA_031365465.1 Hyphomicrobiaceae bacterium
GTACACGCCGCCGAAAAGCTCGGGCGCCAATGGATCGGCATCGACATCACGCACCTGTCCATCTCTCTGATCGAAAAGCGCCTTAAAGACGCCTTTCCCGGCCTCAAGTTCGATGTCCACGGCACGCCGAAAGACTTGGAAGGCGCGCGCGATCTTTCCAACCGCGACAAGTATCAGTTTCAGTGGTGGGCGGTGTCGCTGGTCGATGCCGTGCCGTTCGGCGGCAAGAAAAAAGGCGCCGATGGCGGCATCGACGGTCACATATTCTTTCGCTCCGGCGCCAAAACGGTCGAGAAGGCCATCGTCTCGGTCAAGGGCGGTGGCGTCGGCGTCAAAGACGTGCGCGAACTAACGGCGGTAGTAGATCGCGAGCGCGCCAAGATCGGCGTCTACATCTCGCTCGAAGCGCACACACGTCCCATGATCGAGGAAGCCGCCGGCGCGGGCCTTTACGACGGCCCCACGGGCAAAGTTCCGAAAGTTCAGCTCTTCACCATCGAAGAGTTGTTCGCCGGCAAGAAGCCGCAGATCCCGCTCATGGAACGCGGCTTCAAAATGGCCGCCCGCGAAGAGCGCAACGACCAGTCCGAACTGGAACTGTGAACGTGCTCGGTCTGCGCGCGGACACCAGGGGCCTAGGGGCGGGCAAGCCGGCTATTTGACGGTGATCGTAATCAACTCGCTGGTGACGGGTGGATTGTGCGGAATGTGATTGTGGTCGCCGAGCACGAGTTGCAGCGTGTGCTTGCCAGCCGGCAGGGTAAGGACTGTTTCGGTTTGACCGGCACCGAAGTGGCGATGTTTGTCATCGGCGGGCATAGGGGCCATCAGGTCAGACAATTTGTCGTCGATGAAGATGTGATGATGGCCGGTGTCTTTTTTCTCGACGCCGGCGGGGGCTACTCCCATGCCCACCAGCCCCATTTTCACGGTGACCGGGCCTGCGATTTCGGCACCGTCCTTGGGCTCGATAAAATAGAGTTTCGAACCGGCGGGCGATGCCGATCTGAAATCCTGAGCTTGGGCCGAAAGAAGTTGCGACGCGACCAGCATCCCGGCCAAAGCGATGTGTTTCTTCATAGGTACCAATTTCCTCCACCGATCCGCGATGACGCACAGTGTACGACTGTAGGCGCGGTGGGAAGTCAAGAATGATGCCGCTTGGCAGCGGTCAGATGAATTTATCGTGGCTTATCGCAATCGCAGCGTCACCTGTGGCAGGGGATTGAGCAAGCAGGAAACGGGTCGCGGTAGGAGTGTAACGGCCTTAGTCTATGCCAACTGCTCGATTGCCTGAGAGGCTCACCATGACTCTGCTGGACACCCCGATTGCCATCCCTCCGGCCACCAACCAAATTTGCTCTGACACCAACGCCGACTACGCCGTCGTACGACACGCAATTGCGTACCTGACCGAGCACTGGACCACGCATCCATCGCTGGACGATCTCGCAGCAGCTCTGGGACTGAGTGCGTCGCAATGTCAGAAACTGTTCAAGCGCTGGTGCGGGCTTTCGCCAAAGGAATTTGTGCAGGCGATCGCCCTGGATCACGCCCGCGCCATGCTTAACGACGCGGCGACCATTCTGGAAACTGCGCACGAGGTTGGCCTCAGCGGCGGTGGCCGGCTGCACGACTTGTTCGTGACGCACGAGGCGATGTCGCCGGGCGAATATAAACGGCGCGGTGGCGGACTGAAGATCAGCTATGGGTTTCATCCCTCGCCGTTCGGCGACGCGCTGTTGATGGCAACGTCGCGCGGACTGTGCGGGCTGGCCTTCGTCAACGAGGATAAGAACGAAACGCGCGCCGATGCGTTGAGCGACTTGATGGGACGGTGGCCGAACGCGATCTTCGTCGAGGCGCCGGAGGCGACGCAGGGGCAAGCGCAGGAGATTTTCGGAAGCCGGGCCTCACCTCAGGAGGCGCCGATACGTCTGGTAATGATCGGCTCCGACTTCGAAATTCGCGTTTGGCAAACGCTGATGCGAATCCCCAGGGGACACGCCGTCAGCTATCAGCACATCGCCCGCCATCTTGGACAGCCCACGGCATCGCGGGCGGTAGGATCAGCGGTGGGCCGCAATCCGTTGTCGTTCGTCGTGCCCTGCCACCGCGTGCTGCGCGCCGATGGCTCTTTGGGCGGTTATCACTGGGGCTTGACGCGCAAACGAGCGCTCATCGGATGGGAAACCGGCCGTAACGCAGTCGCCTGAAGAGACGTAGGTGGCGCGGCTGTCAGCCGGCGGTCCCTTCGCGCTCGGCAGCCTTTTGCAATGCGTCCACGATCGCCGAGAGATCATCCAGGAACTGCTCGCGCTGACGGGCGGGCAAACTGTCGAGGATCCGGTCGTCGACGCGGCGCGACACTGGATCAGCCTGCTTCAACTGCCGGCGACCTTCCTCGGTGAGTTTGACCGCGTACGCACGCGCATCTTCTTTGGTGCGTCGGCGCTGCAACAAGCCCTTCTTCAGCATGCGGCGGACGATGTCCGCCAGCGTCGAACGGTCGACTCCGGTTTTTTCCACCAGCCCGGTCTGACTGATGCCCTCGTTTTGCGAAACCGTCAGAAGCACCGCATACTGACGCGGCGTGAGATCGTCGCCGCCAATTTCGCCATAAAAGACGTCGCCGGCACATTGGCTTGCACGGTGCAACATATGTAGGGGTGACCGAGTCAAGCGGTCGGCTTTTTCCTCGCGGGCCATGTGCAATCTCGATCTAATCGTTTCGGGGAAAGATTGTCGCGACACTCATCGCTGAGCAGCGCATTGTTCGGTGAAACGCTCTGGGTGCGTCGAACATTACGTGCGCTTTTATGGAAACAATCTTCGTAAATCATAGAATACGAGAAGACTCTCTGTGAGCCAACCTAAAAGTTGCTCCAGCAGTGATAAATAGCTTTGAAAAATTCGTCACAATCATGACATTCGGCATGCGGCCTATATCAGATTGCCGAAATGTCTATGTCTGATGACCAACATCGACGCTCAGGGCGTCGGCTGTGCGAGTGCGTGACGCCGCAATAACGGCGCTTGGAACGCAAAGTAAGCGATCGTCAGCCCCAAAATACCAAACACCTTGAAGTTGACCCAGATGTGCTCGGTGTCCGGCGTATTGAAGCTGCGCCACACCACCTCATTGAGGAGGGCAAGCACAACAAAAAAAGCGATCCATCGGTGTGTCAGCAAACGCCACCCGAGATCTGTAAGCTGCAAAGCTTCGCCAAGCATTGTCTTGAGAAACAGCCGTCCCGTCGCCAGCCCAAACCCTAAAGCACCGGCGAACAAAAGATTGACCACCGTCGGCTTCATCTTGATGAAACGCGGATCGCCAAAAGCGTAAGTGAGCCCACCAAACACCGTCACGAGAACTGCCGTCACGATCAGCATCGCATCAATTTTGCCGAGCAACAGTTTCGAGGCAAGCAGGGCGCACAGCGTGGCACCGATCAGCACGGCCGTCGCTTCGACGATGCCTAGGAAGCGAAACGCCGTAAAAAATGCCAGCAACGGCACCAGATCGATGAGCAGCTTCAAACCTTGTCGATTGCTCTTTGGTGCAGGTGTTGGCGCACCCTGCTCGTGTTCGGCGGCCGCGTGACCGGATGCTGGATCGGGCGTACCGGACTGCATGGGCTAGTTCGTCCTGTCGGCAGAAGGTGTAACGGAAACCGGAGCGAGAGCGGGGGCTGGGAGGCGATAATCCCGCATCACCCGCACCTGCCACACGAAGAATAAGCCGGTCAGTGGCATCACGAGGAACAATTTGAAGATCATCCAGATGTCCAGACCGGACAGCACAGGCTTGCGCAACAACCACAGCCAGGAGTGTGGACACTGGATGCTCGCCGATGCGAACCCCAGGCGAACCGCCTCGTTGGCGATCGCGGTGATCAAAAAGAACAGCGCGGCGTTGCGGGTCAGACGGGCCCAACCGTCGGTACTGTAGTGAAACGTCTTGCCGAAGACGAATTCGAAGAAATACCGTTTGCGCATCATGCCGACGAACAGCAGGACTGCCACCAGACCATTGAAAATGGTGACCTTGATCTGCACCCAGTTGGCGTCGCCTGTGTAATAGGCGAGGCCACCGAAGACGATCGACACGAAGCCGGCGATGAAGGGCATCATCGGCGGCCGGCGCAGCACGATGAGTGATGCGGTGAGCGCCAGCACCGTTGCGACGATCAGCGAGATCACGCCCGCTTCGACGCCCCAGATAAAATTCACGACGAACATCGTGAAAATTGGTCCCATCTCGCTGGCGATGTTGAGCGTCTGCTCGGCGGTAAAGGGGAAGCCGCCGCGGACGGTGCCCGAAGCTGTGGAAGTGCTATCTTTCTCGACCGACATTCGTTTTCAATTCCGAGGCCGCGCAGATCGCGAGCGTTGACAGCCAGATTCGACAAAGCGCCTATCGCATCAACTTCGTTCCAACTCAAGCGGAGAGGCGGATTCGCAAGCGTCGTATGACACAATTACATCCGGCGACGGTACAAAGGCACAACGCGTCGGCGCGATCAGACTTGCGCAATCGCCTGCGCGAACTCTTTCGCTACGAAGGGTTGCAGATCTTCGATACGTTCACCGATTCCCAACGCTACGACAGGAAGCTTAAACTTCGCCGAAATTGCGACGAGAATCCCGCCGCGCGCGGTGCCATCCAACTTCGTCATGATCAGACCGGTAACACCTGCCACTTGCTGGAACACTTCGACCTGCGACATCGCGTTCTGTCCCGTGGTCGCATCCAACACGAGCAACACCTGATGAGGCGCTGCGGGATCGAGCTTTTTCAGAACCCTGACCACCTTTTCGAGTTCCTCCATAAGCCCCTTCTTGTTCTGCAGGCGACCGGCGGTATCGATCATCAGGACGTCGACATTCTCACGGCGCGCCTCGGCGAGCGCGTCGAAGGCAAGCCCTGCGGCATCTGAGCCGACGTCCCTCGAGATGACCGGCACGCCTGTGCGCTGCCCCCATACCGTCAACTGTTCGATGGCTGCGGCACGGAAGGTATCGCCAGCCGCCAGCATGACCGATCGGCCCTCGGCGGTGAATCGGGCCGCCAGTTTACCGATGGTGGTGGTCTTGCCGGTGCCGTTGACGCCGACGAACAAGATCACCTCGGGCTTGTTCCGCCCGCTGATGGTGAGTGGGACTGCGACCGGGGTCAGCACACGCTCCACTTCGTCGGCCAGAACTTGACGGACTTCCTCAGGGGCGATCGTTTTGTCATAGCGGGTTTTGCGCAAGGAGGCGGTGATGCGCTCCGTGGTTTCGAGCCCGAGATCAGCCTGGATCAGCAGATCTTCGAGATCCTCCAGCGTCTCGTTGTCGAGCTTGCGCTTGGTGAAAACGCCCGTGATGCCATCGCTGAGCTTGGCGCTGGTTTTGGCGAGTCCGGTTTTGAGCCGCTGAAACCAACCAACTTTTGCCTCTGCCTGATCCTCGACCGGCTTGAGCGTTTCGGCGGCGACCGGCGGCAACATATCGACGGGCGGTTTAGCGCTCGCAACGGCGTGTTCGCCGGACGGAGGTAACTGCCCCTCGGCACCGGTATCGGGCAACGCCTCGGGCGCGACGAGCGGGGGTGGTGGGGGCGGCACCAATTCGGTCTTGCCGCCAAACAATCGTCCGAACAGGCCGCGCTTTTTCTCCGGTTCCTGGCTCACGCGATAACCTCGCCTCGCAGTTGAGTGGCGCCGGCCGCGACGAGGCGAACGTACTGTAGTTCGCCGATGCGCGGCAGATCCAATTGAACCTCGGCAAAGCCGGGAGTGCGGCCAACGCCATCCCGTTCGACGAGCACCTCGACACGGCGCCCGACCTCAGTCGACAGGTGACCGGCCAATGCCGCCGCGCCCTTACTCCGCAAACGTTCGGACCGCCGCTTTATCTCGGCACCGTCGACTTGAGGCATACGCGCGGCGGGCGTACCCGGGCGGGGTGAAAACGCAAAGACGTGCAGAAAAGTCAACCCGCAGTGATCGACGATGGCCAGCGAATTATCGAACATTGCACCGGTCTCGGTTGGAAACCCGACGATGATATCCGCACCGAAAACAATATCGGGACGGAGCCGTCGCGCCTGCTCGGTAAAGCGAATGGCATCTGCCCGCAGATGCCGGCGCTTCATGCGCTTCAAAATCATATCGTCGCCAGCCTGCAGCGAGAGATGCAGATGCGGCATGAAGCGCGCCTCCTCGGCAAGGGCTGTGAGAAGGTCAGGGTCGGCCTCGGTTTGATCGATTGAAGACAACCGCAATCGGCGCAACTCCGGCACGTGCTTCAGAATTTGCCGGACCAGTTTTCCGAGCGTCATCGTACCCGGCAGATCGGGACCATACGAGGTGATGTCAACCCCGGTCAGCACCACCTCCAGAGCACCGGCCTCGACGACGCGACGCACCGCTGCAACCACCTCGCCTGCGGGCACAGATCGCGACGGCCCCCGTCCGTAAGGAATGATGCAGAACGTACACCGATGATCGCAGCCGTTCTGCACTTGAATATAAGCGCGCGTCCGTTGGCCGAACCCTGCAACAAGATGTCCAGCCGTTTCGCGCACGTTCATGATGTCGTCGACAACGACACGAGGGCTCGTTGCAAGCGAAAGACCGGAAAAAGTCGCAGGGCGCAGTTTGTCGGCATTGCCGATGACGTGGTCGACCTCGGCCATGGCAGTGAAAGTCGCCGGTTCGATTTGCGCAGCGCAGCCGGTCACGATCAATTTAGCGCGAGGGTTTTCGCGGCGCAGCCGGCGGATGGTCTGGCGGGCGCGGCGCACAGCTTCGCCCGTGACTGCGCACGTATTGACGATGACGCAGTCGCCGAGGCCGGCGGCGGCAGCATGCTCGGCCATGACATCACTTTCGTGCGCATTGAGCCGGCAACCGAGGGTGACAACTCGCGGATGGGCGGACGACGATGTCGGTTCGGAGGAAGGCACGCAGGTTGATATCCGTCGAAAAAGCGGCATCGGCCGCACCAGTTCGCCACGTGGTAGCGGTTGCCGGCGCGGGTGGCAAATCGCGGGCTATGGCGCACCGCCGGCGTCGGCACTGACTTCGGCCAAGATCCACTCGCGAAACCGCGCGACCTTTCGGCGTTGGAGCGCACGCGGCGGATAAACGAGATAAAAAGCCAGTTCAGCCGGTAAGCTGAATGTAAAGGGACGGATCAATCGTCCACTCGCCAGATCGTCGCCCACAAGCGCACTTCGCCCGAGGGCGACACCCTCCCCCATCACGGCCGCCTGCACCGCCAAAGCAGACGCATAAAATTTCGGTCCCTGATGCGGATCGACGCCTTGAATGCCAGCCGACGTCAGCCAAGTCGCCCAATCGATGTGAAATTCGTCGTGGATGAGCGTGTGGAACGCCAGATCGGCAGGTGAGTGCAGCGGGTGCGGTCCCGCCAACAAGAGCGGGCTGCAAACTGGAAACAGATTTTCCTTGACCAGCAGATCGCTCGCAAGACCCGGGTATCGCCCGTTACCGTGACGAATAGCAATGTCGATGCCATCGGTACGAAAGTCGGCGAATGCCTCCGAGGTGGACACGCGAATGTCGATATCGCTGTGCGCGCGCCGAAAGCGAAACAGGCGCGGCACGAGCCATTTCGCCGCAAACGAGTCGAGGGTGCTGATCGACAGCACGCCGGTCGCTTCCTGACCGCTGGCCAATTCCGTCGCCGACGCCAAGCGATCGATCGCCTCACGCACCTCGACAGCAAAAGCGGCGCCGGTCGCTGTGAGCGAAACCATGCGGGTAGACCGATGAAAAAGGGGCACCCCGATGCTGTCTTCGAGATGGCGAATGGCACGACTGACGGCACCGTGCGTGACCCCCAATTCGTCGGCCGCTTTTGAGAAGCTCAAATGGCGTGCAGCAGCCTCGAAGCTCGGGAGAGTCGTCAGAGGAGGAAGCCGCCGGCGCGCCATAGGATGATAAGTTCCTATATGTGACTATCACTCACATATAACCGCACCTTACTCGTTTGTCATCACTAAAGATGGCGAGCAAAATAGCGATATTATTGGCTCAAAATCGGAATCGCGCCATGCTTACCGTGACACAAATTCACACGCTGACCTACAAACCGTTACCTACAGTCTTCAAACGGGCGATCGTGGCGCTGAGCGTGCCGCACGAGTGGGTTCGGCGGATACGGACGCGGCGTCAGCTTATCACGCTCGACGGCCAGTCCGATCGCTTGCTCAAGGATGTCGGGCTGCAGCGGAGCGACATCCAGCGCGAGACCATGAAATGGTTTTGGACGCCGTGAGCAATGGTTTTGGACGCCGTGAGCGATGCAATGGCTCTCTGCCGGCGCGCTGCAACTTGATCTTTGGCCTGCAAATCTTTGGGTTCGAATCAAAAACCCGGCCTCTTGCGGGGCCGGGTTCGTTGATAGCGCGGGCTGCACACCGTAGATCAAAGTAGATCAAGCCGCTTTGATATCGCCAGCGGGGGCTGCATCGCTTTCGGCCCGGCGGGACTTGGCGCTCTTCGACAGCACCTCGACCACTTTCTGAACGGCGCCACGCTCGTCGATCTTTTCAACGGCAGCGATCTCTCGAGCCATACGATCCAACGCAGCTTCATACAGCTGCCGCTCGGAGTAAGACTGTTCCGGTTGCGTTTCGGCACGGAACAAGTCGCGCACGACCTCAGCGATCGACACGAGATCGCCGGAATTGATCTTTTGCTCGAACTCCTGCGCGCGGCGGCTCCACATAGTGCGCTTGATGCGAGCTTTACCCTTCAACGTCTCCATGGCGCGCCTGACGACGCCTTCCTCGGCGAGCTTACGCATTCCGACGCTTGCTGACTTACCCGTCGGCACACGCAACGTCATCTTGTCTTTTTCGAACGTGATGACGAACAGCTCGAGCGCCATTCCAGCGATTTCCTGCTCCTCGATCGCAACAACGCGACCAACGCCGTGTGCGGGGTAAACGATCCACTCACCCGTCTTGAAGCCATGGCGAATGCTGATCGGCTTCTTGGGGCCAGCGGCAGCCACCGGCTCTTTCGGCGCGACAACGGGAGCCGCAGCAGCCGGAACCGAAATACGCTGCGACGCAGACTGTGCCAGAGCAGCTGGCATTGCACGCCCGGGCGCTGCCTTCTGAGCGGCGTTGCGATGAGCCTGAAACTGCGCAGCCGCAAGTGACGGCGCAACAGCCGGGCTTGCACCAGCAGCCGGCTTCGAGACTGCCGCTTTCACGGCAGCGGCCTTTGCAGCCGTAACCGTTGCTGCAGACACTTTTGCGGCCGTCGCGGTGACAGACGGGGTCACCTTAGCTGGCGCCGCCTTGCTAACCGTCGCCGCCTTCGCTGGCCCGGCAACTTTTCCCGAAGCCTTGGCGGCAGCGGTTGTCTTCGACGCAGAGGGAGTTGCCATAGGATTCCGCTGGTGAGTGGTTTGCACGATTGTCGCAGGCTTTTGCGCCGAATTGACGGCAGATTTGACTGAAAGCGGTGCGGCCGAAGGTTTAGCCGCCCTGACTGACGGCGTCTTTGCTGTCGACGCAGCGCTTTTGCTCGCAGGCGCCGGAGTTGCAAGTTTCGATTTCGAAGAGTCCGGGCGTGTCGGTTTGCCAGTCGCTGATTTTGCTGACTGCTTGGGAGGCGCTTGCGACGAGGTGTTGGAATGCGATTGCGGCTTGCCTTTTACACCGGCAGGCTTCCCGGACACTGCCTTCTCAGGCTTGGCGTCCAATTTGCTTTTCATCGACATTCGACCTACTCCTCTGCCTACAATCGCCCCGGCGACGACCGCCGAAACGCGTGCTGCGCAAGTTGCATTGACATGCACCCGCCCAGCGGCATAAACACACCCGAACAGGTGTCGCGCGCTCAAGTATCAGCGCTGGTTTCCCAGACACTGCCGTCCGCACTACCGGCGACGTCTACGCCGCGGAAAGTGCTGGCCGCTCAACCAACGATCGAAATCGCCGACCAAAAAGACCAAAAGTTAACCGGGCCGACCTCCACAGGAACAGATCACAGTGGGGGCATGCCTCGACGCGACGGCCGTCCTCGCCATCGCACCATCTCAGATAGTCCAGATTCGCACTGCCGGCCGAAACTGCAGCAAACACCGACCTTTATTCAGGCGCGGTACCACCATGGCGTTGCTGCACGAGCCCGCATCAATAACCATACGCTGCGCGCATGCATTCGAATACGGGCCAAAGTTCTGCTTGTGTTCACGCCAACAGTACATAACAGACACAATAACATATTGTTCACCGCTTTTGAAGCGGGAACCGCGCGCGAATAGGTGTGTATGACAATAAATCCTTTAGGGCGCGCCCCGGGCAAGTGTAAATTTGAGCCGATCGCGACCTTTTTGACTGTTCTTTAAGCGGTCTCGGGATCAGTTCCCATCTCCCGGCTTGTCGGAAAAATATTTCTCAAATTTACCTTTTTCGTCGCGAAACGCGTCCGCATCGGGCGGCGCGTCCTTCTTCGACGCGATATTCGGCCATTTCTCAGAATACTCGCGATTGAGCTCCAGCCACTTTTCTAGCCCCGGTTCCGTGTCGGGTTTGATGGCCTCGACCGGGCATTCCGGCTCGCACACGCCGCAGTCGATGCACTCGTCCGGATGAATGACGAGCATGTTCTCGCCCTCGTAGAAGCAATCGACGGGGCAGACTTCGACGCAATCGGTGAATTTGCACTTGATGCAATTATCATTGACGATGAAGGTCATGGGCTGATTGCGGTCCTCGGTCTCGCAGTAAAGTGGCACTCAGGCAACGCGGCCAAGCTTCCGTAGAACAAAGCCTGCGGCGAGACAAGCTTACGCATTTGCAATGTACGAAGTCGCGAAGCCTCGTCTTTTGGTCTTAATTTTGCAGCAACTTGACAGCGAGGAGTAGGCTGGCTGCGAAAGTAGTGCCTCCTAGCGTGTCGAATTCGGCCAACTCCCGTGAAAGGTGCTATCTCAAGACGTGGCAAGTCGCAGGTTCTTGCGTCATTGTAGCGCCGAAAGACTGGCCTACGTCGAGACAGCACGGCTTAGAATGCGGAAGTCGCAGTAATTGCAGGAAGAGGCTGGGCCAGCGGCTGGGCCAGGAGCGCGGGAATGGCTGTCATCGAGTATCTGCAATCGCTGCTGGCAAGCGCCGGTATCAGTGCCGAAAAGCTCCCCGTCGTGATCGGGCTCGTATCGACGTTGATCGCAGCGATGTATGCGCGGCCATTCTTCGGGCGCCTTGGGCGCATCATCGAAGCCGTGTTTCTGCGCAACTGGCAGCTTGGCCTGCTCGGCGCAACGGGCATCGTGTTGTCGTTGGCGTCGGGCTGGACCACGTGGGACGGCATGAAGAACTTCACCGGCGAGCCGATTTTGTCGGCGATGGTGACGTTCGGCATCCAGGGCGTAATGTTGATCGTCGCCTGGCTCATCGGCGAAAGCTTTGCCACCGGCATGAACCAGCAGGCACCTGCCAGTAAATTTTCGACCGTCCTGGTATCAACCGATACGGGATTGAAGTCAGCGCTTGGGCTTACGCTCGGCGGCATCGCGTTGTCGGGTGTCGCAGCAACACTGCATGGTCTGCAGAACGGCCGGCCGGACCCCGGTCGCATCGCCTTGTGGCTGGCTGTCATGGGCGGCGCTTGCCTCGTCCTTGGGCTGCTGATCGTGGCGGCGCGCGCCCATACCCTGCGCGGCTATTTCGATGCGACACGCGTCATCGTCCGCACGGCCGTCTTGTGGGTGATGTTCCTGGCCTGCATGGCGACCAGCGTCTTCTTTTCTTTTGACAGCTTGTTTTCGACGATCTTTCCGGCCTCCGAGCGCGTGCGCGCAGCTGAACTCCGCGCACAGAACCAGGTGGCCGGTATCGTCAACGACATCGGCGGCACGATCGTGCGTGGTCAGTTGAAAGAGACTGAGCAGCTGTTCGGAACCGAAGGCTGGAAAGCCTACGACGCGCAGCTTGCCAAATTGTCGGCGGCCGCGAATTCGAGCCAAAAGCTGATCGAAGAATTCTTCCAGACGCAAATGGAAGAACGTCGGCGCGGCATCGCACAACAGCAGGAACGTGTGACGACCGCACAGAGCGGCGCGGTCGGGCTGACGAGCAAGAAAACCGGCCTGACGGATGAACTGGCACGCCTGAAAGGCGAGCGGCCTGCGCTCGCCGAAGATTTTTCAAAGCGAAAAGGCGACGTCGACGCGATCATGAAAGATCTCGATGCAAAACGCGTCGAGGCAATGGCGGAGGCGCGCGGCGTCGAGGGCACCGGTAAAGTCGGCGAAGGCGCGATGTTCCGCGCGCGCAAGACTGAAGAAGCAGCACTCAAAGACAAGCAGAAAATCGCCGAAGAGCGCCTGCGCGATGCACAGAAGCGGTTCCAGACCGTCGAGACCCGCTTGACGCAAGTGGAGCGCGAACTGTCGATTATCGACGGCGATATCGCGAAACTGAAAGGCGAGGCGCAGACGGCCGAGCAGCGCATCAAGTTCGCCGAGGACGCCAAAGGTGCTGAGGAAGGCCCACGGCTCGATCCGACGCGCATCATTCCAGCGTTCGAAAAGGCGCGCGCCGAGTTCCGGCAGTCGCCGAAGGCGGAGGGCCTCGGGCAGGTCCAGACGATGTGTGGGCAGTTGGTGCAATCGATGTCCACCCCCGCCACCAGAGACAAGATCGCCGGCATCGACTGCGATCCGAAATCGGCAGCCGAAGCAGCAGCACGCGTGTTCGCACTTAACGCGGGCGTGTTGGCGTTCGACGCACAATGCGCGGGCGGCGAAAAGCTGGCGCGCCACAAGACGACCGACGATCTGTTCGCCTTCGCGCGCAGTTGCGTGCAGGACAGCGGGCTCGGCTCTAAAGACACCGACGAGCTGCGCCAGAAAATCAATTTCATCGAACTCAACCGTGACGACAAGGCCAATCGCTTTGTCGTGACGTGGAATGCATTCCAGGACGGCAACCGCCTGGCGTACCTGTCGCTGGCGATCGCCATCGCGGTCGACGGGCTGGTGTTCATGTCAGGCTTGTTCGGCGCCAATGCCGTGCGCTCGCCGCTGTCGGACGTTCCGACCAGTAAAGCCCGTTCGGCAGAGCAACTCGAAGGCATCATGGACAATGCTCTGCTGCCGCACCGGTTCGAGAACGCCCGCATCGTCATCGAGGCGATGCACGCCGATACGAGCGTGCCCGGTTACACCGCGATCGTCGATCTGAGAGAACTCGATCCGCAAGATGCGACGGTCGTGCGACGCGTCCTCAACGCAGGGGCGACCATCGGGGCAGTGCTGCGTAATCCCGAAGAGCCGACCGTCTATGCCGTGCGGCCCGAGCTGTACGAATATCTTGCAATGACAGGCGCTCGTGCGTTCGAAAAGCACGGCAAGCTGGTACAGGAAGACGTCGTCGAAAAGGTGCGCCAGGGCGAACTCGAAAAGATGGTGCGGGTCGCTTTGCTGCCCGACGAAATGACCAACGCGGAAACAGTGCTGCACTACGCGCACCCGATGAATGCGACCGACGATGGCTACATGAGCCAGATCATTCTGAAGCAGGTTAAGGTCGAGGACGTGGCTGTCGTGCGGCGCGTCTTGAACGCGGGCGCAGCCCATCGCGCGGTGCGTATTACGCCCAACGTCGAGGATGCGCCATACGAATTGCACACGGACCTGTACAAGACTCTGTCGCGCATTCGCGCACGCATGCTGTTGAGTTCGGGGCCGGCGGCGCTGCAGATTGCGCAGGCCCAGCGAGCGCGAGACGGTGGACGGCTTACCGAGGCGCTGCCCCAAATTCAGTCGATCACGCCGCGCAAGGGCTTGCCCGACAGCCGTAGCACCGGACGCGACTTCAACGTCGAGCCGACCAAGGCGTCGAACACCAATGTGCCACCGACGCCCGATCGGTTTGCTGAAGGACGCCCGCAGGCACCCCGTGGGCGCCCCGTGCACGCAGTGGAACCCGAGTTGTCTGAGCCGCACGCGTCCGCGTTCGATCAGGAGTTGTGTGAGCATTTCGCACGCGAGATGTTGACCTTCCATCCTGAGCAGATCGCGTACGTCCGTGATCAGCATCAGACGATCGACGTGGCTGCGCTGGAAATGGCGCTCGGCAATGTGATGCGTTACGACGATCAGGTGCGGTCGGCGTTGCAGCAGGCAAAAACGGGCCTAGAGGAAAGCATCGAGGCTGGTCGTGGCTCATTCGATGGCTTCATGTCCGGCCCTCCAGATGCCGCCAGCCGGCTCAACGACTTGGCCGACACACTGAAGCGAATGACGGCGTTGATGGTGCTGATGCCCGGCCAAGCCTACGGCAACATCGTGCAGACCATGGAAGCCCAACTCGACAAAGATCACGCAGAAGGCCGGCTCGACCCCTATCAGACGACGCAACGTGATTTGCTGCGCCGCCATATGGCGGAACTTAGCCAAGCAGATCGGAGCGCCGACCATTGGCAGGCGATCATCGCGTCGCTCAATGCGTTCGGTCGGGGCATGGCGACGTTGGCCGCTAGTGTCGACAAAGGCCGCGCGCGAATGGGTTGAGCGGGTACTTTGCATCGTAAAATTGAAGCCGCGTCCCCAAAGGGCGCGGCCTTTTTATGAGCGGCCGCAGATTTCCTCCCCCCTCGTGGGGGAGGGCTAGGGTGGGGGTATGGTCGAATTATCGCAGTGGCAACGTCAAATATTGCGACTGG
>JANLYD010000128.1:0-1787 GCA_031365465.1 Hyphomicrobiaceae bacterium
ATCCTGCTGAAGTCGTTGCAAAAACACGGCTTCAACGCCGGTGCGCTGCACGGCGATATGGATCAATCCAGCCGCACGGCCACACTCGACGGTTTTCGCGATGGCAGCATCACCTTCCTCGCGGCGAGCGACGTAGCGGCCCGTGGTCTCGATATCCCCGACGTCAGCCACATCTTCAACTACGACATACCCTGGCAGTCCGACGACTACGTGCACCGCATCGGCCGCACCGGCCGCGCCGGTAAACAGGGCGCCGCGTCGACCATCGTCACACCCGACGATTTCAAGGCGCTGAAGGACATCCAGACCATGCTTGGCGTACCGGTCCAATGGATCGGCGATCCGCCGACAGACGATCAAGTCGCCGAAGGCGCACGCCGCAAACGCGGACGCGGTGGCCGTACGGCCGCTCCCGCAGGTCGCGGTGGGCGTCCTGGTGCACCCGATGCCAAACGCAGCAGCGGACGGACCGGCTATCGTGGCCGTCCGGAAAAGCCGGGGGAAAAATCGGAGGGACCGGCGCAAGTTGGCGCGGATGGTGCACGTGCCCGCCGTGCCGAGCGCACCGCAGCACCTGCGCAAGCAATAGCAGTTGCGCCTGCACCCGGTGGTGCCGTTGCGGCATCCGTTCCCACTGAAGCGAAACAGTCACGTCCACCACGTCAAGATCGTCCGCAACGTGGCGACCGTCCGCCGCGCGCGGATCGCCCACCGCAGGCTGCCAGACCGGAACGGGGCCCAGATCGTGGACCAGAACCCACGGGCGATCGTCCACCGCGCGCGGCGCGGCCGGAACGGCGTCCGCGTCCTCCGCAAAAGGGTGCCGGCGATCAGCCGCCGGCGGCGAGCTATCAGCCTGATGTGCCGATCGTCGAACAACGTTTCGACCGCCCCCAGCACATGGAACCACGTCCCCGCCGCGATACGCCGAAAGCGCCGCGTCCGGAGCAAACATCGACACCGGTGCGGCCGACCAGCAGCGGCTATCGCGGCGACCGGCGTCCGAGCCAACAACAGGACGACGGCAAGCCGACTGGATTTGGCGATAGTCTACCGGCGTTTCTGCGCAAGCCACAAAAGTCCGGTACGTAGGATCTCGCGACATGCCATCCATTGCACCAAATGCTGCACTCGCAGACCTTTGGGCACTGGGTGGCGGCGATCCCGCAGCACTTCCGTTTGCGACTCTCGCCGGTTCTGACCCGGCACTGCCTTCGTCGTATGCGATTGGAACACTGGCACAAACATCGATCGCCGCCTCGGCCCTGGCTGCAGCCGAACTCTGGCACCTTCGTTCCGGCCGCCGTCAAAACGTCACCGTCGACATGCGCCACGCGGCAGCCGAATTCCGCAGCGAACGCTATATGCGCGTCGCCGGCACCCCCTCCGCTGATCCCTGGGACAAGCTTGCCGGCCTCTACCGCACCGGCGATAACCGCTGGGTCCGCATCCACACCAACTTTCCGCATCACCGCGACGGCATCGTCGCCCTGCTCGGCTGCGCCAACGACCGCGATGCCGTGCAAGCCGAACTGCTCAAGTGCGATGGCGAGGCGTTCGAATCCGCCGCCGCCGCCAGCAGGCTCGTCGCGACCCTGCATCGCAGCCTCGACGAATGGGCCGCACACCCGCAAGGCAAAGCACTAGCCCATTTGCCGCTGTTCGAGATCGTCAAAATCGCCGATGTTCCACCCGCCCCCTTCCATCCCGGCAATCGTCCGCTCTCCGGCATCCGCGTCCTCGATCTGACCCGCATCATCGCCGGCCCCGTTGGTGGCCGCACACTC
>JANLYD010000140.1:0-13110 GCA_031365465.1 Hyphomicrobiaceae bacterium
CGGATGTGCTGGTCGAGAAGATATGCAGCGACCTCGGCATTGATCGGCCGAAGTAAGCGCGACTTAGAACGAGAGTACGAATGTGACCATACTTGAGAAGAAAACAATGGCCGGCGTCGACGTGGCAGCCCTCATGTCCGGCATCGGGCGGGCGGCGCGCTCTGCTTCGCGCGAAATCGCGTTGGCGTCGACCGCTGCCAAAAATCTCGCACTGACGACGGCGGCAAAGACGTTGCGTCATCGGACTTCTGAAATCCTGCAAGCCAACGCCGCCGATCTCGAAGCTGCCCGCGCGCGTGGCACCACCGGCTCGTTTCTCGATCGTCTCACGCTGGATGCCAGCCGTATCGACGCCATCGCCGGCAGTCTCGAAGATATTGCTGCATTGCCCGATCCTGTGGGCGAGACGATTGCCGCGTGGACGAGGCCGAACGGGTTGGATATCGCGCGCGTGCGCACACCTTTGGGCGTCATCGGCATCATTTTCGAGAGCCGTCCGAACGTCGTCGCGGATGCCGGCGGCTTGTCGCTGAAGGCCGGCAACGCCTGCATTCTGCGCGCCGGCTCCGAGAGCGAGCGTTCGGCGCGTGCCATCCACGCCTGCCTCGTGGCGGGGCTTGAAGTCGCAGAACTGCCTGCTACAGCGATACAACTCGTTCCTACGACGGATCGTGCCGCGGTCGGCGAGATGCTGGCCGGCCTCGGCGGCACCATCGACGTGATCGTGCCCCGCGGTGGCAAAAGCCTCGTCGGACGGGTGCAAGCGGAAGCGCGTGTACCCGTGTTCGCCCATCTCGAAGGCATCTGCCACACCTATGTCGATCGCGATGCGGATCTCGCCAAGGCTGCTTCCATCGTCGTCAACGCCAAGATGCGGCGCACGTCGGTGTGCGGATCGACAGAGTGTCTGCTGGTCGACGTCGATGCGCCCTCGACCTTTCTGCCCGCACTCGTCAAGGCGTTACTGGATGCCGGCTGCGAAGTGCGCGGCGACGACGCGGCTGTTGGAGTCGACGCGCGTGTGACAACGGCCGCCCCCGACGACTACGGCCACGAATTTCTCGAACCGATCATCGCCGTCAAGACCGTGGATGGCGTCGATGGTGCCATCGCACACATTGCCCGCTACGGCTCCCAGCACACCGACTGCATCGTCACCGACAATGTCGTCACCGCAGATCGCTTCATTACGCGCGTCGACAGCGCCATCGTGTTGCACAACGCGTCAACGCAGTTCGCCGATGGTGGTGAGTTCGGCATGGGCGCCGAAATCGGTATCGCCACCGGCCGCATGCACGCGCGAGGACCAGTGGGCGTCGAACAGCTGACCAGCTTCAAGTATGTCGTGCGCGGCAGCGGTCAAGTGCGGGCTTAGTTGTGTACCGCTCGGCGCTCGTGCCATCGCGGCGCGCTGGTCGCGCGCCGTAGGGGTGTAAGGCAACCAGTCGCGGAATAGCGGCTAACTCGTGGCGGCAACCGGCAGCGTCATGCGGGCACCGGGTGGCAACTGTCGCCATAGCACCCAGGCGAGCGCGCCGCTGCCCGCGACGGCCGCGATATTCATCAGCCACTTCAGCAACCAGCCGCCCTCGGCGGATTCGTCGACGGGTGCGTCGTCGTCAGACGCCTGCATCTCCGTCGGCGCGCCACTGGACAGAGTTCCGGCTTCTTCGTGCTTGCCGCTGGAGACGCCATTGGCCGGATAGATCTTGCCGTTCGATTCGGCCGCCTTCAGTGTATGCAGCGTCTTGAAGCTGGAACCGCCACCGTCGGGATAGGCGATCTTCTTCAGCACGGCAGCCATGAGCAGCGGATCGCGGACCGGCGCATGAACCTTGTTGTTCAGCGAGCTTGGTTTGATCAGCCGTTTGGTTGAGAGCATGTTACGCTTCACGGCGGCTGCCAGATCGGTATGCGGGCGTACGCCGGCCTGCGGCGGCAGCGTGACATGCAACGGTTGGAAGGTCGACCTGAGCGCCGCCGCCGGTGCGTTGGCAGTCGTCGACACGCCTGTGCCACCGTTACCGCCCGACCTGCTGCCGCCGGTGCCGCCCGACGATGTCTTGAGTTCGCCAGCAAGGGTGCTGGGTACCGCGACGGCGGAGGCCGCGAGAAGCGTGCAGACGATGTAGACTGAAATGCGCACCGGGAACTCGATAGTGGAGTGACAGTTCATTGAGCTTGCTGCGGCTTAACAGTCACTCAAGTCCGCTGGCATGATCGCGGGATAGGGTTAGCAAAACGTTTCACGCAGACTTCCAAACCTCGCACTGCCAATGCCGGGGGTGTTCGTGCGTAGTCTCTGCAACTGTACCCGGCCTCGACAAAAAGCTCACCGATCCATAACGTCTCCGTCCGTCATGAGGCGGTGCGACCGCGAACCAAGCTGGTGCTTGCCGGCTTCCATACGACCACGCTTCAGCCATCGAAAGTCAGACATGATTTCCCGCCGTGATTTTCTGACCGCGACATCGGCGGCCGCGTTGCTCAGTGCTGGTGGCATGGCCGCGATGGGGCGCGCTGCCGCGCAGGGAAAATTGAGCCAGACGGACCTGCTGCAGTTCGATAGCGTCGGCACTGTCACGCTGGTGCACATCACGGATCTGCACGGTCAACTTATGCCGCTGCACTTTCGCGAGCCGTCGATCAACATCGGCGTCGGGGAGAACAAAGGCGTGGTGCCGCACATCACCGGCGACGCGTTCATCGCTAAATTCAAACTCGCGTCGGGTTCGGCGGCAGCGCACGCGTTGACCTACAATGATTTCGCCAATCTGGCGCGCACCTACGGACGGATGGGTGGGCTCGACCGCATCGCAACGATCGTGAAGGCCATACGTGCCGAACGCGACGGCAAGGTACTGCTGCTGGATGGCGGCGATACCTGGACCAACAGTTGGACGTCGCACAAGACGCTGGGTCAGGACATGGTCGATGCGATGGCCACGCTCAAGCCTGACGCAATGACCGGACATTGGGAGTTCACGCTCGGGGAAGCGCGTGTGAAAGAACTCACTGCGGCACTGGGCTTTCCATTCCTCGCGCAGAATGTCCGCGACAAGGAGTTCGAGGATCCGGTTTTTCCCGCGCAGAAAATGTTCGAACGCGGCGGCGTGAAGATTGCTGTGATCGGGCAGGCGCTGCCATTCACGCCGATCGCCAACCCACGCTGGATGATCCCGAATTGGACCTTCGGCATCCGTGAAGGCGAGATGCAGAAGGAGGTCGACAAAGCCAAGACGGACGGCGCCGATCTCGTCGTGCTGCTGTCGCACAACGGTTTCGACGTCGACCGGAAAATGGCGCAGCGTGTGAGCGGCATCGACGTGATCCTCACCGGGCATACGCACGACGCAATTCCGGAAGTGACCAAAGTGGGCAAGACACTGCTGGTAGCTTCGGGCTGTCACGGCAAATTCGTGTCGCGGCTCGATCTCGATGTGCAGGGCAAGCAGATCAAGGGCTTCAGCTATCGCCTGATTCCGATCTTCTCCGACGCGATTACGCCCGATCCAGAAACCGTTGCAATTATTGGCAAACATCGCGCGCCCTACGCTGCCGAACTCGGCCGGGTGTTGGGCAAGACGGACGGCCTGCTCTATCGGCGCGGCAATTTCAACGGCACGCTCGACGACGTGATCTGCAATGCGATGCTGACTGAGCGAGACGCTGAAATTTCATTGTCACCGGGCATTCGCTGGGGAACGAGCATTTTGCCGGGTCAGGACATCACGTTCGAGGATATCACCAACGCGACGGCGATGAGCTATCCGGCGTGCTATCGCATGGCGATGAGCGGCACGCGTCTCAAGGATATCCTGGAAGACGTCGCCGACAATATTTTCAATCCGGACCCCTACTATCAGCAAGGCGGCGACATGGTGCGCACGGGCGGGCTTGGCTACAGCATCGATATTTCGAAGCCGATCGGCCAGCGCATCTCGAACATGACGCTGTTGAAATCAGGAGCGACGATCGATGCGGCGAAGGATTACACCGTTGCGGGATGGGCGAGCGTCAATCAGGGCACCGAAGGTCCACCCATCTGGGACGTGGTCGCCAAACACATCGAGTCGTTGAAAACAGTGCGCGTCGGCGACGCTCAATCCGTCAAAATAACCGGTCTGTAAGTCAATGTCATCGAAATCCAATGAGCGAAGTGTTGCTAGCCATGGGCGCTTGATCACGCGCCGGGCGGCATTGGCGGGCGCGGGCGCGGTGGCGGCGTTGGGTGTGGGCCGCACACAAGGCGCTTTCGCGCAGGCAAACACGGGGGCGCACCGGTTCACTGTCGGCACGGCCGAAATTACCGTGATCTCTGACGGTGCCATGACGCTGCCGATGTCGTTTGCGTTGCCCACGGCGCCGCGCGCGGAGACGGACAGTCTGCTCGCCGCCAATGGTCTGCCGACAGCGGCGATCACAAATCCCGTCAACGTCACAATCGTGAAGACCGCAGGCGACCTCATCGTCATCGATACGGGTGCGGGCGGTGAATTCATGCCGGGGCTGGGTAAGTTTGCCGACACGCTCGAGACCATCGGGTTCAAACCCGAGGCTGTCACCAAAGTCATCTTTACCCACGCCCACCCCGACCACCTCTGGGGCACGATCGATCCGCTGGATGACGCGACGCGGTTTCAGAATGCAATTCACATCATGTCGCGCGTCGAGTTCGGTTATTGGAGTGCGCCCGATGTCGCGTCCCGCGTCGCCGAACCGTTCCAGCGAGCGACGATCGGCACCCATCGCCGCCTGAACATGATTGCCGATCGCATCCGTCAGCACGGCCCCGGCGATGAAATTGCGCCGGGTGCCGTGCTTGTCGATACGGCCGGTCATACGCCGGGTCACGTGTCGGTGCTGATCACGTCCGGCTCGGAGCAGATCCTGATCGGTGGCGACGTGCTCACGCAGAGCGTCGTGTCGTTTCAGAAGCCGGATTGGACGTGGGGACCTGATATGGACTCCGAACGCGCCATCGCTTCGCGCAAACGCACGCTGGATATGCTGGCAACAGAGCGCATCCCGTTGCTCGGCTATCACATGCCGTGGCCCGGTGTCGGCCGCGTCGAACGCCGAGATGGGGCGTATCGGTTCGTCGCGGGCTGACGCGGTTTGCCTGCAGGAGGGAACGACGGCCTCGCAGGGGAGTTGCACAAGCGTGCAACAGTGGGGACGATCCGCCATGCCCGCGTTTTCTCATTCGCCGAGAACTGCCGCCAAGCCGGGGCCACCTTGCGCTATCGTCGTGTTCGGCGCGCGTGGTGATTTGACCAAGCGGCTGGTCGTGCCGGCGCTCTATAATCTGGCAGTGCACGGGTTGTTGCCCGAGAACTTCGCGATTGTCGGTGTCGATCACGGCGACGAAACCGCCGCGAGTTGGTCGGCAGCGTTGTCGACAATGCTCGAGAGCTTCGTCGGAAATACCGAAAGCGAGATGACGATCGATACACTCGACAAAAGTGTGTGGTCGCGGCTGGCGGCCGCCATGTCTTACGTGCGCGGAGATTTCGAAGACCCCGCGCTATATGCCCGACTGGCCGAGCATCTGTCCGCCATAGAAGCGACGAACGGCACCAAAGGGAATGTCATTTTCTATCTAGCCGTTCCCGACCGCTTCTTTGGCGTGGTCGTCGATCGGATCGGTGCAGCAGGGCTTGCACAGGCGGCGGATACGGGTTCGTCGTGGCGGCGGCTGGTCGTCGAGAAGCCGTTCGGTAACAGCTTCGCGTCCGCTCGCGCTTTGAATGCGAAGATACTCAGCACTTTCGCCGAGGATCAGATTTTTCGGATCGATCACTTTCTCGGCAAGGATACGGTTCAGAACATCATGGCGCTGCGGTTCGCCAACGGCATCTTCGAGCCGATCTGGAACCGCGATCGCATCGACCATGTGCAGATCACGGTTGCCGAAACGATCGGTGTCGAGAAGCGTGGCAAGTTTTACGAAGCGACGGGCGCGCTGCGCGACATGGTGCCAAACCACGTTTTCACCCTGATTTCATTGATTGCGATGGAGCCGCCGACGGGCTTCGACGCGGCCTCGATCAATTCGAAAAAAGCCGACGTGTTCCTCGCCATGCGGTCGGCATCCGCCGACGATGCGGTGCGTGGACAATACGGCGATGGTGTCATTGCCGGCGGCAACGTGGCCGGATATCGCGATGAGGTGAATGTGGCGGCGCAATCGAATGTGGAAACGTATGTTGCGATGCGACTTGAAATCGACAATTGGCGCTGGTCGGGTGTGCCTATCTATTTGCGTACGGGCAAACACATGTCGCGGCGTCTGACCGAAATTGCGATCAGTTTCAAGCAGGCGCCTTATGCACCCTTTCGAGCCACACCCGTCGACACGCTGTCGCCCAACTGGCTGACACTCAACATTTCGCCGGACGAAGGCATATCGTTGCAGTTCGAGGTGCGCCGTCCGGGACCGATCGTCGAACTCGCGCCGGTGACGATGAATTTTCGTTATGACGACTGGTTTCCCAAACAGTCGAGCGTTGGCTACGAGACACTGCTCTACGACGTCATGAACGGCGACGCATCGCTGTTCATGCGGGCGGATATGGTCGAGCAGAGCTGGCGAGTGGTGCAGCCGGTGCTCGACGCGTGGGAGCGCAGCGCGGCCGAGTTTCCGAATTATGCATCGGGCACGCGCGGTCCCGCCGCAGCCGACGCGCTGCTTGCCGCTGATGGTGGTCGCCAATGGCGCCGGCTCAAGCGCGAACCGGAGGCTTGATGCCCGTCACGCCGCGTGCGCAGACAGCATGTCTTCTACCAGCCCCGCGAGCAGGTGCAGTTTGTAACCTGTGAGCCGCAGCGGTTTCGCGCCGCTCACGGCTGCTTTTGCAGCAGCTGAGATGCTTGCCGGCGACAGCGCTTGGCCGGCGAGCGCGGCTTCGACAGCGGGCAAGCGAATGGGCACGGGCGCAATTCCCCCCGCGACGATACGAACGAACTGGACCTGCTGATCCACGACGACGATGCGCACGACCAGTTCCACGAGCGGCCATTCCGCATGCGTTCGACTGATCGCACGCTTGTATGACGCGCGTTCACCGCGCAGGGGCGCCGGCAGTTGGATCGCCGTTATCAATTCTCCGTTCGCCAATTGATGATCTGAAGCGGACGACCCGTCGCCGAGGACTTGGATCATGTCGAGGTTTTGGCGGAGTGACGTTGCAACTGCGGCCTCGTAGGCGAGCAACGCTGCGGCCATGGTCGAGGGATGGGGGGCAACGCAAGGCCCGAGATCGAAGGCGACGCTATAGAGGTGGTTTCCCTCGCGTGCGGGGCAATCCGAGCCGCCCTTTTTGAGGCAGGCGATGTGCGGGTTGCGGAAATACCAGCAGCGGGATCGCTGTGCGAGATTGCCGCCTAAGGTCGCCACGTGCCGGATTTGCGGAGTGGCCAGTCCAAACGCTGCGGCGGCGATGCCTGGATAGGCTGAAGTGATCCGCGCATCCGCCGCCACCTGCGCAATCGTCACCGACGCGCCGATCGACGCGGCACCCGCTTCGCTCCAGCCGATCGTCAGCATCTCAGCGGTCGGCGCGATATCGACGAGTGGTCCGGTGGAGACCCCGCTGCGACGGCGTTCCGACAGATCAGTTCCGGACGCTCGGTATTCCGCAGCGTCTGCGGGCAAGGGGTATGTCATGAGTGAACCTCGCCGCGAAGCAATGCCAGCATCCGATCGGGGCGCAGCGGGATTTCCGTGGGCCTGATGCCGATGGCGTTCCGCACCGCATTGGCGAGCGCTGCTGCAGTCGGCACGGTTGCAACCTCGCCGATGCCGACGCTGCCGCCGAGCACGTGATCGAAGCCGCCTTCGTCGAAATGGATGTCGATCGGGGGTGTGTCGGCGATGCCGGGGATGCGGTAATCTTCGAGGCCGGCCGTGAGGATGTCACCGGTGCGGGCATCGACTTCCCTGGCTTCATACAACGCATAGCCGAGACCCTGGATCACCGATCCGGCGGCTTGGCCGCGCGCGAGTACCGGAGATGCTATCTTACCAACGGCGATGCCGGTGTGGACGCGCAGCACGCGCACATGGCCGAGCAGCGTATCCACCTCGACTTCGACAACCTGCACCGAGCTCGGCGCGCCGGCGCCGGCAGCCATGTGCGAGAAGCGGCGCATCATCCAGGCGAACACAGTGCCGACGATGCCACCATCGCGCAGCAACGGCCGCTGGCCGCCCGCGCGGCTGGCGTCGTCTTCGGGACGTTCGGCCGAAACAGTGACGTCGGGCGATGCGGCGAGCAATTCGCGCCACGGCGCATTGGAGCCAGGTGTTATCCGGCCGCCGCTGCTTTTTGCGAGGCTCGCCTTGAGCTTGCCGATCGCCAACAGTAGTGGCGGGACGACCGACGCCGTCGTCCGACTGCCGCCCGATCCCGGCCCTTCCGGCAATCTGCTGTCACCGATCCGCACGTCGATTTCGTGCGATTCCAGGTCGAACTCGCGCGCCACCGTATCGGCGATGACGCTGCGGATGCCGGTGCCGATATCCTGGACGGCGGTGCTTGCCACGAGCTTTCCGCCCTGCACCGACAGCTCCACTTTGGAGCCGATCTGCCAGAGATAAAGCCAATAACCGGCTGCAACGCCGACGCCGCGCCGGTAGCGCCCGGTTTGCGTCGACGGCTCGACCTTGGCTCGCCAACTTTCGAGTGATGCGGCCCAATCGTAGAGGCGGCGGCGGTTGGCATTGGTGTCCCAGCGTTTGCGGAGTTGGAGCGGGTCGATCGCCATCCGCAACGCGGCTTCGTCGATCGCCTGTTCCAGCGCGAAGGCCATCGGCGGTCCGCCCGGACCGCGAAACGGCGCGCCAGGGGGCAGATGACTGACCACATCGTAGTCGATCAGTTCTTTGGCGTCGGCTGGATAGATGAGCCGCGCCAGCCCCGCGATCGTCGAGTTGACGGCCACGCCTGCGTCGGCATGCGCCCTCAACGACAGTGCTTTCAGCGAACCGTCAGGCCCAGGAAGAATGCCGATGCGGACTTCTGCGGCGGGCCGGTAGCCGGCGACCGACAATTCCTCGTGGCGGCTGAAGGCAACGCGCACCGGCACTTTAGCCGCTTTCGCTAGCTGGATGGCGACGGCGGTCTCAGGCCCCAACACGCCCTTCGAACCGAAGCCACCGCCGACATGATCGGCTATCACGCGGACATTCTTTGCGTCGATCTCGAACCGCGTGGCGATCTTTTTGCGTAACTCGAACACCGCTTGCGTGGACACATGCACGGTCAGTTGATCGCCGTCGAAGCTGGCGACTGCCGCATGCGGCTCGAGCGAGGTGTGTTGCTGCGCTGCGGTCCGAAAAGTGCCTTCGAACAGCCATGGATTGCGAGCGGCACGTGCCTGCTCGATCCATTTGCGCGCCTTCTTGCGCTTGGTCGAAAACGCCACGTTGGGCCCGCGTACGTTGTGTTTCCAGCGGGATGGCAGCAGTGGCCCCTCCGCACTGTTGGCCGGCTTTGCTTTGCCGGAATAAACCAAAGGTGCCGCATCGGATCGTGCCGCATCCGCCCCGATGACGGCGGGCAGCGGTTCATATTTGATCAGCACTGCGGCCGCGGCGGCGGCAGCGGTTTTATGGTCGATGGCCGCGATGGCGGCGATGGGCTGTCCGACGAAACGGACGTGGTTGTCGTCGTCTGCGAGCAGTGAGATCGCCGCGCCGACACCGGGCATGGCCAATGCCGGTGCCAGATCCAGCGACGTGATCCGCGCATGTGCCAGACGTGAGCGGACGATCATGCCTTCGAGTTGATGGGGATGTTTGATATCGACCGTATACAGCGCAGCGCCCGTTACTTTCTCTCGCGCTTCGACGCGGGGCGAAGCAGTGGCGGTACCGTCGTAGCGGCCGGCGCAAGCCTCACCCACCGCACGGAAGATGTTGTCATAAGCGCTGCAACGGCACAGATGGCCAGACATCGCTTCACCGATGACGTCGCGGGGTGGTGCTACGGCGCCGTGCTCGGCGCGCCAACGATCGTGGAACGCCGTTGCTTCAACGATGAAACCCGGCGTGCAGAAACCGCACTGCAGGGCGTCCAGCGCCATGAAGGCTTTCTGCACCGGGTGCAGTGCTGCCGCACCGATGCCTTCGACGGTGGTGATCGACTTTCCTGCGGCGGCCGCTGCCGGCATCAAGCAGCTGACCACGGGCACGCCGTCGAGTAGGACTGTACACGCACCGCAGACGCCCGCACCGCAGACGAGTTTCGTGCCGGTCAGCCGTAACGTGTTGCGCAGAACATCGACGAGCAGCACCTCCGGGTCGGACGGTAGTAATTCGCTGCGGCCGTTGATTGTCGCGCTGCTCATGTTCGCAGTCCTTGTCGTTCCAGATCAGATCAACGGCAACCGTCAGTTCTGCGCGTTTGTCGCCGCCGGTCAAGCCAACGCTGTGGCCTTGGCGTAGAGGCGATAAAAATTCTCAGTTGTGGCGGCGGCCAAAGCATCGCGACCGATGCCTTTGACCTCGGCAAGTGTCGCTGCGGTGTGCACGACGAAGGAAGGCTCGTTCCGCCGGCCGCGTTGGGGGCCGGGCGCCAGATACGGCGCGTCCGTTTCGACCAGCAATCGATCGAGCGGCACGCTCGCGAACACAGCGCGCAAGGCCTCTGATTTCTTGAAGGTGATCACGCCCGACGCGGAAATGTAGAGGCCGAGCTGCAACGCGCGTGCGGCCAGCCGCTCGCCCCCCGTGAAGCAATGCAGGACGGCCGTGAAAGCACCCTTTGCCATTTCGGCTTCCAAGAGGTCGCCCATGTCGTCGTCGGCGTCGCGCGAGTGGATGACCAGCGGCAGCCCGGTTTGCCGCGCGGCCGCGATGTGGTTGAGCAAGCCTTCGCGTTGGGCTGCGCGCGGGCTCTTGTCGTAGAAATAATCGAGCCCGGCTTCACCGATGGCGATGCATTTGGGGTGTTGCGATTTCTCGACGATTTCGGCAACGGGCACATCGAGTTCCTCGTGCGCCTGATGGGGGTGGGTGCCGACGGAAAAGAACACGCGAGGATAGGCTTCGGCGATTTCGCGATAGACGTCGAACTTGCGGACGCGGGTGGAGATCGTCACCAGCGTGCCGACGCCGGCGGCAGTGGCGCGGGCGACGATGGCGTCGCGTTCCTCGGCGAAGTCGGGGAAATCGAGATGGCAGTGATGATCGACGAGCGACATGCAACGGTTCCAGTTGGGATCGGGGGCGTCAGGTGCCGGCGATCAGGCGCTTGAGCTTGGCCAACGCCACGTCGGCATTTTCCTGATAGGCGAGCGTGCCGTGAAATGCGCCGCTCGCATCCATCAGATAGGTGGTGGCGGTGTGATTGATCGTGTAGCCGTCCTTGGTCGCAACTTTTTCGTAGACCGCACGATACTTGCGGGCCATGTCGGCAATCTCGGCCTCAGTGCCCGTCGCGCCGATGATGTGCGGATCGAACGACGTGAGATACAGCTTCAGTTGCTCGATGGTGTCGCGGGCAGGATCGACGGACACGAACAGGTAGTTCATGCGGTCCGCATCGGCTCCGAGTTGGGCAATGACGCCGCTGATGTCCAGCAGTGTCGTAGGGCAAACGTCGGGGCAGAAGGTGAAGCCAAAGAACACGGCGAACGGCTTGCCTTTGAGTTTGTCGTTGCTGATCGTGCCGCCCTTGGTGGACGCGAGCGTGAACGGCCCGCCGACGACCGACGCCAGCGGCAGGTACGGCCGCGAGAGGCCCGGCAACCGAACGCCGTAGGCCGACAGCACGACGGCGCCAGCCAACACGACGACCAGCCCCCAAGCCGCAATTCGAATGTATTTCAGCATCACCCGTTCCGCATCAATGTGGGACCAAGCTCAGCGGCATTCGGCAGCGCCTTGTCAATGCGACGGGGAGGCGAGGTTGGGGTCAGCCCAGCAACTCGGCGACGAACTGCGGCACGATCGTGCTGGCAGGGCCGTGGCGGCGCTCGTGAAAGTATGATGCGCCGTCGCTCGGCTCCAGATTGCATTCGACGGTGTGCGCGCCGGCGTGGCGCGCCATCTGGACGAAACCTGCCGCCGGGTAGACATTGCCGGATGTGCCGATCGAAACGAACAAGTCTGCGGCCGACAGGGCGTCGTCGATGGCGTCCATATGATACGGCATCTCGCCGAACCACACGATATCAGGCCTTACGCGCCCGGTCTTTTGGCAGTGCGGGCATGGCGATGTGAGTGAAATGTCGGCGTCCCACGCCGTGCGCTGATCGCACGCCTTGCACCATGCCGACAACAGTTCTCCGTGCATGTGCAGAAGACGCTTGGAGCCGCCGCGCTCATGCAACGGATCGACGTTCTGCGTCACAATCAGCACCTCGGCGCCGGGTACGCGCTGCGGGTACTTCCGCTCCAGCCGGGCCAACGCGTCGTGAGCCGGGTTGGGCTTGGCGTCGCGGACGTCGCGGCGCCGCTGGTTGTAGAAGTTCAGCACCTTCAGCGGATTGCGCAGGTAGGCTTCGGGCGTCGCCACTTCGTTGACGTCGTGCTTGGCCCAAAGGCCGTCTTTGTCGCGGAAGGTCGCGATGCCGCTTTCGGCCGAAATGCCAGCGCCGGTCAGCACGACGATGTTGCGATAGTGGAGAGGCCGGGGTGAGGGCATGGCAGGATTTCCGGCGGTTTGGGGGTAAGGGCATCAGCGGCGGCGCGGGGGCACGACGTCCTTGAATTGATCAAAACCCTTCCATGCCGGCTCCACCGGCTCGACCCCGGCGCTGGGTAAATACTGGGATGGTTCGCCGGTTTGCATGTTCGGGATATAGCGGGGGCAATTGGGGAAGATGTGCTCGGGAATGACCCTGACGACGGCTTGGGCGCCTGGCAGATCAGGCATCGACGCATCGTCAACATGCACCGTGGCCCGTCCGTTTACACGCAAGCGGGAGGGCTTTTCGCCCATCGTGATGAAGAGCAGGCCGACCTGCGGATTGACGGTGATGTTGCCGAGGCTTTTGAACATGCCGTTGCCGTCGTAATCGGGGAACACGAGCAGATCGGGCGCGGGTACTTTCACGAAGCCCGGCGGGCCACCTTTGAACGAGCAATCGGGGCGGCCGTCA
>JANLYD010000142.1:0-27280 GCA_031365465.1 Hyphomicrobiaceae bacterium
TGTGTGCGGCGACGCTCGACACCCGCGTCGCCGGCCCGCGCACCAACCAGACGTTTCTCGCTCGCTTGCTGTCGGACCCAAGCGTCATTTCCGGCCAGATGGATACCGGTCTGATCGGCCGCGATCTCGAACGGCTCGCCAAAAAACCCGATGCGCGTACAGCAATGTCCATTGGGCTATCGACGTGGCTCGGCCATGTTCGAGCAGGCGCGGAAGCCACCACCAGCGGCCACGCCTCGTCCCCATGGGCCGCCGCCGACGCGTTCCAACTCGGCGCGCGCCGCCTTCAGACCATCGCCGTCCAAGCTGACGGCGCTCCCATCTCGCTCGACGTTGTCTGGCAGAATGACGGCTGGGCAGAACTCGCCGATTGCGGCGCACCCGACGAGGCGCTCGACCTGTCCTATGAAGAATACAGCCCCGAACCCGGCGAACTATATCTCCTCGCGTACGGCTCCCAAACGACGCTCAGCAAACCTTTCTACGACGCCTCCGACATCGAGGATGGCGCGGCGACTGGCGCTATCCGCGCGCCCATCAACGGCCGCTTGGCGAAGCTGTTCGTGGGCGTCGGGGCATTGGTTGAAAAAGGCGACAAGATCGCCGTCGTCGAAGCCATGAAGATGGAATACATCATCACTGCAGCCGTCGCCGGCACGATCGACAAACTGCCCGCCGCCGAAGGTGCCCAAGTCGCCCAAGGCACCCTCCTCGCCCACGTCGCCGTCGCGGGTTGACGTGTCTTGATTGAACCAAAATTCGTCATGGCCAAGGATGCGGCCATGACAAAACCTGGATCAGTCCCGTTCGGCGTTGGTTTTAAAACCGCAGCTGATTGTTCTGCTGGATCTGTTGCGGCGTCAGTTCGCGGTACTGCATGGGCTTGCCCGCAGGCGCAGACACCTTGTAGCCGAAGGCGATCTGAGTTTCCTGATCAGGCGCGAGCGCCAGGTCCCAGGCGACAGTGCCACGGCGATCGTTGAAATCTTTTTTCGTCGGCTGCGGTTTGAAGGTGGCGTCGACCTTGATGTCCTGCTGCATCGACACGGGGATACGGTCGAGCACCTGCACTGCGATGGTGTTGGCGCGCAAATTTTTGACAGTGATGGTGTAGTTGCGTTCCTCGGCCCGGGTGGCTGTGAAAACGCCGCTCTCGCCTTTCTTGTCCTCTTGCACGACGCGCTTGACCTTGACGAGATCGTCGGCACCGAAGCCCAGTTCGTGTTCTTCGCCGGCGGCGAGCTGCGGGAATCGGCCCTGGCCGACGAAGGTGCCGTCACGGAACAGCGACACCGAGCCGGGCAGGATTGGACCGCTGGTCTTGCCGAGCGTCATCTTCGCGTAGAGGTAGGCGAGCGGGTCGAGCCGCGGCACGCTCCGGACGGTCAGAGCCGGGTCGAGATCTTCGCTACCGATCTGCACACGCTTCTGCTCGCCGGTCGTCGGCACCGAGACTTTGCCGGGAATACCGTAGAGCACCTGGAAGCTCTGAGTGTCTGATGTGGCTGACGTTTCCACTGCGGCTTTTGCAGCTTCTTCTTTGACTTCGGCGCGGTCTTCAGTGGCGGCGGTGCGCGAGCGGACCATGCCGGCCACCGGCGGCGGCGGGGCGGCGGCCATGGGCGCCATCGAAACGGACGGCCTGTCGGGCTGGTAGTCGACGCTCAACATTTGCAACTCCGGGGCGGCCGTGGCGGCGGCCGGTCGCGTGGTCGACAGCGTCAACGCAATGTCGTCCCAGCTTTCGCCCGAACGCTGCTGGATCGAGGCGCGGCGGATTAATTGCATCTTGGCGGACTGAGCCTTGGCACCCGTGGCAAGGCGCGCGTCGTAGAACGGCGTCCAGCCTGCGGACGCGACCTGATAGCGGATGATCAATTCCGTGTCCGACGTGGCGGCAGCGTTGACGAACACCTTCACCTCGGTGCGTTGATCGGGGGCGGGTGCAAGCGTGGCAAGTTTCTTGGAATGGTCGTCGATCTGCCGGTCGATATCGCGGATCTTGAGGTTGGTATCGAGGATCGAGCGCTGCGCGGCGGCGGTTTTTTCGGCGACCAGTGCCAGCAGTTTAGACCAGTCGGGCTCGGGCGACGTCGCGCCTGAGTTGACCGGGCGCGCGGGTAGCTGCGTGAGTGCCGTGATCATCGTCTTCTGCGCTTCGGCCGCTTGAATGTCGGCCTGCAGCACGAGTTTCTGATCCTTGAGCTTTTCGATCTGGTTCTCTAGGTCGCGCCGTTGGCCGGCGATGGCTGCAACGTCGATACGCGCGACCGAAACACGGCGGCTGTCGACGGATCCGATCTGCACCTGGCCGCCGGTCGATTTGCCTTCGACGCGGATCGACTGCGGCAGCGCGCCGGCCGGGAGGTCGTTGAGCAGAATGGCATGCTCGCCGGGTTCGAGTTTGATCTTGGCCGAACGCGCGATTTCGGCGCCAGCGGGATAAACGATGACGGCTTCGATTTTCGACGTGGCCGCGATGTCGGCTGCCTGTGCGGCGGTGAGCGTGAGGCTCGCCAGCGAGAGTGCGAGCAGTGACGAGGCAAGCAGGGGCAGACGCATGGCAGGCTCCGGTGTTGGAGAGTTCAAAAGTATGAAAACACTCTGCCGCCGATGTGCGAGCGCAATGCGCCGGCTTTGCGGCGGGAACAGAGCATGTTGCGGGTTTTTTCCGCCGCTTGCGGCTGCGGCGACGGTGCGTGGTCCAGGGGCGAGCTATGGTTGACAGCCCCGACCGCTGCTTGCTCTATGCGCCGACTTCGATCACGCGCGGAGAGCTCGCGCCTACCCGGTCCTCAATCATGTCTCACTCGCCCGTCGCTCCCCGTCCTGCCCGCGCGCATCGCGCAGCGACGTTTGCCGGCACGGTTCGCGTTCCCGGCGACAAGTCGATCTCGCATCGGGCTTTGATGTTCGGCGCGCTGGCCTCAGGCCGCACACGCATCACCGGACTGCTCGAAGGTGAAGACGTCATCAACACCGCGAAGGTGGTCGAATTGCTGGGATGCCCGGCGCGCAAGATCGGCGACGTGTGGGAGGTGCTGGGGCGTGGTGTCGGCGGTTTGGCGCAGCCGGCGGGCGATCTCGAGTTCGGCAACTCCGGCACAGGATGCCGGTTGATGATGGGCGTCGTCGCCGGTCACGACGTGCAGGTCCGCATGACAGGTGACGCATCGCTGTCGAAGCGGCCGATGCGGCGCGTCCTCGATCCGCTGAAGACCATGGGTGTCAAGATCATCGACGATCGCGAAACGTTGCCGATGACATTGCGGGGTTCGTCACGGCTGATCCCCATCGTCTACGAAACACCGGTGCCGAGCGCGCAGGTGAAGTCGGCGGTGCTGCTCGCAGGCCTCGCGGCGTCGGGCGCGACGACGGTGATCGAGAAGGAGGCGACGCGCGACCACACAGAACGGATGCTGCGCTATTTCGGGGCCGAGATCGCCACCGACCATCGCGGCGGCAAGACGGCGATCACCGTCAAGGGACATGCCGAGCTTATCGGACGTGACGTGACGGTCCCCGGCGATCCGTCGTCGGCGGCGTTTCTGGCGGCGTCGGCCGCGATCGTGCCCGGCGGCGACGTGACGATCCAGGGCGTACTGGTGAACGAGACTCGCACCGGCTTTTACACGACCCTGCGGGAGATGGGCTGCGACGTGACCTTCCTCAATCCGCGCGAAGAGAATGGCGAGCCGATCGCCGACATCCGCGTCCGACAGAGACAGCTAACGGGCGTGCGGGTGCCGCCCGCGCGCGCACCGAGCATGATCGACGAATATCCGGTGCTCGCCTGCGTTGCCGCCTACGCCAGCGGCGAGACACGGATGGAGGGGCTCGGCGAGCTGAAGGTGAAAGAGAGCGACCGGTTGGCGGCGACCGTGGCAGGGTTAACCGCCAACTGCGTCGATGCACGTGTCGATGGAGACGCCATGATCGTCGCCGGCGGACTCAGCGTCCGAGGCGGCGGTACGGTCGCGACCCACATGGACCATCGCATCGCGATGGCGTTTCTGATCTTGGGGCTAGGAGCCGATGCGCCGGTCACCATCGACGACATCACGTTCGTGGCGACTAGCTTCCCGACGTTCCAGCCTTTGATGGCCGGGCTCGGGGCGAGCTTCGAATTGGTTTGACGTCTGAGCTGCAGGATCGATGCGCATTGGGATGGCGATTAAACCCACAGCGAGAAGGCAGGGAGCCATTTGGAGATGGTCTGCAACCCACGGTAGCTGATCGGTGTCAAAACCCGTAGAATCGCATCCTTGATGCCGTAGCGGCGAAAACGCCGATTTTACCGTATAGTCGGTTGTTGTCGCGCCTGAATATCGGGCTCGTTACAGGTCGGAATTGCCAGCCGGCCTGTAAGCCGGGTTTTGTCCAGAGCGGAAGTGAACGTCCGCCCCTGTACGGTCATTCGTCTGGGATGTGACTTGCGTCACACCTCGAGCAACCAACCCGAGTGAGGGCCTGAACCAGCTCCGTGGCACCGTGGTTGCCCACGATCCGCGCGCCCACTCCTATTTGGTCTTGCTCCCGGTGAGGTTTGCCGTGCCACGCCCGTTACCGGGCGCGCGGTGGGCTCTTACTCCACCGTTTCACCCTGACCCCGCCCAGCATTGCTGCCGGATGGGGCGGTCTATTTTCTGTGGCACTGTCTCTAGGGTCGCCCCCGGCGGCCGTTAGCCGCCACCGTTCGTCCATGGAGCCCGGACTTTCCTCCGCAGCGAATCTCGCGAAACACCGCAGCGACCGTCCAGCCGGCTGGCCCCAGGACTTAGGGTTCCTTTACGGGGGCGGTCAAGCCTCAGAGCTTGCACAACGTGGCAGAGCCCGTGCACTGAACGCCGGCGCCGCCGGGTGCACATTTGTAGGAGCGCGGACCAAACGAGTAGCCGGGGGTGCCGTTATTGGCGATGTAGGTGAAATATATCGACCAGTCGGTGGCCTGCAGCAGCGCCGCATCGACCTGGAATTTCGCAAGATATTCGGTGGCCGACGTTCCTTCTGCCGCTTTCTTGAAGCAGGTTTTGGCTTCGGCCGGTGCGACGGCGAACGCCGAAGCGATTGCAACGATGGCTGCGATTGATGTGATTGCCCGCATCGGACTACCCCTAAGTGAGTTTAAAAAACGCGGTTAACGATGGCACACGACCGCGGCATTGGCGCGCTCAAAGGCGACCGCGCCATAACATTTCCAAAGCATCGCGGCTTCGCGACAACAGGTGCATGATGTCCGGTAATCCACCGTTGCAGCCATGACGAAAGAGGCACGCTTTCCACGCCGCGCCCGGACGACCCACTCTTCCCTCGTCGCCTGCTCCGCATTACATAACGCGGCATGAACGACGCCAGCCCCGACCAGCCCGCCGCCCCAACCGGCACGATGCCGGACGTCGCCACCGGCGCGCCCGCCGCCGTTCCGACCGGTCCGGATGTCATCCAGGCCTACCTGCAGCATTTGCCCACCCGCCCTGGCGTCTACCGCATGATCGACGCGGCGGGCGAGGTTCTCTACGTCGGCAAGGCCCGCTCCCTCAAAGCCCGTGTGACCAACTATGCGCGCCCCACCGGCTTGTCGAACCGCATCCTCCGCATGGTCATGGCGACCGCCTCCATGGAGTTCGTCACCGTCCGCACCGAGGCGGAAGCGCTGCTGCTCGAAGCCAACCTGATCAAGCGTCTGCGTCCGCGCTTCAACGTGCTGATGCGCGACGACAAGTCGTTCCCCTACATCCTCATTCGCCGCGACGTGGCCGCCCCGCAGATCCTGAAACATCGCGGCGCGCGCGGCAGCAAGGGCGATTACTTCGGCCCCTTCGCCTCCGCCGGCGCTGTCGTCCGCACCGTTAACATGCTCCAGCGCGCGTTTCTCCTGCGCACCTGCTCCGACAGCGTTTTCGACGGGCGCACGCGGCCCTGTCTTTTGTTCCAGATCAAACGCTGCGCCGGTCCCTGCACCGGCGAAATCTCCACCGAGGACTATGGCAAACTCGTCGGCGACGCGACCGCCTTTCTGCGCGGCGAGAGCCAGAACGTGCGCCGCCTCTATCAGGAGATGATGGAAGCCGCCGCAGCCAAACAGGACTACGAACAAGCCGCGAAATTCCGCAATCGCCTCTGGGCACTCGCCCACGTGACGGCCGATCAGGTCATCAATCCCGATGGCATCGAGGAAGCCGACGTTTTCGCCGCCCACCAGGAAGGTGGCCAAACCTGCATCCAGGTGTTCTTTTTCCGCACCGGACAGAACTGGGGCAATCGCGCCTACTATCCCAAGGCCGACAAATCCGTCGACCTCGGCGAAGTCTTCGAGAGCTTTATCGCACAATTTTACGATGACAAACCCGTGCCGCGTCTCATTCTCGCCAGTCACCATCCCGACAACTGCGAACTGCTTGCCGAAGCGCTCTGCACAAAGGCTGGCCACAAGGTCGACATTCGCGTTCCCCAGCGCGGCGGCAAGTCCGACCTCATGGACCATGCCGTGCAGAACGCCCGCGAGGCACTCGGTCGCAAACTTGCCGAGACGTCGTCGCAACGCCGCTTGTTGGAAGGCGTGCAGGAACGCTTCGAGCTACCGCGTTTGCCGCGTCGCATCGAGGTCTACGACAACAGCCACATCCAGGGCAGCTTTGCCGTCGGCGGCATGATCGTCGCCGGACCAGAGGGCTTCGTGAAAGGCCAGTACCGCAAGTTCAACATCAAGTCGCAAGGTCTCACTCCCGGCGACGATTACGGCATGATGCGCGAAGTGCTCACGCGCCGCTTCAAGCGCCTGACGGCGGGTGAAACCGGCGAAGCCGCATCCGCAGGCGAAACCACGACCGACGCCTCGACAACCGACGACAACGCCCCCTTCAGCGTGCCTCTGCTCGACAGCGACCTGACATCGGACGATACCTCCCGCCTGTCGCAGCCCGCGCCGCCACCGCGCAGCGAACGCGGTGCGGATTCGATTGCATTCGGCGTGCTCCGCGCCGACGCCGCCAATGCCGAACCAGCAGTCGAAGCCGATGGCGAAGAAGATGATGTCGAGGCCTCCGAACCCGCTCTGATCGACGAACCGTTCCCCGATCGCCCCGATCTCGTCTTCGTCGACGGCGGCTTGGGTCAGTTGGCCGTCGCGCGCGAAGTGCTTGCCGAACTCGGCGTCACTGGCGTCTCACTCGTCGGCGTCGCCAAGGGACCCGACCGCGATGCCGGCCGCGAGCATTTCCACATTCCCGGCCGCCTCGCGCCGTTGATGCTGGAGCCGCGCGATCCCGTACTCTACTTCGTGCAACGTCTGCGCGATGAAGCGCATCGATTTGCCATCGGGACGCATCGCGCCAAGCGGTCGAAGGCGATCGGCATCAACCCTCTCGACGAAATCGAGGGGATCGGCCCGACGCGCAAGCGCGCCCTGCTCTCTCATTTCGGATCGGCTAAAGCCGTATCGCGCGCCGGCGTCGAAGACATGAAAGCCGTCAAAGGCATCAGCGCCGAAATGGCTCAGAAAATCTACGACTTCTTTCAGCGCGGCTGAAGGCACTCGCAGACTTCGATCCGAGCGGCCATCACCAGTCGCACGTCGGAGCGGCGCCGATCGTCAAGCGCGGCGCCAGCGAGCGCGGCTTCAGATACACCGTCTCTTTCATCGAATAGGTACCGGCCGACGTCGTGTAATAGTTCTTCATGAACTTGTCGAAAATCGGCGGCTTGTAACCATACGTGACGGTCGAGATGACGACGAAATCGCCCTGTCCCACCAGCCCGGCCGGGATCGCATACGGCGTCTTCGGGCAACTGCAAGAGATCGCGCTCGGGCTTGAGCCGTTATATGTGCAGATCCATTCGACTTTGGTCGCCGTGGCGTCCGTCGAACTCGAACCGACGACACGCACGTCGACCGCGAGGGTATTCACCGCGAAGGGGTTCAGCAGATAGCTGCCGACCTTCATGATGTCGAGCACATCGGTGTCTTTGATATTGTCTTTCACGCGTGCGACCAGATCGCCCGTGGCGCTTCCGACTTGTGTCACGCGCCGGTTCGCCGTCACCGCTTGGCTCATCTCAACCACGCCGATGAAAAGCGCGATCATGATCGGTGCGATGAGCGCGAACTCGAGTGCCGCAACGCCCTCTGTTCGCTTCGATAGATTGCGAAGCAATGCGATCGAACGGACACGACTACGGAAAAAAAGCGGTTTCGACATGACGATGTTCCGGCGGTGAAAGCTCAGGTCTGGAGGCGGCGGGAACGAGATCAGCCGCCATAAGGCTCGGTACGAAAGGCAGCCGACGATTGAATGAGCACGCCACCGTCGGAGAGTTTGTTGGTCATCGGCAGGTAGGGCAGCTTGGCGCCGAACAGCCACGAATGGCACAGCGTCACCAGCACCACTGTTTCTGGCGCACCTGGATTGAACGCCGCCATCGCCGACGCATCCGACACCATCGCATTGTTGGCGCCGCGGCAGTTGGGCGCCGTCAGTGTCGAGAACGACGACACCGACTGCACCAGGACGCTGGAGCGGTTCATGCAGTCGTTGTAGATCACCGCGCGTTCGCAGATTGCCTTTTTGAATTCTGTCTTGAGCGCATCGCCAGTCAGACCTGCATAACGAGAGCCCGTCGCGGCCGACTGGAACGCGCCTGTGCGCAGATCGCGCGACGCCGACCAAACTGCGTTTTCAAGGGTAAACATCCAGAAAAACATCTGGGAAACACCCATGACGCCGAACAGCAAAGCAAAGAACGGCATTGCGATCAGGCCGAATTCGACGGCAGTCGCGCCATTTTCGTCGCGTCTGAAACCAATGCCAACACCACGAACGCGTCGGACTTGTATTCCGAATATCGATGTCATGAACGGCCACCTTTACGCAGTACACTGACCGGACGACAATGCATCCGCTTACTGCTTCATTTACGGGCGACGCTATGAATTTTGAGTAAAACGCGTTGCTTCCAGCCATTTTCCCGGATTGAGATTACAAACATCCTTGCTGAAGTCTTAATCTTCATCGCTTTACGTGCAGCTTGATAGCCGGAATGTAGCGCGCCGCAGTTTGCAATCCGTAAGCCACCGGTGTTACTCGATCTCTACCTAACGACACCGCCAGGACAAAAACGAATTACACCCGATTGAATATATCCCGAGATGAGTCCCGATGAACGATGCTCCCGCCCCGCTCGATCCGCGCAGCCGCTCAACTTATCGCGCGTGGACTGCCATCCCCGTCCGCTTCGGCGACCAGGACCCGCTCGCTCACGTCAACAATGTCGCAATCGCCGCCTATTTCGAGCACGCCCGCTGTACCCAACTCATTCCCGCGCTCAGGGCGTCCGGCGCCGGCACCAGCACCGTAATTGCGCGCATCACCATCGACTATCTCAGCGAAATCCACTTTCCCGGCACCGTCGACGTTGGTCTGCGCATTACGCGCGGACGTAACAAATCGTTCGTGATTTCCAGCGGAATTTTCAACGGGCAGGCGTGCAGCGCAACGTCCGAAGCGGTGATGGTCTTCTTCGACACCAAACAACGCGCCACCGTCACACCCTCCGAAACCGTCTGGGCGACGCTCGCGCACCTGATGTGACTGAGGGATCCGATGTGAAATCGAGGTCAGCGCCGCTGCATCAGATGATGACGGCATCCGTCTCGGAAATGTCGCCTTTGGCTTTGACATGCGGCTCGACGTGAATGAGCACGTTCGCACCCGGCACCGCTTCCTCGAGCGCCGCTTCGAGCCGGTCGCAGATCTGATGAGATCGCGCTACGCTCATGTTTCCAGGCACCACCAGATGGAACTCGATGAAGCTCACCCGCCCCGCCGTTCGCGTCCGGATATCGTGCGCTTCGATGGCTCCTGATCCCTTGTCGGAGATGACGCCGTGGATCTGGCGTTGAATTTCGGCCGTCACCGCCTCGTCCATCAGGCTGCTCATCGACACTTGGATGATCCGCCATCCCGCCCACAGGATATACAGCGCCACCAGCGCCGCCAGCGCGGAATCGAGCCACTTCCACCCCGTGATGACAGCCAGCACCAAGCCGATAAGCACGCCGACCGACGTCGCAACGTCCGTCCACAAATGCCACCCGTCCGCCGTCAACGCCGGCGATCTCCATTCCCGCCCTCGACGGATCAGATGCCAGCCCCACAAGCCGTTGAGCACCGTCGCCAGCCCGTTGTAGAGCAACCCCTCGCCGGCTGCGGTCAACACCCTCGGCGAGCGCCAGCTTGCCATGACCTCGTGCAGGATGACGAATGCCGCCATCAGAATGAGCATGCCCTCCAGCACTGCCGCGAAATATTCCGCTTTGTGGTGTCCGTATTGATGCCGCGTATCTGCCGGCCGCCCTGCCATATGCACAGCCAACGTCGCCGCAATCGCAGTGATGACGTTGACGATCCCTTCCAATGCATCTGAATACAGCGCCAGACTGCCCGTCCGCGCATAAGCCACCGCCTTGAGCGCCACCACCACGATCGACACGGCGATACCTGCCGCGGCCAACCGTCGTGCACTTCTCTGCTGGTGTTCGCTGAGCGTCGGCATCATTCCCCTGACTTCACATGGCGGCCTGAGACACGCCTCGACTGGCGGCCTATCAGGAATTTGCGCATGGGCCGCGCAAAATCGCGTGATCAATCCACATCAAATTCACCCTCGAGGCCTTCGTTCCCGGCGGCGAATCTGATGCGGTTGCGTCGATGCATCGTGTGCCCCTGTTTGCACGACCCGCGAAGGAATCCGCCATGGCCAATTTTCCCACCCACATTGCCGCCGGTACGCTGGTCGCCGGAACCATGGCGACGTTGACCCTCGCCGTAGACGCCGTATCGCCCGAAAATCTCGTCAGCGTTACGTTGGCCGGTGTGCTCGGCTCCGTGCTTCCCGACATCGATCTGAAGGATTCCCGGCCCGCCCGCGCGATGTTCGCCGGGCTCGCCGTATTCTTTGCCTTCGCCGTGTTGTTCTCCGTCGCCGGACGATTTTCGGTGGTCGAAATGCTGCTGCTTTACGTCGGCACTCTCTGTCTTGTGCGTTACGGCGGCCGATGGCTGTTCTTCAAGATGAGCTATCATCGCGGCATTTGGCATTCACTGCTGGCGGCAGTGTTCGTATCGCTGTTCACGGCCGTCGTCTATTACCAGTTCCTAGGTCGTCCCGATGCCGTCGCCTGGTTGGCTGCCGGCTTTATGTTCGTCGGCTATCTCACCCATCTGGTCCTGGACGAGATCTACTCCGTCGACGTCATGGATACCCGCATCAAGGCGTCGTTCGGCACCGCTATCAAATTGGTCGACCGCAATCATTGGGGCCACACCAGTGCCATGGCAGTGGCAACCGTGCTGGCCTTCCTGCTCACACCGCCGAGCAAAATCTTTGTCACCAACGTGTCCTCGCCGGCCGTGTGGTCGAGCCTGCAGCGCCAACTTTTGCCGGCCCGGGGGTCGCCCTGGTTCGGCGTCGACGTTGGCACCATGGCCGCTCGCGTTCGTCACCTCGGCAACCGCGTCGAAGCCGCCGAGCCGGCCAAGCCCGCCGCCACGATCTCCACCGGCTCGATCACGCCTGCAGAACGACCCGAAGCAGTTCGGACCAATCCGATCAAAACCGTCGAATGAACGGCCGTCTCATGCCTTGGCCTGCAGGCCGGTCAAGTATGTCGACACGAGATCGTCGACCAAGCTCCCGGCCGCCTCCGTCGTCACGATCGACAACTTGTCGGTCGTCGACAGCGAGGTGATGCCGTGCACGCCGGCCCACAGCACCCGCGCCGCACGCTTGCGCTCGGCGTCGTGCACCTGCGGCATCAGCGGTGCCAGCCCCTGCTCGACCCGCGCGAGCAACCCCTCGAGCTTCTGTTGATACCAGTCCGGCAACTCCGCCCCAGCCGGCAGGTGATGCTCGAACAGCAGGTTCCACAGCTTCGGCTTCTCGTGCGTAAAGGCGAGGTAGGCCTGCGCCAGTCGCTGCACCTTGACCCCGTCGCTCCCCTCCTGGTCGAGCTCCATCGCCAGCCGCTGGTCCAGCGCATCGAGCACCCGCGCCTCGATGTGCAGCACGACCTCGTCGAGGTTTGAAAACATGTTGTAGATCGTGCCGGGCGAATAGCCGATCCGCCGTGCGATCTCCCGCGCCGACAATCCGGCCAGTCCGTGTGTCTCGATGATCGCGTAAGCCGCCTCGAGAATGAGTGCGCGCAACTCATCCGGTTTATGTGACGAACGTCTGCCCATAGTATTCTGCGCCGATGCGGAAACGACGTTGCATCTCGCGGCGCTCGCGATCAAAAGTCGTGCGGGCGCGTGGACGCCGGAATAACCGCAAGGCTCCGGCTGATCAACGTTTACTGATCGACCATAAAACGCGGCGTCGTCGACCGCAATGGATTTCCGGCAAGGATCATGCCTTCAGATTGCTGACAGTTGTCGCAAGCCCGCCCGTTGCGCGCGCTCGTGGAAGCGGTATTGTGCAGCCATATCGGTGGATGCCTCAGCAGGCACCATTTGCCTCTGGGGGAACTGATGCAAATCAACATGATGCCGCAACGAAAGCTCGTGGCCGCCTTGCGCACACTCGCCGCATCGATCCTGACGGCCATCGCCCTGGGATTGGCCCTCGGCGTAACTGTCTCCGATCGCGCCGAAGCACAGCGCAACACGACCGGCGGCTTCGCCCGCGAATCGAGCCCCTATGGTCGCAGCCAGCGCGTCTACGAACCCGGCAAATTCGACTATTACGTCATGTCGCTGTCCTGGAGCCCGAGCTATTGCGCCGGCCAAGCCTCTGGCGGCAACGATCCCCAATGCAACGGTCGCGGCAACCGCCCCTATGCCTTCGTCCTGCACGGCGTCTGGCCGCAGTTCGAAAAAGGCTGGCCACAGGATTGCCAAACGGCGGATCGCGGCTTCGTGCCCCGCCCGGTCGCCACCCGCATGCTCGACATCATGCCGAGCGAAAAACTGGTGTTTCACGAATATCGCAAGCACGGCACCTGTAGCGGGCTCGGTGTCGACGGCTTCTTCGACATGTCGCGGTCGCTCTACAACAAGGTCAAGATACCCCAGCGCTATCAGGCCATCACCGATCCTCGCACGTTCGTGTCGACGCCCGAGTTGATCGCCGACTTCGTCGCAGCAAACCCCGGCATGAAGTCCGACGGCATCGCCATCGATTGCGGCGGCCCCGGTCCTCGGCTGCGTGAAGTCCGCATCTGCTTCGACAAGGGCGGCAATTTCCGCTCCTGCGGCCGCAACGAGAACCAGTCGCGCATGTGTGCCTCGCAGCGTGTCTACGTCCCGCCCGTTCGCGCCAGCAGCGCATTACGTCCCCCGACAGCCGCCGGACAGCGGATCTGAGCCGCCGGAAGGATTTACGCCGCGATCGAAGGCACGAGTGCCGCCAGCCAAAGCGTGAGTGCTTCCTTCGACCCTACAAAACCTTGCCTGCCGCCGCCGAATCAGAACTCGATGGACAACGCGTCCACCGGGAGGATTGTCGTGCCGCATCCAGTCGAACCAACGCCACGCCGTCGCTGGCCTGACGATGCCGAGGAACTGTTCGTCTCCGATGCCGCCTCTCGGCGCGCACGCCTCTCGGCAGCGATCGAGTATGCAGCCGAACGCGCCTTGCCCCAGCACGCACCCGCACCGTCGGGCACGATAGAGCAGAAGGCCAAGACCCTCGTCGCGCCGCGCCGCGTCCGCTCGCATCTGAGGCCGGCGTGGGTCTGGGGCCTGATCGGCTTCGCCAGTGGTATCGTTTTCTGGCACCTCATCGGCTTTTGGAGCTTCGTCGCCGAAACCGTCTACCCACTTGCCGCCGGCTCGCAGCAGGCGAACCCGCAAGTGGCCCCGACCAATCTCGACCGTGCCAACCTGCATGCCCGCGCAACGCGCACACGGACCGCAAAGTCGCCTCCGTCGAGTGCCCCACCTGCGCCCGATACCTGGACTGCCACAGTCTCAGGCAGAAGCGGCCACGACTGACATCACAGCCGCACCGAGCATTTCGCACTCAAGGTCTTATTTGCCTTAGCAAATATGTTTTCGCATTTTGGCACGTCCGTTAACTCAGTGGCAAACCTTGCCTGCCATTCTGAACCTCGGGACTCGTCCGTTGGCGAGCGAAAGTTCAGTTGGGAGAGTGGGGCATGTTGGCGCCGGTCGGTACTATTCTGCGTGGTCTCCAGGGACTTCTGAAAGCGTTCGGCTTCGCGCCTCGCACAGCATCTCCTGCTATCACGATGTCGCCCTTCATCGGCAATACGCAGGCCTACGATCTGGCCCCCGGGCACGCGCCGGGCGCTGCCCCGATCAAACTCTTCGCCACCATAGAAATCGTGCCCGCCAGCGAAGCGCCTGTACCACCCGACGGCGGCACACCCACCGCGCTGCCGTTACCGGTCCTAGCCCAGAATGCGGCCCTGTCCACCATGTACCGGTCCGAGCGCGGCCGGCCGCTCGCAGCTCAGCTGGCAATCACCGCCGCGCGCAACGTACCCAAGGGCCGCAAGCCTTCAGCTTTGGCTCGCCGGCCCGCGCTCAAACCGTCACTTGCCGTTTCGGGACCGCGTCGCGCGTCTGCCCTCAGGGCCAAACCGGTTCTCGTGGACGTCCGGAAAAAATCGCTGAAACGCCGTCACGTTTGGCTCTCCAACCAGTCTCGCGTCATCCGGACCATCACGTCCAATGTCATCCAGATGCACATTCCACGCACGCATCGTGGGCTTCGCTCAAACGTGCACAAGGGCGGCGTCCGCCCACTCAAGTTGGCCGCTTGAACTCGCGTGGCATTGCCAGGACTGACCCGGTCAGTCCTGCGCAGCCGCTTTTCGCTCCAGCCGATACGCCACGGAAAACGCCATCACCAGCAGAATGACGCCGCCAATCACGATCGGAATATTCATGCCGAAAGCATCGAAGGCCGCGTGATAGGCGAGCGGACCCAGCGCCTGCCCCAGGAAGAAGCAGAACGCAAACATCGCCACCGACGACGCACGCGCTTGCGGTGCCAGTTCCGTCGCCTGCAACTGCAGGGAATTGTGGATCATGAAGAAACCGAAGCCGAGCACCGCAAAAAACGCCGCCTCGACCATCCACGACGGGCTCGCCGCGACCCCGATCATCGCCACACACGCGATCACGCCCCCGGCTCGGAACACACCTTCGCGCCCAAGCAGCGACAGCAGCCGCCCCACACACAGCGTGAACGCGATGCCGCCTATACTCATCGTCGCCAGCACCAGGCCCGCTTCGACGATCCCGCCCAGCGCCCGCTCCTCGAGCCTGTGCGCCACGAAGGGCAACAATCCGAACAGCACCATGCCCTCGACCGCCGCAGCCGGAAGAATGATCCGGGCCAGCGGGTTGGACAGCACCAGCGCATACTGGCTCTTGACCCGGTCGAAACTCAACGGCGCCGAGGGATCGGCTCGTACGGCCGCCGGCAGCGCCCGAATCATCATCACGAACGACGTTGCCGCAATCAGCGCAGCCATCCCGAATACGGCCCGCCACCCCAGTTGCGCCGCGATCAGGCCTGAGAGGCCCGCACTCAGAAGGATGGCGATTTGCGATGCCATCACCAGCCGCGCCAATGCAACCTGGCGCTCGGCCACCGCGAAGCGGTCACCAACGATCGCAAACGAAACCGGAATGATGCCACCGCCGGAAATTCCCGCGCAGCATCTCGCGATGAACAGCGTGGTGTAGTCCGGCGCGACCGCTGCCGCCGCCAGCGACAAAGCAAGCAACGCCAAACAGATCTTGATGATCCGCTCCTTGCCCAACTGGTCACTGATCCCGCCCAGCAGCGGCTGCGACAGCGCGTAGGGAAAAGTATAGGCCGGCGCCAGCATCGCAGCAGTGCCGACGAGCACGCCGAGGTCCCGCGCCATCGACGGCACCAGGGGATCGAGGATGCGGATCGAAAACGCCGACACGAACGCCGCGATACTCAGCACGAATAGAAGCGGCATCGGCGGCTAAAGTCCTTCTATGCGGGCGACGGACACGCGAGACACCATTGCTTGCGCACTCCCGCGCAGCAACTGTCATCACTGCACGCCGCACATGCAAAAGGCGTCCCTCCATCGAGGAACGCCTTGACTGACTGCGGTAGTGACTACTGGCTTAAGCGCCCGCACCGAATCGGCGGCTGATCTGCCGTTCCAGATCGTCGGTGAGTTCGCCGCCGTGGACTTCGATGAAGTGGCCGATTTCAGCGTCCAAGCGGTGCTGACGGGCCGTTGCCAGCCGAGTGGCAAGCGATTTGAACAAACCGGTCAATCCCGCAGCTTCTACCTTGAGCGGCGCAATCATGGCGGTGCTATCGAAGTCGGCGTCGGAAGAGAAAGTGCTGGCCATGGTGATGGCTCCTTGTCTTGCTCGTGATCAGTCCCATCTCTGGGCCCACAGTCTCCGGAAGGAGAAGGTGAGTGGCCGGCATTCGCCGTGCACCCTCGGAAAATAGTTGATCTCGCACATGCGAACAAGGCATACCACGGCAATCCAGCTATGCGCCGAGCGATCTTATCATCCTTCAATGCTTTGAATTTAGGCACATAATACAGATTTTGAGCTATTCAATAAATTCTTGAGTTGCCTGTTAATCCAGCGTTCAGAAAGCACGTCTGACAAAATATGTTGCATCGCAACCTCGACACATCTCACGACAACAAAAAAACTCCACCGCAGTGCCGCGATGGAGCCGATAAGTAACAAATTTGCAGTCAGTTCGAAGTCAGGCGAGCAGCACGCCCACCGGCCGCGCAAAATACCGTCAAATCGGCGAACACGCCGACAGAAGCGTCAGGCCGCGACCTTCGGCTGCGCCTTCTTGAGTTCACGCTTCAGCGCCAAGCACTTCTCCGACAGGTCCTGGTCATCGGCCTTCAGCAGGAAGGCATCGAGCCCGCCGCGATGCTCGACGGTCTTCAGTCCGTTCGCGCATACCTTCAGACGCACCTTCTTGTTGAGCACATCGCTCATCAGGGTCACGTTGACGAGGTTCGGCCGGAACACGCGACGCGTGCTGTTCTCAGCATGGCTGCGGATGTTACCAGACATCGGGCCTTTGCCCGTAAGCTCACAGCGGCGCGTCATAAAAAGTCACTCCCAAAACCCGCTAAGCGGTAAAAGTTTGAGCCGAACCACCCCGACACTTGGCCAACGGCCGGACATGAACAATGCCTCTGCAGGCCGTCCCGCCGTATCGAGGGTTGGAAACAAGGATGGCAAACGAATGCCACGCGGGGCTTAGCCCAGCGGGAACCCGTGTTGTCTAATTGAGCGCACCGCCCCGGTCAACACCCAACTCATTCGCCACCCCGAACGCAGCCACTCAGACCGCGCCCGCCGCCTGCCGGCCGGCCAAAACCGCTACCAGCCTCTCGCGCACCACTCCTTGCCGCCCGACGTTGGTTATCTTCTTGTTCGTCAGATCGGTGACATAGAACACGTCGACCGCTTTTTCGCCGAACGTCGTGATGTGTGCCGACGTAATGTCCAGGTTGAGGTCCGAGATGGCGCTAGTCAGTTCATAAAGCAATCCAGGCCGGTCCAGTCCCGAAACTTGCACGACCGTGAACTGATCCGACAAAGCGTTGTCGATGATGACCTCCGGCGGCACTTGAAACGACGCCTTCCCACCCAGCGGCGCCGGCGTTTTGGATAACAGGCGCTCCGGCCATTGCTCGCCTTTCAGCAGCTTGCCGATCATATCGCCGATCCGCTCACCGCGCCGTTTCTCATCCGCATCGTGCTCGAATGCCCGTTGCAGCAAGAAGCTGTCGATCGCTGTACCATCCCGGGTCGTCGCGATGTGCGCCCCGACGATGTTGCCACCCGCCGCAGCGCACGCGCCGGCAAACATCGCCAGCAAGCGCGGATGATTGGGCGCCAGCACCGTCAGTTCCGTCACCGCCGTGAATGCGTCCGGCTCCACGTCGACGGCCAGTGTTTTGCCCGCCGCTTCCATCGTCGCCAACAACTGAGCGTGCGCCACCTGCTTGCGCCTTTCGGTGCGCAGCCAATAATCGGGATAGGCTCGCGCCGCAAAATCGTCCGCCGACGTCTCTGGGTGCGCCTCCCGCAACGCGCGACGGAACTCGTCCTGCGCCTTCTGTACCCGCTCGCGCTGCCCTGCAATCGTATGTCCGCCCGCCACCAGCGGCTCTGTTTCCTGATACAGCGTCCGCAGCAATTGCCCTTTCCAGCCGTTCCAGGTGCCAGGTCCCACCGCGCGAATATCCGCGACCGTCAGTAGCAACAGCAGCCGCAACCGCTCCGGCGTCTGCACGATGTCGGCAAATGCGCGGATCGTTTTCGCGTCACCGAGGTCGCGGCTCTGCGCCGTGTTGCTCATCGTCAGGTGCTGCTCGATCAGCCACGCCACCGTATCGGTTTCCGCAGCCGTCAGCCCGAAGCGTGGACACAGCTTCCGCGCGATCTCCGCGCCCACGATCGAATGATCGCCATCCGCCCCCTTCGCGATATCGTGCAGGAATGCCGCAACGAACAGCACGCGGCGGCTTTGGATCTGCGAGATCAGCTTCATCGAAAGTGGCAGCGCGTCGGCATCCTGCCCGTGCTCGATGCCCGACACTTCCCCGACCGTCCGCACCAGATGTTCGTCGACTGTATAGTGATGATACATATTATACTGCATCATCGAGACCACCTTGCCGAATTCGGGCACGAACCGCCCCAGCACTCCCGCCTCGTTCATGCGCCGCAGCGCATCCGCCGGCTCGCTTTCGCTCGTCAGCAAGTCGATGAAGATCCGGTTCGCCTCCGGGTCGTTGCGCAACCGCTCGTCTATCAGGCGCAAAGACGACCGGATCAGGCGGGCCGCATCCGGATGCACGAATGCTTTGGTGTCCTCGACCTCACGGAAATAGCGAATGAGATTGACTGGATCACGCTGGAATACATGTGGATCCGGCACCGTCAGCCGCCCATTTTCAATTCTAAATTCAGTCTTTGTCCGCACACGTCGCCGCGTCCGCCAGCTCATCGGGTTGAGCATGTGCGCGAGCCCAGGCAATCCTTTGAGCTGCTGCATCTCGAGCGACGCACAAAGCGCCGCCGTCAGGTCGCCCACGTCCTTCGCCACGAGGAAGTAGTGCCGCATGAACCGTTCGACGGCCTTAAGTCCACCCCGATCATGATAATTGAGACGCTTCGCCAATTGCGGTTGCAGATCGAATGTCAAACGCTCTTCGGCGCGGCCGGTCAGAAAGTGCAGATGGCAGCGCACCGTCCATAAAAAATTTTCCGAGTGGCGAAACGTGGTCATTTCGCTTTGCGAAAAGATCGCAGATTCGGCCCCGCCGTCGTGCCCCGGCGTTTCACCATGGATATATTTCGCGAGCCAATGCAGCGTATGCAGATCACGCAGGCCGCCCTTGCCGTCTTTGACATTGGGCTCGACTTTGTAACGGCTCTCGCCGCTGCGTTTGTGTCGCGCACTGCGCTCACTCAACTTGGCATCGATGAACGCCTTGGCCGAGCCCGCCACCACGTCGGCTTGGAATCGCTTGACCATCGTGGCGAACAGCTTCTGGTCGCCGAAAATCAGCCGTGCGTCGAGCAAGGCGGTACGGATCGTCATGTCCGATTGCGCCAGCTTCACGCATTGCTCGATCGTTCGCGTCGCATGACCAACTTTGAAGCGCAAATCCCACAACATGTAGAGAATGTATTCGACCACACTCTCGCCCCACGCCGTCTGCTTCGCCGGCAATAGAAACAGCAGGTCGATGTCCGACCCGCGCGACAGCAGCCCGCGTCCATATCCGCCTGTCGCAACGATGCTGATCAGGTCTGGATCAGCCCGGTTCAGTGGGCGGTATACGTAGGCCACCGTGTAATCGTAGATGAGATGAATGAGGTCGTCCTGAAACTGCGACAGTCGCGCCGCGCAGTCGCGTCCGCGTCCGTCTTTTTGCAGCTGACGCTCGGCCGCAGCACTCGTCTCAGCAACCAAGCTCGTCAGTCGCGCCACCACGTCCGGCCGTGCATCCGCCGGCTGTCCGTCGTGCCGGCATAAGATCGCCGCCAGTTCAGCAAACACGTCGCCGTATCGGAGACGTACCGGCGTTCCGTCGCCGCGGCTGTCGGCATCGTGAAGAGCAAGGTTTGATGTCACGTTCGGTCTCGAATGTTGGTCGCGCACGGCTGCAACGACTCGTCTCAATGTTTGGTCTCGGCTATTTTCTTCAGCGCATAAAGCGCTTCGAGCGCGGCTTTCGGGCTCAGGTCGTCGGGATGGATTTCCGCCAACGCCGTCTCGATCGCCGAGCGTGCGACGGTCGCTTCCGCCTCTGCCTGTGCGCCAGGCACATGCGACGTCGGCCGCGCCGCCGCAAACAACGGCAGATCCTCCAGCAGTGATGCGCCGGACTTGCCACCCCGGGCACGCCCGTCGTTCGCCTCGAGCGTCTTCAGCACTTCCCCGGCACGCTTGATGACCGCCGCCGGCAACCCCGCCAGCTTCGCCACCTGAATACCGTACGACCGATCCGCCGCGCCCGGTTTCAATTTATGCAGGAAGACGATTTCATCCTGCCACTCTTTCACGTCGATGGTGACGTTCGAAACGTCGCGCAATCGCTGCGCCAACGCCGTCATCTCATGATAGTGCGTCGCAAACAACGCCCGGCAGCGCACCTTCTCATGCAGATGCTCCACCGTGGCCCAGGCGATCGAAAGCCCGTCGAAAGTCGCGGTGCCGCGTCCGATCTCGTCGAGAATAACCAGGCTTTGCTGAGTTGCCTGATTGAGAATGCCCGCCGTCTCGACCATCTCGACCATGAACGTCGAGCGCCCTCGTGCCAGATCATCCGATGCTCCGACGCGTGAGAACAGCCTGTCGCACAGGCCGATCGTTGCGCTCCGCGCCGGTACGAACGACCCCATCTGCGCCAGCACCACGATCAGCGCGTTCTGTCTCAGAAATGTTGATTTGCCCGCCATGTTCGGCCCGGTCACCAGCCAGATCCGCCCGTCGGCGCTCTCCTCGAAGCCCGCAAACTTAGCCGAACTGCACGGCTGCTCCAGCGTCCGTTGCGCTCGTCCCAGGACGCAGTCGTTGTCCACGAATGGCCCGCCGTGCTGCAGTTTCAATGCCTGCTCCACCACCGGGTGCCGGCCACCGAGTATGGCGAGATCGGCATGCTGCCCCAGCACCGGGCGCACATAGCCCTGCTCGACAGCAATCTCGGCGAGGCTCATGTGGCAGTCCAATGCCGCCAGCGCCGCAGCGACCGCGCCCAGCGTGCGCTCCGCCTTGGCGATTCGATCAGCCAGCGCATTGAACACGTCCTGCTCCAGCGCCAGCGCCCGCTCGCCCGCCGAGGCGATGCGCCCCTCGATGTCCACTAACTCGTTCGTCGTGAAGCGCATCGCGCTCGCCATCGTCTGTCGATGCTTGAACGTCTCCGTCAGCGGCTCGACCGTCAGCGGCTTCGCCGTACCAGCCGACACCTCGATGAAATAGCCGAGGATGTTGTTGTGCCGGATCTTGAGCGACTTGACGCCCGTAAGGTCCACATAGCGTGCCTCGAGCGCCGCCATCACCTTGCGGCTATCTTCGCGCAAGCTGCGCGCCTGATCGATGTCAGCCGAATAACCAGCCCGCACGAACCCGCCGTCTCGCCTGAACGGGGGCGGCTCTTCCACCAACGCCGCCGTCAATCTCGGCTCGACATCCAGCCCCTCCGGCGCCAGCCGCAAGACGATCTCGCCGATTTCTTCCGGCAGTCCCATCTCGCGTGCTTTGCCGAACAGCTTCGCCGCCTGTCGCGCCGCAGCCAGCCCGTCCCGCACGGCCGCGAGATCGCGCGGCCCGCCCCGTTGGAATGCCAGTCGGCTCACCGAGCGCGCCATGTCCGGCGCCTGCCGCAAAACCGCGCGCACATCTTCCCGCAAGCGCTCCTCGCCGACGAGATATCCAACCGCATCCAATCGTCGCGTTATCAGCGTCAGATCCCGCGACGGACCAGCCAGCCGCTCCGCCAACGCTCGTGCTCCCGGCCCCGTCACCGTCCTGTCGATAGCGGCCAACAGGCTGCCGCTCCGCTCCCCCGATACCGATCGCACCAACTCGAGCGACGCCCGTGTCGCCGCATCGATCACCATGATGTCGGCGCTGCCACCGCGTCGGGGCGGCAGCACCACCGGCCGCCGGCCCAATTGCGTCAGTTCCACATACTTGAGCAGCGCACCCACTGCCGCCAGTTCGCCGCGCGAGAACTGACCATACCCGGCCAAGTCGCTGACGCCGAGGTGCGACTTCAACAGTCTCTCGCCCGCAAAGCTGTCGAACGAGGGTGCCGGCACCGGCGTGATCGCCGCCGACCCGTGCGCGACGACCGCCTTCACAGACGGCTCACCCAGCACGACATCCGCCGCCAGCAATTCCCCCGGCGCCAGCCGCGCCAGTTCGCCATGCAGATCCGCCGCCGCGATTTCCCCGATTTCAAACTCGCCCGTCGAGATATCCAGCGACGCCAGCGCAAATCCCGGCAGCTCCGACCCGTCCGGTCCGCGCACCTGTGGCGCCCGAAACAAAGCCGTCAGATAATTGCGCGCCTTCGCGTCGAGCAGACTGTCTTCCGTCAGCGTCCCCGGCGTCACCAGCCGCACCACATCGCGCCGCACGATCGACTTCGCGCCGCGCTTGCGCGCTTCCGCCGGATCTTCCAGCTGTTCGCACACCGCAACCCGGTAACCCTTGCGGATCAGCCTTTGCAGATACTCGTCGGCGCGGTGCACCGGCACCCCGCACATGGGAATATCTTCGCCGAGGTGCTTGCCCCGCTTCGTCAGCACGATGCCCAGCACCGCCGACGCCGTCACCGCGTCCTCGAAAAATAGCTCGTAGAAATCACCCATGCGGTACCACAGGATGCAGTCCGCGTTGGCAGCCTTGATCTCCAGGAACTGCGCCATCGACGGCGTCACGCCGGCCGGTAACGCACTCGCAACTGGTCCGAAGCCCACGGGCGACACCGCCGATCCCGCATCGCCCGCGACGTCGAGCGCCGGCACGCCAAGGTCCGTCGTCACGCCATCGAGCGACGCATCCGGCGTGCTCAAAGGCACTTTGGCTTTACGTTGCATGCTTCAGCCCGGCTAGACCCCGCGGCGCACACCGCCCGCCTGTCAGCCACTTCTGACCACCATTCGCGCAAACCGCAACCCATCCCTGACCGCGCTCGTTTGGACGCAGCACGATCCCCCCCCCGCAATGACCAGGCAAGGAGCCGCGAGTGTCCCCGTCAGTCCAGCAGATACGGACAGATTTCCCGGTCCCCGTCGTCGTTCACGAACGAGCCGGTCTCATAGTCGAAATCGGGGAAATTGCGGTCGCACCGCTCATAAACCCGATCGCGATAGGGGCCACGATAGGCATTGTATCCAATCACCCCGCCGATAATGGCGATACCGGCACCGATCGCCACGCCATTGCGCACGCGATCGCGTCGCTCGCCACCACGCACCTCACGCCCGCCGCCTGAATAGCCGCCATAGCCGCCGCGCCGCTCACCACTCGGAGCAGACTGAGGAAGCGTGACTTGCGGGGTCACCGTAGTGGGCCGCGGCCGGGCCGGCTGACCAAATGACGGCTGCGGTTTAACCGCACGGCCCTGGTCGATCGGCGCCGCGCGCACTTGCGGCTGTGGCGTTGGCTTCGCCGCCGGTTGCTGCTGCGTCCGCTTCGCCTCCAATGCACGCTGCCGCATGACGTCCGGCGACTCCGCCGCACGCGCACCACCTGTCAACAACAGCATCGCGGCAATCGTCGCACAGCCCGCCATCCGCAGCATCGTCATTGTTTTTCCCCACAAAAAAAGGACGGGATGCGGCCAATCGCACGCTCCCCGTCCGTACACTTACATCCTGACTAGCAGCTTGCCTATGATCCTTCCCTGAATGCACCATGCAGCAACCGTTCACCTTCGTGATCACGTTGACTTCCGCATGCGCGCACGCGCTCCACTGGCATTCTCTCAGGATGCGGCAACTCGTACTCCATCGCGCGGTTGAACGTCGCAAACGAGCATGGTAAGGCACGCGCACGGTCGGGGGATCGGGTGCGGCGATCTTACTCGCGTGCAGTCGCCCGCGGCTCTCCTCCAGAACCAGTCCGCGTTTCCGGCATGGTGATGGGCTCCCCTTTCCGGGTGCCGTTCGACCGCTTTTTACGACGGTCGACAGCGCCCATTTCTGCTGAGACGATCCCACGTGGCCAGCGACCAGACAGTGACGACCGGCATGACGACGGGCGTGGCAGAGCGCTACGCATCGGCATTATTCGAGCTTGCCAAAGAGCAGAGTCAGCAGGTGCAGGTCGAGCAGGATTTGACCCGCTTCCAAGCCATGCTGACCGACAGCGCCGACCTCCGGCGTGTCGTGATGAGCCCGGCATTTTCCGCCGAGCAGCAGTCGAAAGCCTTGGACGCCATCGCAGCCAGGGCTGGCATTACCGGCCTCGCCGGCAACTTTCTCAAGGTGCTTGCGCGCAACCGTCGCCTGTTCATCACATCTGATGTCATAAAGAATTTCCGCCTCATCGCCGCCCGCGCGCGTGGAGAGGTTTCCGCCGATGTCACCTCCGCACATGCGCTCACCGATGCGCAGATGCAGGCGCTCAAAGATCAGCTCAAGGCCAGCGTCGGCCGTGACATCACCATCCAAGCGAAAGTTGATCCGTCGCTCCTTGGCGGCCTCGTCGTCAAGGTCGGCAGCCGCATGATCGACAATTCGCTCAAGACTCGCATCGAACAACTCAAAGTTGCCATGAAAGGAACCGGCTGATGGATATCCGCGCCGCTGAAATCACTTCGATCCTCAAGGATCAGATCAAGAATTTCGGCCAGGAGGCGCAAGTCTCCGAAATCGGACAGGTCCTCTCGGTCGGCGACGGTATCGCCCGCGTCTACGGCCTCGATAAGGTCCAGGCCGGCGAAATGGTCGAGTTTCCCGGCGGCATTCGTGGCATGGCGCTCAATCTCGAGAGCGACAATGTCGGTTGCGTCATCTTCGGCGACGACCGCACGATCAAGGAAGGCGACACCGTCAAGCGCACCGGCGCCATCGTGGAAGTTCCCGTCGGCAAGGGCCTGCTCGGCCGCGTGGTCGACGGTCTCGGCAACCCCATCGACGGCAAAGGCCCCATCAAGGCCGAAAAACGCAGCCGCGTCGACGTCAAGGCTCCCGGCATCATTCCCCGCAAGTCGGTTCATGAACCGATGGCGACCGGCCTGAAGGCCATCGACGCACTCATTCCCGTCGGCCGTGGCCAGCGCGAATTGATCATCGGCGACCGTCAGACCGGCAAAACCGCTGTCGCGCTCGACACCATCTTGAACCAGAAGGCCGCCAACAAGGGCACCGACGAGAACCAGAAGCTCTATTGCGTCTACGTCGCAATCGGCCAGAAGCGGTCAACCGTCGCCCAGTTCGTGAAGTCGCTCGAAGAAAACGGCGCGCTCGAATATTCCATCGTCGTCGCCGCCACGGCGTCCGATCCGGCCCCCATGCAGTTCCTCGCGCCTTTCACCGGGTGCGCCATGGGCGAATACTTCCGCGACAACAAAATGCATGCCGTGATCATCTATGACGATCTCTCCAAGCAGGCCGTCGCCTATCGCCAGATGTCACTCCTGCTCCGTCGCCCGCCGGGCCGCGAAGCCTACCCCGGCGACGTCTTCTATCTCCATTCGCGCCTGCTCGAGCGCGCCGCCAAGATGGGCGACGCCGCTGGTGCTGGCTCGCTGACCGCACTGCCGGTCATCGAAACGCAGGCCAACGACGTTTCGGCCTACATCCCGACCAACGTGATCTCCATCACCGACGGCCAGATCTTCCTCGAAACCGATCTCTTCTTCCAGGGCATCCGCCCTGCCGTGAACGTCGGTCTGTCGGTCAGCCGCGTCGGCTCCTCCGCCCAGACCAAGGCCATGAAAAAGGTTGCCGGTAAGATCAAGGGCGAGTTGGCCCAGTATCGCGAAATGGCCGCCTTTGCGCAGTTCGGTTCCGATCTCGACGCCGCCACTCAGCGCTTGCTGAACCGCGGCTCGCGCCTGACCGAGCTTTTGAAGCAGGGTCAATTCTCGCCGCTCAAAATGGAAGAACAGGTCTGCGTCATCTGGGCCGGCACCAACGGTTATCTCGATGCGATGCCGCTCGCCAAGGTCAAGCCGTTCGAAGATGCTTTGCTTGCAAATCTGCGCGGCCCCAACGCCGCTCTGCTCAAGGAAATCGGCGATACGAAAGACCTGTCCGACGGCAATGCCGCCAAGCTCAAAGGCATCGTCGAAACCACGCAGAAGCAGTTCGTCTGATTTTTCCCTCTCCCCATCGCGCTAGGCGATGGGGAGAGGGTCAGGGTGAGGGGCAGCCGCGTGCTCGACCTTTCATTTCGACCTTCTCCCGTGTGACACGTGGAGACGCAGACAGAATGCTGGAAGTTGGAACGAGCGAATGGCCTCTCTCAAAGATATGCGCGTCCGCATCGCCTCCGTTAAGGCGACGCGGAAAATCACCAAGGCCATGCAGATGGTTGCGGCTGCCAAGCTGCGCCGTGCACAGGAAGCCGCGCAAGCCGCCCGGCCTTACGCCGAACGCATGGACACGGTGCTTGCCAATCTCAATCAGCGCACCAATCGCGACGGCGCCTCTCCGTTGCTCGTCGGCACCGGCAAGGATCAAGTTCACTTGCTGATCGTCATGACCGCCGAGCGCGGTCTCTGCGGCGGCTTCAACGGCAACATCGTCAAGCTCGCCCGCGCTGACGCTCAGCGTCTGACCCGCGAAGGCAAGACCGTCAAGATCATGGCCGTCGGCAAGAAGGGCAGCGACTCCCTCCGCCGTGATTACGCCAAGCAGATCGTCGATCGCGTCGACCTCAAGGCCGTCAAAAACCTCGCGTTCGTCAACGCCGAAGGCATTGGCAACAAAATTCTCGCGATGTTCGATGCCGGCGAATTCGACGTCGCCACCATGTACTACTCCGAATTCAAATCGGTCATTTCCCAGAAACCGACCGGCCTCCAGCTCATTCCAACCAAGCTGCCCGAAGCCAAGGCCACCGGCAAAACCGAAACCAAGTCTGAAGCCGTCAACGAATACGAGCCGAGCGAGGAGGTCATCCTTGGCTTCCTGCTCAAGCGCAATATCTTGACCCAGGTCTTTCGCGGCCTGCTTGAAAATGCCGCGTCCGAGCAGGGCAGCCGCATGACCGCCATGGACAACGCCACCCGCAACGC
>JANLYD010000146.1:0-7694 GCA_031365465.1 Hyphomicrobiaceae bacterium
TTACTGCCGGACGCTGGATTTGTCGGAGTAGGCGACTTGCGACGACTGCTGCGACCACGACAGAACGGCGGCGGATGCGGCGCTGACCACGGCCAGGACGGCGATGCCCATCAGGAATGCTTTCATTGTCGTCTCTCCCAGTGCTGTTCTTATTCTGCTTGGCGTCACTGTTTCTTCTCGGCCGGCGGCACGGTCGCCGCAGTGGCAATCTTCAGATAGGCAATCAACGCGTCGCGTTGCGTTTTGTCGGTCATCTGCTGCAGCGGCATTTTTGAGCCGGGCGTCACGACATCTGGCCCGAGTTCGAACAGTTTAGCCACTGTTTCCTCGCTCCAGACCAGTTCCATGCGGCGGAGCGGCTCGGAGAATGGGTAGCCGGGCAGCGTCGCGATGCGGCGCCCAAAGATGCCATGCAGCGACGGCCCGGCACGATTTCCGCCCTCCGGCGTCAGCGTATGGCAGACGCTGCATTTGCGCGCAAACTGCTGCTCGCCTTGGGCCAGTTGATCGGTCGAGGTTGCCTGCATCTGGAACCGCCGTGGCGCGGGCGCATCGGCCGGACCGACCGCCGTTTGCGGCGTAAAATTCCACAGCGTGGCGAAGTCGTCGAGACCGCCATAATACAGGCTCTGGCCGCCCGCCGAGAAGGCCAATGCCCACACGGGGCCATAGGGATTTTTGTATTCGGCGACGTGTGCGCCGTCGCCGGTGCGGAGCACACGGATGATGCCGTCGCCGCCGCCGGTGGCGATCAGGCCGGGCTTGTCGAGCGCCGCGATGGCCAGCACGGGACGGGCGTGCGCCGGCAGGTCGCGCACGCGGTCGCCGGTGGCCGTGTCGATGATCATCGCGCTGCCGTTGACCGCGCCGAGCAGCAGATGATCGGTACCGGGCAGGCGGAGCAACACGTTGATGCCCCAGCCATGCGCGTAAATCGCGCGGTCGAGCTTCCCGGTGGCGGCATCGAATGCGCGGACGTTACCGTCGGCCGAGGCGGTGAACACCCGCCGTCCATCAGATGAGAACGCTGCAGCGTTGACGGGGCCGGTATGACCTTCGAGGACCGCGCCGGGTTGCAATGTCGCGAGATCCCATAGCCGCGCGGTGCGATCCCAACTGGCTGTGGCAGCGATGGTGCCGCTAGGCGAGACGGCGAGGCCGACGATTTTGCCGGTATGGCCGGTGAACGTGTGGACTTTGTGGGCGGTTGACAGCGACCAGACCGTCAGCGCGGCATCGTCGCCCGCAGCGAGTGCCAATGCCTCACCGGTGCCGGTTGCCGACGAGCGCGCGAACGCGGTGGCGTTGATTGCGCCCTGATGGTCATCCATGCGCACCGCTCGAATTATGCCGGCGTCGTCGTCCCAGGCCGTCATCGCGTAGTCGAACGCCCCGGTGAGTATTTTGCCGGAGGCGGGGGCGATGGTGATCGCCTTGATGGGGCCGCCGTGTCCCACGAGATTGCCCGCCTGCGCGCGTCGTTCGGCGGCGTTGGGCCGAAGTGCACTATCGGGACGGGCCGGGGTTTGAGCGATAGCAGGAACTGCGGCGAGCGCCGTCAGCAGCACCGCCGCTCCAGCCAAAATGCGCTTCGACCTTATCCGCTTGGACGGCATCCGCTTCGACGACGTACCCACTGACGATGTCAGCGCCAAATCCACTATTCCGCAGGCTGCATGCCGGGCTGACCACGCGGTTGCTTGGCAGCACTGTCGCGTTTGGCGATCGCCTTCTCGGCCCACAGCGAGTGGTGCTCCTTTGCCCAATTCTCGTCGACCTGCCCTGAACCCATAGCGCTGAACGCGCCCTGCATGCCGAGCGTGCCGATGTAGATATGCGCGAAAATCACACACACCAGAACCAGCCCCATGATGGCGTGCCACGACGCCGCGAACTGCATTTCCTGGATGCCGGTGACGCTCGTGGGGACGTTGAAGCCCAGGCCCGCCAAGATGCCGAATGTCTTCGCGAACAGCGTGAACTGAAATGGGAACATCAGTTCGAGGCCGCTGAGGCTGATCGACAAGCCCGTCAGCATGATGGTCCAGAACAAGATCTTCTGGCCGGCATTGAATTTCCAAGCCGGCGGATGCGATCCCTTGGAGAACATACCGCCGCCTTTCAGCAGCCACTTGATGTCGGCGATAGCCGGGAAGTTGTCTTTGATCCACAGCACGAACGACAGCGCGAGGCCGAGCATGAACGCGAACGCCACGTAGTTGTGCAGCGACTTGCCGGTGGCAGTCAGGGCTGCGAACGCGTCCTTGCCGATGACCGGCATGAGTACACCACGGCCATACAGCGTATTCAGTCCGGTGAGGCCGAGGATGATGAACGACACGGCCATCAGCCAATGCGCCATGCGATCGAGTTCGCCGAAGCGCTCCACCGTTCGGCCGGCCCAGCCGTGGTCGAGACGGATGCGGCCACGGATCAGATAGAACAAGGCCAACAGCGCGAGCATGCCGCCCATACCGTAGGCACCGTACGTGACCAGTGGCCCGTTGCGGAATTCACGCCAAGTCTCGCCGCCCGACTGGACCAACACGCCGGCCTTCTTGTCGGGGATCGACACCGTACCTTCGACACCGCCACGAACTTTTTTCCAGAACTGCGCATCCTCGTTGACGGGAGCAGATCCAGGCGCGCCGGGGGTGACGTTCGTCACGGCATTCGCTGGCGGACGAACGCTGGATTGAGCGAAGCTGGCGCCGACGCCGATCAGCGTCGCGAACGTCACGGCCAGCATCGCGCGGACATGTTTCGTCATAGGTTTCGGTCTCCGCCGCAATCGCATTTCCATCAGCCTATCGCGGCACGGGATTGACATGACCGATACGCACCGTTGGCTAAGAACTCAAACTCATCGTCATGGCCGCGAAGGCGGCCATCCACGACACGCCTCTGCACACGCAACCTTGATAACTTGGCGCTCGCTCGATAGCTGCACGGGCCTGCCCGAACGGTAGCCCGTTGGAACCTGTCGTGGATGGCCACCTTCGCGGCCATGACGAAAATTGAGCTGCTGTCCTGAAACTTTCATCCCATTGCCTGACAATCAAGGGTAGCCAGAGCCTCAGCCACTCTGCCCGGGATAAGCTTTGCCCCAACCCCAAGCGCCGGAACCGAACCCGCGCGTGACGACCCGCTCGCGATAGATTGTCGACACCACGTCGCCGTCGCCAGCAAGCAAGGCCTTGGTCGAGCACATCTCCGCGCACAGCGGCAGCTTGCCTTCGGCCAGACGATTGCGGCCATATTTCTTGAACTGCAGATCGGCATCCTTTTCAGGACCGCCCGAGCAGAACGTACATTTGTCCATCTTGCCGCGACTGCCGAAATTGGTGGCTTGCGGATATTGCGGCGCGCCGAATGGGCACGCGTAGAAGCAATAACCGCAGCCGATGCACAGGTCCTTGTTGTGCAGCACTACGCCCTGTTCGGTCTGGTAGAAGCAATCCACCGGACACACCGCCATGCACGGCGCGTCGGAACAGTGCATGCACGCCACCGATACCGAGCGCTCGCCGGGCTTGCCGTCGTTGATTGTGACCACACGGCGGCGATTGATGCCCCACGGCACTTCGTTCTCGTTCTTGCAGGCGGTGACGCAGGCGTTGCACTCGATGCAGCGCTCGGCGTCGCAGAGGAATTTCATTCGTGCCATGGAGTCTCTCCCGTCAGGGTATTTTGTTATTCGTCGTCCCGGCGAACTAATCGCGCTCCGGCCGGGCGTGACGATTTTGGACTTAAGCCAACGTGATTTTGCAGAGCGTGGTCTTGGTTTCCTGCATTTGCGTCACGCTGTCGTAGCCGTAGGTCTGGGCGACGTTGGTCGATTCACCCAGCACGATGGGATCGGTTCCGGTTGGATATTTGTCGCGCAGATCCTTGCCTTGGAAGTGGCCGCCGAAGTGGAACGGCATGAACGCCACGCCTTTACCTACACGCTCGGTAATCTGCGCCTGCACCTTCACCTTGCCCTTCTCAGGACCCTCCACCCATACCATCTGCCCGTCTTTGATGCCGCGATCATTGGCATCGGCCGGGTTGATTTCGACGAACATCGTCTGCTGAAGTTCAGCCAGCCAAGGATTGGATCGCGTTTCGTCACCGCCACCTTCGTATTCGACCAGACGGCCCGACGTCAGCACGATCGGATAGTCCTTCGGCACGTTGTTGGCGATCGCCGCCTTCTGGATCTTTTCATACAGCACCGGCAGGCGCATCAATTTGCGATCGGTGTGCGTCGGATACTTGGCGACCAGTTCGGCCGACGGCGAGTAGAGCGGCTCGCGATGCATCGGCACGCCGTCGGGGAAGTTCCAGACGACCGCGCGCGCTTTGCCGTTTCCGAACGGCGACAGGCCGTGCAGGATTGCGACGCGCTGAATGCCGCCCGACAAGTCGTTGGTCCAGGCCACCGCGTCAATGGCGCTGCCGCCGACTTTCGTGATCGACTCCAACTCGGCCGGCGTCAGATCCTTGTCCCATCCGAGCTTCTTGAGCATGCCCATGGTGACGGGCGGATGCCCGTCTTTGAGCTCGTTGCCGACGGGATAGGTATTGGTCGCCAGCAACGTGTCCTTGGCGGGATCGTTCTTGGCCCACTTGTCGTTGTCGACGCCCTTGACGGTGACGCCCCAGTTGACGCGGAAGTTCAAGCCACCTTCGGCCACGGGTTTGGACGTGTCGTAGAGGTTGGCGGTGCCGGGATGGCCGACTTTACCGCTCGCCATTTTCATGTCGGCAGTGCCCCAGCACGGCCATGGCAGTCCATAGGTGTCGCCATCGCACGGACCGCCGTTGGCCTTCAACGTCACGCGGTCGAACGTGTGCTGGTTGGCCATGTGCAATTTCATGCGCTCGGGCGACTGGCCGGTGTAGCCGATGCTCCACATGCCCCGATTGAACTCGCGCGTCACGTCCTCGACGACCGGTTCGTCCTTCTCCACCTTGATGTTCTTGAACATCGTGTCGGCATAGCCGAACTTCTTTGCGAACTTGTACATGATGGTGTGGTCGGGCAGCGCCTCGTGGAACGTGAAAATCTTCTCACGCCACTGCAGCGAGCGGTTAGATGCCGTCACCGAGCCTGACGTCTCGAGCTGGGTCGCGGCCGGCAACAGGTACACGTTGTCGGTCCGGTCGTGCATGATCGCCGACACCGTCGGATACGGATCGATCACCACCAGCATGTCGAGCTTCTCGAACGCCTTCTTCATTTCTGGCCCGCGCGTCTGCGAGTTCGGCGCGTGGCCCCAGAACACCATCGCCTTGATGTTGTCGGCCTGGTCGATGTTGGCCTTGTCTTCCATCACGCCGTCGATCCAACGGCTGACCGGCATACCCGCCGTTTCCATGTTCTTCTTGTCTTTGAAGCGCTTGACGACCTCGTCGTAGGGCATGTCCCAGACGCGCGCCCAATGACGCCACGCCGCTTCCACGAGGCCATAGTAGCCAGGAAGGCTGTCGCAGGTCACGCCCAGATCGGTGGCGCCCTGCACGTTGTCGTGGCCGCGGAAGATGTTGGTGCCGCCGCCGGCGACGCCCATGTTGCCGAGCACGAGCTGCATGATGCAGTAGGCGCGGACATTGGCGTTGCCGACCGTATGCTGCGTGCCGCCCATGCACCAGATGACCGTGCCGGGACGATGGGTCGCCATGGTCTTGGCAACGCGATAGAGCTGCGCGCCGGGCACCCCGGTAACTTTCTCGACTTCTTCGGGTGTCCACTTCTTGACTTCGTCGCGGACGAATTCCAGCCCCCAGACGCGGTCGTCGATGAATTTCTTGTCTTCCCAGCCGTTCTCGAGCAGGTGCCAGACGATCCCCCAGATCAGCGCGATGTCGGTACCCGGACGCATCCGCACATATTCGGTGGCGTGTGCGGCGGTGCGTGTGAAGCGCGGGTCGCAGACGATGAACGGCGCGTTGTTCTGTTCCTTGGCCTTCAGCATGTGCTGCAGCGAGACCGGATGCGCTTCGGCTGGATTGCCACCGATCAGGAAGATGGCCTTCGAGTTCATGATGTCGTTGTAGGAGTTGGTCATGGCGCCGTAGCCCCATGTGTTGGCCACGCCCGCAACCGTCGTCGAATGGCAGATGCGCGCCTGATGATCGATGTTGTTGGTGCCCCAAAGGGCCGCAAACTTACGGATCAGATAGCATTGCTCGTTGGAGTGCTTGGCCGAGCCCAGCCAATAAACTGAATCGGCGCCGGATTTTTCACGGATGGCGAGCAGTTTCGTGCCGACCTCTTCGATCGCCTGATCCCAGCTGATCCGCTCCCATTTCCCGCCCGTCATCTTCATCGGATATTTGAGGCGCCGGTCTCCATGCGCATGCTCGCGAATGGCCGCGCCCTTGGCACAATGCGCACCCAGATTGAATGGGCTGTCGAAGCTTGGTGCCTGACGCGTCCAAACCCCGTTCTCGACTTCGGCCGTCACCGTGCAGCCGACCGAGCAATGCGTGCAGACCGACTTTTTGATTTCGATCTTGGCGCCCGATGTCGCCCCGGCAGCCTGCGCCTTCTCGACACGACCCACGCCGAACGCTGCGACGGCCGACACGCCGCCGACTGCCAAGCCGGATGCGCGCAGGAAGCCGCGCCGGTCGACCGCGTTAGGCGTCGCGACGGCCACGACATCGACACCGCGACCGGAGCCTTGACGTGCAGCAGTGTGGGTTTTCTTTTTCAGCATCGAAGGCTCCCGTCAGGTCTCGTCAAGCGGCCGGTCGTCGGCGCGAATAGGGCAGGCGCAATCGCCGGATGATCAGCGCGCGCTGTCGTAATAGCGGCGGATATGCTCGGTTTCGTGATAGGCACCGGTGGTGTCGGCGCTGGCCAAGGGCGCAGCCGTCGCGACGTCGACGCCAGCGATGGCCGCTCCACCCGTGACGGCACTCGCGCCGGCGAGCTTGAGGAAGCTGCGGCGGTCGGCGACGGCCTTTGCCTCAGCCTCGGCGGTGCGCGCCAGCGATTCGGTGATCGCATCGTTTGGAATCTTCAGGTCTGGCATACGAGGCTCTCCGAACGCGATGGCTGGCGCCATCCGAGGTTTAAACGTCAAAATTTCCGAGTGCAATAAGTCTAAGACTAATTCTAAACTACCGAACGCGCGAAAAACCACGCGGTCGGACCGAATTCAACTGCCCATTTCGAACGCGGCCCGTTCGATCGCCAAAAATGATCGACCGACAGCCCCCACCGATGCGTAAAACGACGATTTTCCCACGCGCTCCAGGTCGGCGAAGAACACGGGTGCCCAGGTGCCGATGTGCCCGGAATAGAACTGCTCTTGCGCCACCAGATCGAGCGCGTCACCGAAGCGGCCGTCGATTAGCCCGGCCATCGTGTCGAGAACAGCCGAGATGTGATCTTCAGGGTCGGACGTGGTGGCGGCAGCCGTGACGCCGAGACGCGCCAAATCCTGGCGCAAACGTGCCAACGGCTTCTCGTGCAGAAAGCCCGTCAGATAATACGAGCCGTACGGCACCAACTCGCCGCGACCCAAGCCGATGAACAACTCGTGATATTCTTCGGTCAGCGCCTTCAGGTCGCTCAAGCGCGCCGCCTCGGCCAATCCGGCGACTGCGCGTCCCAACGGACCTTCCCCGGGCGTTAGGGCCGCGCACGCATTAATTGCACCGATCGATGGCGGGGATGACAACAGCACGGCCAGCAGGCG
>JANLYD010000163.1:0-5280 GCA_031365465.1 Hyphomicrobiaceae bacterium
TCAGACGAGTTTGTTTTTCCGGCCTTGCCAGTAGCGGTCGCGGATCAGGCGCTTGTAGAGCTTGCCGGTCGCATGGCGCGGCAATTCCCGGTCGAAGTCAACCGAGCGCGGGCATTTGATGTGACTGATATGGGCGCGGCAATAGGCGATCAGTTCGGCGGCAAGTTCAGGCCCGGCTGCTGCCCAGTCAAGCGGTTGCACGACGGCTTTGACCTCCTCGCCGAGGTCTTCGCTCGGGACACCGATAACGGCAACGTCGGCGACCTTCGGATGGCCGACGAGAAGATTTTCGACCTCCTGGGGATAGATATTAACCCCGCCCGAGATGATCATGTGCGCCTTGCGGTCGGTCAGATAAAGGAAGCCGTCGGTATCGAGATAGCCGACATCGCCGAGCGTCGACCAGCCTTCCTTGCTACGTGATCCGGCAGTCTTCTCGGGATCGTTGTGATATTCGAACTGGGGCGCATTCGCGAGGTAGATCGTGCCGACGTTGGCTTCACCAGGCGGCAACACGGTCCCGGCTTCGTCGAGAATGCGCAACTCACCCACCAGCGCCTGGCCGACCGTGCCTTTGTGCGCGAGCCACTGCTCCGACGTGCAGGCGATGAAGCCATTACCTTCTGTTCCCGCATAATATTCGTAGAGCACCGGCCCCCACCAGGCGATCATCGCCTCTTTCACGTGCGCCGGGCAGGGCGCCGCGGCATGGATAGCGACACGCAGCGACGAAATATCGTGTGCAAGGCGGACATGTTCCGGAAGCTTGAGCATCGCAACGAACATCGACGGTACCCACTGGCTATGGGTGATCGTATACCGCTCGACGGACCCTAACGCCTCGGCCGCATCGAACTTGTTCATGATCACGCAGGTTCCGCCGAGCCGCAGCACGGTCATGCAGAAACGCAACGGCGCCGCGTGATAGAGCGGCGCTGGCGAAAGGTAACGCGTCTCCGGACCAAAAGCATAAAGAGCCGTCGTCGTCTGCATCAGCGAGGTCGATGCGTCGATCGCCTCATCCAGCAACTCGGTCTTGACGCCTTTCGGCCGCCCGGTGGTGCCGGACGAATACAGCATGTCGCGTCCGGCGCTTTGATCCGCGATCGGCGTTGCCGGCATGACCGCCGCCGCCGCCTCCCAAGACTGATGATCAACCAGCGTACCGTCGAGCGAGAACCGGTGCGCGATGCCCGGCGACCGGGCGACCAGTTCGCGCGCAACCGGTTCCAGACTTGCCGAGACGATAAAGACTTTGGCGCCGCAGTCCGACAGGATGTATTCGGCCTCGGCCAGCGACAGCCGCGTACTCATCGCCGTATAGCGCAACCCCGAGCGCTGCGCCGCAAAGCAGATCTCCAGGACATGCGGCCCGTTATCGAGCATCAACGCGATCTGGTCGCCACGCTTCAGTCCAAGCGATCGAAACAGCTGGGCGCCCTGGTTCGAAGCGCGCTCGAGGCCGGCATACGTCGTCACCGCGCCGGTTCGCGCCATGATGATCGCTGGCTTGTCCGGAAATGATTTCGCGTGGTGGCTCGGGTGCATGAGCAAATTCCAGGTGCAAGCGCATCAAACAAGTTTGGCGCAATGTTCAGGGCGCACGCGGCCGAGCGTACCTTTACGATCTGGTTTGGACCAGGACTTAGGAGCCTACAACTGTTTCCTCACTCCTTTCGCCGCCGATGGCTGGCTCTCAATTAGGCGCAACATTGCCGTCGCAAGCATGCACGGCGTGGCGGCGTCGTGGATGGCGTAAGGTCCAGGATTGATGAGCACCATATTGTTCAGCGTGCCATGCAAGACCTGGAACGCGAATTGAACGGTGGCACTTAAACCGGTGCGCCGCGGATCGGCCACCAATGTCATAATGCGTGGTTTGGCCAGCCGCACCTGCGTCTGGCCGAGCACCCTCATCGGCGTCCAGGCTTTCGGATCTCGCGACGCTTGCCGCAGCGAGGCGCGCACAAGCCCCTCGTTCGCCCGGTACCAAACTGCCGCGCCCTTGGTCACCCAGGACAGGAAATGCTCAAGGTTGTCGCTGGGAACGCGGGCCGAGCGATAGTCGCTTTCCATCCGCAACGCCGTCTCATCGACGACGACGCGCTGCAGGGCCGTGATGAATGTCTCCTTGCTGTCGAAGCGAGCGTAGAAAGAGCCGACCGTCGTCCCAGACCCATTGCACAGGTCCTCGATCGATAGACTGTCGAAATCGCGGTTCCGCAGCAGGTCGCGGCCCGTCTGCATCATGCGCAAGACCAGCTCACGTGTGCGCCGTTGCTGTGCCGGCCGCATCCCGTCGATCGACAGGCCGGCAATCAGCTGGTCGTTCATCTATCGTCCTCCATCCTCGCGACCATGGCGGATTTCGACTTGCGCACGATCTCAAATGCGAATTATGTTTCTAGTCTGGTCGTACATCGTGGAGCGGTGATGCGCAACGAGCGTTTGGAAATCCGGCCGGCATCAGGGGCGCTCGGAACAGAGATCATTGGGGTCGACCTGTCACAGCCGCCCGACCAAGCAGAGGTTGGCGAGATCCGGTCCGCCTTTCACGGGTGTTGCGACATTGGCAATTGCGAACAGCGCCACAAGCAAAACGATAGGCCGCAGTAAGACGGCCGCATGACTGACGAAAAATAAAAAAAAGACTGGGAGGAAACACTATGTCGAAGATCATCAAAACCGCCATTGCCGCGCTGGCATTGGCTGCAACGCCGGCCACGCCGGTGCTCGCACAGGGTAAGGGCGAGACAATCAAGTTCCAGGATTATCCAGGAACCGGGAATATGCTGATCCGCGTCGCCATCTCCAAGGGCTACTGCGAGAAATACGGCATCAAGTGCGAACTGCAGGTTATTCCTTCGGGACCGCTCGCAGCACAGGCGTTGCTCGCCAAGAGTATCGATGCGGCATTCATTCAGCCGGAAGTCACGGCGCATGCGATCCTCAAGGGTGCCAAGATGAAGGCGGTCGTGGGCGGTGCCGTCACCAATACGAATATCCTGATCGCCGGCAATCATCTGGAGACACCCAACGCAGGCAAGCCCTGGCCAGCGTTCATGAACGATTTCAAAGGTAAGAAAATCGGCGTCACCGCGCGCGGCTCGGCTGTGGAAACGGCCATGACGTTTCTGCTGCTCAAAGCCGGATTAAAACCGGACGATGTCACGTTCGTCGCCGTAGGCGGTCCCGTCGCGGCCTACGGGGCGCTGACGTCAAAGCAAGTGGATGGCGTCATGATGTTCGAGCCATCCGGTGCGCTGTGTGACGTGTTGCAAACGTGCAAGGTGATCTGGCGCGGCTCCGACGATAAGGAACCGGCCGAGTTGTACGCCACCAATGGCGGCAACGCCGGACTGGTGTTTCGCCAGGATACCATCGACGGAACGCCGCATGTCATCGACGCCGTGATCAAGGCCGTGCAGGACGCGGATGCCTTTATCAACACCGCCGCAAATTTCGAAGAAGTTATTACGATCTCGGGCACCTACTTCAAGTTCGACATGCCCAAGGGTGACGAAGTCGTACGGACGATCATGAAACGCGCGGTCAAGGACAAGAGCTACACGGCCCCGATCAGCCGCGCGGCGATCAAGGCAAGCATCGACTATATGGTGGCCAACAAAATCATCGAAACTCCAGTCGCGGTGTCGGACCTCATCTACGACAAGGCTCCTTGAAGAGATCGCGTCATGCACAATCCTTTGTCCACCGCCGCGACCGTTTCCGGTCGCGGCGGTGGACTTGAACCTGCAATCGAACTGCGCGATTTGATCGTGCGGTTCGGTGCCGGTTCAGAGCATCCCATGCTCGCTGTCGATCGGGCATCGTTCACGCTAGCACCCGGCGAGTTCGTCTCGCTTGTCGGGCCGAGCGGGTGCGGCAAGACCACGATCCTGAACCTGCTGACGGGACTGCTATCCGAACAACCCGAGGGCACCTATCGGGTCCTCGGCAAAGCGCCAACCGCCGGCAATCCCGACATCGCCTACATGCTGGCACGCGACAGTCTGCTGCCCTGGCGCACGGCGTTGGGCAATGCCACCTATGGCATGGAGATCCGCAACGTTCCCAAAGCGGAACGTGAGGCACGCGGCCTCGCACTCTTGCAGCGCGTGGGTTTGGGCGACTTCGCCAACACGTATCCCAAGGCTCTGTCACACGGCATGCGCCAACGCTGCGCACTCGCGCGCACCTTCGCGCTCGACAGTCCTGTGTTCCTGATGGACGAGCCGTTCGGTGCCCTCGACGCGCAGACCAAGTTACAGCTCGAAGACGTGCTGATGGATCTGTGGTCGGCAAGCCAAAAGACCGTCGTGTTCGTCACCCACGATCTCGCCGAAGCGGTTGCGCTGTCGGACCGCGTCATTGTCATGAGCGCGCGGCCGGGCCGGATCATTGCCGATGTACCCATCGATCTGCCGCGCCCAAGAAGCGTTCGTGCGTTACAGAAAGATCATCGCTTCCACGAACTTTATGCTCAGCTCTGGACACTGCTTGAACAGGGGATGGGCAACAGTGACCACTAAATCCACGACGACATTGGCCGGACATGCAGCGTTTATCGCCGCCTTCCTCGGACTTTGGGAATTTGCCGCTTCGCGCGGCCTGCTGGACCGGACGTTTTTTGGGCGGCCCTCTGGCATCGCCGCTTTCCTTTGGAAGGGCTTTGTCACGGAAGGAAAGCTGTGGCTGGAGCTGGGCTACACCTTGCTGGGGGCTGGAGTGTCGTTTGTTGCTGGCAGCCTCGCTGCTGTCGCTGTCGGCCTTCTGTTTATGGTGTTCCCGCGCGTTCACAAGGCGACGGAACCCTATCTGACGCTGCTCAATGCCATGCCGCGCATCGCACTGGCACCGCTGTTCTTACTGTGGTTCGGCCTCGGGATCGGATCCAAAATCGCAGTCGGCGTTAGCCTGACGTTTTTCATCGTGCTGTCTGCAACCGTTGCCGGTATTCGCGGCGTCAACAGTGATCATCTCGTGCTGTCGCGGACGCTCGGCGCAACACCGCAACAGGTGTTCCTCAAGGTCACGCTGCCGTCGGCGGTACCTGTCATCTTTTCCGGTTTGCGGCTCGGCCTGATCTTCGCACTTCTCGGCGTCGTCGGCGCGGAGTTGATCGCCGCCGAGCATGGCCTTGGCCAGACGCTTGCCTACCTGCAATCGACCTTCAGCATGGACGGCGTCATGGGCCTGTTGTTCCTGCTCGCGCTGCTCGGCCTAGGTGTGACCGCTATTATGAACCGGCTGGAACGCTCACTCCTCGATTGGCAGTAA
>JANLYD010000181.1:0-8173 GCA_031365465.1 Hyphomicrobiaceae bacterium
ACCCCGGACGTCTACCAGGGCGCACCGACGCCGGTCACCGCGCTGTTCGCCGCCGCGCCGAAAGCTGCGGCCTTCGCGCTTCTCACGCGTGTCATGATCACCGCATTCGGCGGCATCAAACCGCAGTGGCAGCAGATCATCGTATTCCTGTCGATCGCCTCGATGGTGCTCGGCGCTGTCGCAGCCATCGGGCAGACCAACGTGAAGCGGCTGATGGCTTATTCCTCGATCGGCAACATGGGCTTCGTGCTGGTCGGCCTCGCGGCGGCGTCGCCCGAGGGGATCGAAGGCGTGCTGATCTATCTGGCGACCTATCTCGTCATGACGCTGGGAGCATTCGCCGTCATCCTGGCCATGCGGCGGGAAAGTGGTCCGGTCGAGGAGATCGATGATTTGGCGGGGCTCGCAAAAACCAATCCGGGGATGGCGGCCACCATGGCCATCATGATGTTCTCGCTCGCGGGCATCCCACCGCTCGCCGGTTTCTGGGGCAAGTACTATGTGTTTCTGGCGGCGGTGAAAGCCGACCTGTGGCCGCTCGCCATCATCGGCGTCGTCGCCAGCGTGGTGGGTGCGTTCTACTATATCCGCATCGTCCTGATCATGTACGTCAACGAGGCTAAACCGGGCGCGGTCAACCGGTTCCTGCCCGTGCCTGCGCGCGAAGGTACGGTGATGGCGCTCGCGTGTTTGATCACGCTGCTGGCGTTCCTGCCGTTCCCCTTGCGCAACGGATCGCTCGGCGACTGGATCATCGGCACGGCCAGCGCGGCCGCACGTTCCCTGTTCGGGTGAGTCAACGGAGGTAGGGCGCAACCGCAGCTTCATCGTGTAGGGCGCAATAGCGACTTTCGCGTATTGCGCCGCAGGCTTCGCAGTGAGCCGTCCCTCCGGCGTGTGAGCGGGTTAAAGGCGCAATACGCGAAGGCGCTATTGCGCCCTACATCATATCTTCACGCTGGCAGCACGTGGATAGGCGTTCCAGCCAACCACGCTTCGACCGCCGCCACGGTGCCACTATAGAACGCGCGATAGGTTTGTTCGGTGACGTAACCAATGTGCGGCGTCAGCAACGTGCGCGGCGCTGTCCGCAGCGGATGCGTCGCAGGCAACGGCTCCGGCTCATAAACGTCGATGCCCGCGCCGCCGATGCGGCCCTCGTGCAATGCTGCAAGCAGCGCCGCCTCGTCGATGACAGGCCCCCGCGACGTGTTGATCAACAAACTGTCCCGTTTCATCAACGCGAGTTCGGCAGCGCCCACCAGCCCGGTCGTACGCGGCGACAGCTTGGTGTGGATTGAGATGACATCCGCCTGCCGGAACAGATCGGCCTTGTCGACGCGGGTCGCGCCGTGCAGCGCCGCCGCCTCCTGCGTTAAATTCTGGCTCCAGGCGATGACAGGCATGCCAAACGCGTGTGCATATTTCGCCATCTGGGCGCCCAGCCGGCCAAGCCCGATCAGCCCCAGCGTGCGGCCCTTCAAATCGCGGCCGACCGTCGTCTGCCAGCGGCCTTCGCGCATGGCCTGGGCCTCCACCGCGAGATGGCGGGACAGCCCGAGTATCAAGGCCATTGCCAGTTCGGCCGTTGCGATGCCGGGCGCATCGGTGCCCGATACCACCACGCCACGCGCGTTGGCTGCGGCGACGTCGATGGCGGCGTTACGGTGGCCGGTGGTCACCAGTAGGCGCAGGTTCGGCAATTGCGCCAGCATGGCGGCGTCGAACAGCGTCCGTTCACGCATCACGCACAAGACATCATAAGGCGCCACCGCTGCTGCAGCGGCGGCGGGCGAAGCAAACGGCGTGGTGAACACTTTGATGCTATGCTTGGCGGCCAGCCCGGACCAGTCGGCCATCGTCTGCGACACGTTCTGGTAATCGTCTAGGACGGCGATGCTGGCCATGGTCAAGGTCCTGTGAGGTGCTTGCGTTATAACCTAGTATCCGGGTGCCAGAGATTTTGCCATCATCCCCTTCGATAGTGCCGCCGGTTAGAAGAGACGCATGCCTGAGGATTTCTCGTGTTCGCCATCGTCATCATTTTGCTGCTGGGTGTCGGGTTGGTCGCGCTGCCGCAGTTGTGGATCCATCAGGTCATGGAGCGTCATGCCGTCGAGCGTGCCGATCTCGGTGGGACGGGTGCCGAGTTCGCGCGGCACGCGTTGGATGTGCTGAAGCTCAACCACGTCAAGGTCGAGGTGACGGAGCAAGGTAATCACTACGATCCCGTTGCCAAAGCGGTGCGCCTCGAGCCCCGCTTCATGACAGGCAAATCGCTTTCGGCGATCGTGGTGGCGGCGCACGAGATCGGCCACGCCATGCAGGATGAAATGGCGTTGCCCATCTACAAGCGGCGGCAGTTGGTGGCCAAGCAGGCGCACGCGGCAACCATGGTGGGGCAAGCGTTCATGTGGTCGGCGCCGCTGCTGTTGATTCTCGGCAAATCCGGTGCGGCACTGATCTTCAATCTGATCGGGTTTGTCGCGATGGCGCTACTGTCGTTCGTGCTGCAGATCGTGACCCTGCCCGTCGAGTTCGACGCCAGCTTCAATCGTGCGCTGCCGTTGCTGGAGCGCGGCCGCTTCATCCACAGCCGCGACATGAAACCTGCCCGGCAGTTGTTGCGTGCTGCAGCTTTCACTTACGTCGCGGGACTGCTGCGAACGATCCTCAGCATCCCAGGCTTCGGACCCGTCCGACGCTGACGTCACCGCTTGGCGCGACGCTGCAGTTCGGGGCGTGGGTCTGTTGCTATGCGCGCGTACAGCACGTCGTCACGCCATTCGTCCGCGACGCGCAGATGGTCGCGTAATACGCCTTCCGACGTGAAGCCGAGTTTTTCGATCAGCTTGCGAGAGGCGGTGTTGTCGGGGTGAATGAACGCTTCCAATCGGTGCAGGTTGAGCTCGCCGAAGCAGAAATCGATCATCGCTGCCACCGCCTCGGTCGCGATGCCCTGTCCCTGGTGTGCGGGATCGATGATGTAGCCGATAGACGCCCGCTTACTGCGGATGTGTCCATCATGATAGTTGACGAGGCCGAGACATCGGTCGGTCTTGGCGTCGGCCACCGCCCAGAACCTGTAATATGAGGGCGTGCAGTCGATGCAAGCGCGCACGACGCGCTCGGTTTCGATTGGTTTGGTGTGAACTGCACGGTTCCAGAAACGCATCGCCTCCACGTTGGAAAAACAGGCGTGCATCGCATCCGCATCGACATCCCTGAACTGGCGCAGACGCAGCCGTGGCGTCGTCAGGATCGGGTGCGGGATAGGTTTCTTGGCCATCGAGGGTTTTGCTCAGGTCGAAGAGGATTCAGGGGCATTGCCGACTATTTCGTTGGCGTCACCGCTCTTACGGACAACAAACCTCATAGCGAACTCAAGCAGCGTTAACGAATTTTGTGACCATGCCGGTCTCCGTCGCAGAGGAACCCGAATTTGCGCTCAACCAAATTTGTCAAAAGCTCGGCAAGGCGACCCGGTGTCCTGTATCCCTGGCGCGCGAACACGGTCATAAGCGGGCTGTGTCTCATATTCAACTCGCCGGGATTCTGTGGCTTCTGCACTCATCAACATCGTGCGACTAGGCCGCGCTGGGCTAGTGCTGGCGCTGCACGGCGTGCGCTTTGTGCCCAAGGGCATCACGCCGCCGTTGCCGGTGCGGTTGGCAATCTTGCTGACCGCGCCGCTGCGGCTGGTCATGCTGCCGTTCCAATGGGGTCGCGCGCCCGAAACCCGCGTCGCGACGGCACTCACCAAGCTTGGACCATCCTACATCAAGCTCGGGCAGTTTTTGGCCACACGCGGCGACTTGATCGGGCCAGACCTCGCGCGCGATCTCGCCCATCTGCAAGATAAACTCCCGCCATTCTCGGAACGCGAGGCGCGGCGGGCCGTTGAAGAAAGTCTCGGCGGCAAACTCGAAGATCATTTCGCCGAGTTCGGCCCGCCAATCGCAGCCGCGTCTATCGCGCAAGTGCACAAGGCGATTGCCGTCGACAAGATTACCGGCGCTCGCCGCACGGTGGCGGTCAAAATTCTGCGGCCCAACGTCGAGCGGCGCTTCAAGGCCGATCTCGACAGTTACGCGTTCGCGGCACGGTTGATGGAGCGCCTGTATGCACCCGTGCGCCGCTTACAGCCGACTGCGGTCGTGAAAAACCTCGCCGACACCACGCAACTGGAGATGGATTTGCGGCTGGAAGCGGCGGCGATTTCCGAAATGGCCGACAACATTCGCAGCGATCGCCCGCTGCTCGATGGCCGCTTCCGTGTGCCCGAGGTGGATTGGCGCCGCACCAGCCGCCGCGTGCTCACGATCGAGTGGATCGACGGCATCCCCATAGGTGACCAAAAAAGGTTGGCTGCTGCCGGTCATGATCGCCGCGCACTCGGCCAAACGGCGATGCGCTCGTTCCTGCGCCACGCGATGCGCGACGGCTTTTTCCACGGCGACATGCACCAGGGCAATCTGCTGGTCGAGCCAGATGGCACAATCGCGGCAGTCGACTTCGGCATCATGGGGCGGCTCGGGCCGGTCGAGCGCCGGTTTCTGGCGGAGATCCTGTTCGGGTTGATCACGCGCGATTATAGGCGTGCGGCGCAGGTGCATTTCGATGCCGGCTATGTGCCGCCGCACCATTCTGTCGAGGTGTTCGCGCAGGCTATGCGCGCCATCGGCGAACCCATCCACGGACGCACCGCCGACGAGATTTCGATGGCCGATCTGCTGGCACAATTGTTCGCCTATACCGACGTGTTCGACATGCAGACCCGGCCTGAACTGATCTTGTTGCAGAAATCCATGGTCATCGTCGAAGGCGTCGCGCGCGGGCTCGATCCCGGTCTCGATATCTGGACGGCGGCGGAGCCGATCGCGCGCACGTGGATCGAAGACAACTTAGGCCTCGGCGGCCGCGTGCGTGAGGCCGGAGAAGGAGCAGAACTGCTCGGCCGGGTACTGGCAGACGTGCCGCGCGTGTTACTGCAGGCGGAGCACGCTGCCGTTTCACTCGCGGGCATGTCGCGCGATGGCTGGCGACTTGACGAGACGACGATTGCGAGGCTGGCCGCCGCTTCCGCACATCAGCAGCGCTGGCAGGTGCGGGCTTTGTGGGTCGGTGCGCTATCGCTGGCAGCACTCGCGATCGGGCTGTGGGCTGCGTGACCCGAAAGCAGCGCTGCGGTCGTGCTTCTTATCGGGAGAACCGCTTACACTTTTCCGGAAAGCACTCTAACGGTGCTGTTCCATGCGCGATGTCGACTTGGTGTCGGGCAGCATCAGATACGTCACCAAAGAGATGAAGATGCACGCCGTTGCGTACCAGTAGAAGCCTTGCTCCCAGTTCAGCTCGGTTTTGAAATACTGCGCCACGCCATCGACGGTGCCGCCGAAAATGGCGACGGTGAAGGCATAGGGGATGCCGACGCCCATGGCACGGACGCTGGTCGGAAACATTTCCGCCTTCACGACGGCTGTGATGGATGTGTAACCTGATACGATCAGCCACGCGAACGAGATCAGCAGAAATGCGACCCATGGGCTGCGCGTGGTTTGAATGGTCGACAGCAGCACGTACGTAAATAGCGTGCCCATGATGCCGAAATAAATCAGCAGCGGCTTGCGTCCGACCTTGTCTGAGAGCGCGCCGAAGATCGGCTGTAACAACACCGCCACGATCAACGTGCCGGCCGAAACCAAGGTCGTCTGATCGTCAGTGAGTTTGACGGACAGCTTGAGGAATTTCTGCATGTAAGTCGTGTAGGTGTAGAACGCCGACGTGCCGCCGATGGTGATGCCGACGACGATCAGCAACGCCTTCCAGTGTTTTAAAAGCTCGGTGAACGACGCCCGATCTTTGTGCAGAGCATGCGATTGCTTGAAGTGCTCGGTCTCGTGCATGTCGCGACGCATCCAATATGCGTACACGGCGAGAATTGCGCCGATTACAAAAGGGACGCGCCATCCCCATTCGCGCAGCTGTTCCGGTGACAAAAAAAGTTTCTGCAGTACGAGCAGCGTCACCAGCGCCAATAACTGCCCGCCGAGCAGCGTCATGTACCAAACGCCGGAATAGAACCCGCGATGCTTCGGATGCGACATCTCGCTGAGGTAGGTGGCGCTGGTGCCATACTCACCGCCTTGGCTCAAGCCCTGAACAAGGCGTGCGAGCGTCAACAGTGCAGGTGCCCACAAGCCGATGCTGTCTGCAGACGGCGTGCAGGCAATGATCAGCGAGCCGAAGCACATCAAAAGTACGGAGGCGGTCAGCGATGATCTGCGCCCGAACTTGTCGGCGATCGCGCCGAACAGGATGCTTCCGAACGGACGGGCGATGAAACCGAGCGCGAACACGATCGACGCAAAAAGTTGCTGACGATCCGCAGATACGCCTTTGAAGAACGCCTGCGCAAATACAGTTGGAACGCTGCAAAAACGTAGACGTCGTACCACTCGATCAGATTGCCGGTCGACCCGATGAGGATCGCTTTGACGCGCCGCCGGACATCGGCTGCGTCCGTGCCGCCCGCAGATGCCAATGTCGTTGCAACTTCCATCGCTTGCACGGGGTTGTTGTTAGCCTTTGGCTGCAACTGTCGCGCAGTTTTTTAGTTCCTTTGTTGCGCATCGGTATGACGCGGCACATGCAGGCGGGACGCTTGCGACCTAAAGCGGCTTGCCGGTGCGATAGGCGATTTCGCCGACAAGTCCGCGCCGGAAAGCCATGACGCAGATGACGAACACGACACCTTGGATCACCGTCACCCATTGGCCCCATTCCGCCAGATAGGTCTCCATTCCCGTGATTACGAAGGCGCCGACAATCGGGCCCAGCAATGTGCCGAGCCCGCCAACCAGCGTCATCAACACAGCTTCGCCCGATGTGCCCGACGTCACGTCGGTCAACGAGGCAAGTTGGAACACGATGGCCTTGGTCGCGCCGCCGAGGCCGCAGATGGTGGTCGACAACACGAACGCCATCAGTTTGTAGCGGTCGGTCTTGTAGCCGAGCGAGATGGCGCGCGGCTCGTTTTCGCGGATGGACTTCAAGACTTCGCCGAAGGGCGAGTGGATGATGCGGTGCACGAGCAAAAGTGTGCCCATGAATATCGTCAGCACGACGAAATACATGTTGAGCTGATTGGTCAGATCGAGAACGCCGAACAGTTTGCCGCGCGGCACAGCCTGGATGCCATCTTCGCCGTGAGTAAAGGGAACTTGCAGCGCCAGGAAGTAGATCATCTGGGCGAACGCCAAGGTGGTCATGGCGAAATAGATGCCCTGCCGGCGGATGGCAATCGCGCCTACGACAAGGCCCATCGCAGATGCTGTCAAAGTGCCGGCCAGGATGGCGAGCTCCGGCGTCAAACCCCACACCTTGGCCGCGTGTGCCGACACGTAACCGGCGCTGCCGAGGAACATGGCGTGGCCGAAAGAGAGCAGGCCCGCGTAGCCCAGCAGCAGGTTGACCGACAACGCGAACATCGCGATGCACAGCGCCTTCATGAGAAATTGGGGATAGACGACGAACGGGGCCACGCACAGCACGACGGCCAGTCCGGCCATGGCCATGTTCAGCACTCGGCCGCCGTCCAAGCTCGAGCCGACGCTTGTGCTCTCGACGCCGGCAGTCGTGGTCGCCGCTTTGCCGAACAGCCCTGCCGGGCGCACCAGCAACACGATCGCCATGATCACGAACACGACGGTGGTCGATGCCTCGGGGTAGAAAACCTTCGTCAGCCCTTCGATGAGGCCCAACGCAAACCCGGTTACGACCGAGCCCATGATCGAGCCCATGCCGCCGATGACGACGACGGCGAACACCACGTTGATCAAATCGGCGCCCATCAAGGGACTGACCTGATAGATCGGTGCCGCAAGCACGCCTGCCAACGCCGCGAGTGCCACACCGGCACCGTACGTCAGCGTGATCAGCATCGGCACATTGACGCCGAACGTGCGGACGATGGTCGGATTTTCTGTGGCGGCGCGGAGCTTCGCACCGAGGCTGGTGCGCTCGATCAGAAACCAGGTGGTGAGGCAGATGGCGAGCGACAGCAAAATCACCCAGCCGCGATACCAAGGCAAGAACCTGAACGGCAGGCGCACGCCGCCCTGCAATTCTGCGGGAATGGGATAGGGCAGGCCCGACGAACCGTAATGGTAAC
>JANLYD010000209.1:0-5238 GCA_031365465.1 Hyphomicrobiaceae bacterium
GCTGCGGCCGTCGACGAGGGTTTCGACGCGCAGCTCGATCTCACCAAGGCGCTCATTCGATTTCCGTCGACGCGGGGTGCGGAACACGCGGTGCAGGATTTCGTTTTTCGTGAGATGCGGCGGCGCGGCATGATCGTCGACCGCTTCGAGATGGATGCCGAAGCAATCGGGCGGCATCCCGGCGGCGCGCCGTTTTCTGCCGACCATTCCGCAGCGCCGATCCTGGTCGGCATCCATCGGCCACGCATCGAAACCGGCCGCTCGCTGATCCTGCAGGGCCACGTCGATGTCGTGCCTGCAGGGCCGCACGACATGTGGACACGGCCACCTTTCGAACCCGCCGTCGTCGATGGCTGGCTGTACGGCCGTGGCGGCGCCGACATGAAAGCCGGCAACGCTGCGATCTTTGCAGCGCTCGACGCTTTGCGGCACATCGGCTTGCAGGCTGCCGCAACCGTCTATGTCCAGTCGGTCGTCGAAGAAGAATCGACCGGCAACGGCGCGCTGATGACGCATCTGCGCGGGTACACCGCCGACGCCGTTTTGATCCCCGAACCCGAGGACGAGAAGTTGGTGCGTGCGAATGTCGGCGTGCTCTGGTTCGAGATCGAAGTGCGCGGCGAACCCGCCCACGTGCGCGACATGGGCCACGGCGCCAACGCCATCGACGCCGCCTACCGGGTCATCACCGATCTGCGCCGGCTCGAGGCCGAACTCAATGCGCGCAAGGCGGGGCGGCCGCATTTCGACAGCGAAGCGCATCCGATCAATCTCAACATCGGCAAGATCGAAGGCGGCGACTGGGGTTCGTCGGTGCCGTGCTGGTGCAAGGTGCAATGCCGTCTCGCCATCTTCCCCGGCGTCTCTGCGGCCGACGCCGCGCGCGAGGTGGAGACCTGGGTGCAGGCTTTCGCCCGCACTGATCGCTATCTGGCCAACCGTCCGCCGCAGGTGACGTTCAACGGCTTCATGGCGGAAGGCTATGTGCTCGACCCCGACACGGATGCCGAGCGGGTCCTCGGCCGAGCGCATCACACGGCGGTTGGCAAAAAACTCGAAACCTTCATGACCGCCGGTTATCTCGATACGCGCGTCTACGCGCTCTATAACAAGATCCCGGCGCTGTGTTACGGGCCGATATCCAAGAACATCCACGCTTTCGACGAAGCCGTCGAGGTGGCGTCGCTGCGCCGCATTACCAAAACATTGGCGCTGTTCATCGCCGAATGGTGCGGCACCGAGCCCGTCATGTAACGCACCCTTCATCCGTCAAGATAAACGCAGTGAGACCGCAGCCCCTCGACTCGCATCGCGCGCCCGGTGTACGCCTCGCGGCATGAGCACCCTAAAAACCGGCGAAGCGTTCGGCGTTTATATTCACTGGCCGTTCTGCGCGGCGAAATGTCCCTATTGCGACTTCAACAGTCACGTCCGTCACGGCGGCTGGGACGAGGCGCAGTTCCTCGCGGCCTATCTCACCGAACTCCGCGAAACCCGCGCCAGGATCGGCGATCGCTCCGTCGCCAGCATCTTCTTCGGCGGCGGCACGCCGTCCTTGATGCAACCGGCCACTGTCTCAGCGCTGCTCGAGGAAGTGCGTAAACTCTGGCCGCTCGACACGGGGGTGGAGATCACCATCGAAGCCAATCCGGGCAGCGTGGAGGCCAACCGTTTTGCGGGATATCGGGCAGCCGGCGTCAACCGGGTGTCGATCGGCGTGCAGGCGCTGAACGACGCCGATTTGCGCAGGCTCGGCCGTATTCACTCCGTTGCCGAAGCGCGCCGCGCCATCGACATCGGCCTCGCCACCTTCGATCGCGTCTCGTTCGATCTCATTTATGCGCGCCAAGGACAGACGGAAGCCGCGTGGCGCCGCGAACTCGCCGAGGCGCTCGCGATCGGCGTGGATCATCTGTCGCTCTATCAACTGACCATCGAGCCCGCGACCGCGTTCGAACAGTTGTTCAAGGCGGGCAAACTGCAAATCCCCGACGACGAGCAGGCGCAGGCGCTGTACGCAGCCACCCAGGAACTGACCGCTGAGGCGGGCTTACCCGTCTATGAGATTTCCAATCACGCGCGATCCGGGCAGGAAAGCCGGCACAATATGTTGTACTGGCGCTACGGCGAATATGCCGGCATCGGTCCAGGCGCACATGGGCGTCTGATCGTCGATGGCGTGCGCCGGGCGACATCCACAGAGCGCAATCCGGAACGCTGGGTGCAGCGTGTCAGCGTACACGGCCATGGCCGCGTCGAGGACGACGCCCTTACCCCAGCTCAATGCGCGGACGAAGCACTGTTGATGGGTTTGCGGTTGACGGAGGGTCTCGATCTCGAGCGGCTGCGCGCGCTGGCGGGCACCGCCCCAACTGCTGCGACCATCGACGGCCTGGAAAGACTCGGCTTGTTGGAGCGCCGACAGCCGAACCGCATTCGCGCCTCGGCCGAGGGCCGCATGGTGCTCAACGAACTGGTTCGGCAATTGGCCCGCTCGATGGCGGCTGATTGAACTGCGACGGGCTACCCGCCCCTTCTCGTTTCAGGTCTCGAAGCCGCCACTGGCCGCCGCCGCCATGACGAAAAGTGAGGCGGCGGCCGTGGCTCGGCGAGACCGCAACTGGGTGGTTGCTCAGGCCCACCATTTCGTCGGCACGGGGAAATGGCCGGCGGCGTCTTCGATGACTTGGGCGGCGCGGAACAGGGTGGCTTCGTCGAACGGCTTGCCGATCAACTGCAGGCCGATGGGCGTGCCCTCCGACGACAATCCGGCGGGCACGGATATGCCGGGCAAACCAGCCATGTTGACGGTGACGGTAAAGATATCCTCGAGGTACATCGCCAGCGGATCGCCACTCTTTTCGCCAAAACCGAATGCGGGATTCGGTGTGGTCGGCGTGAGCACGCAGTCGACCTTGTCCCAGGCAAGGTCGAAATCGCGCTTGATGAGGGTGCGGACTTTCTGCGCCTTGAGATAGTAGGCATCGTAATAGCCGGCCGAGAGCACATAGGTGCCGATCAGCACGCGGCGCTTCACTTCCTTGCCGAAGCCGGCTGCGCGCGTGTTCTCGTAGGTTTCGGTCAAGTCTTTGCCGGGGATGCGCAAGCCGTAGCGCACGCCATCGTAGCGCGCGAGGTTCGACGAACACTCCGCCGGCGCGACGATGTAGTAGGCGGGCAGCGCGTATTTCGTATGCGGCAGCGAGATGTCGTGGATCGTCGCGCCGGCGGCCTTCAGCCACGCGATACCTTGCTGCCACGACTTCTCGGCCTCGGGGCTCATGCCGTCGATGCGGTATTCCTTGGGTATGCCGACGCGCAGGCCTTTGACGCCTTGTTTGAGCGCCGCCTCGTAATCGGGCACGGGCGCGTCGACGGAGGTCGAATCCTTGGCGTCGAAACTCGCCATGTGCTTGAGCATGATCGCGGCATCGCGCGTGGTGCGTGCGATGGGGCCGGCCTGATCGAGCGAGGATGCGAACGCCACGATGCCCCAGCGGGAGCAGCGGCCGTAGGTGGGCTTGATGCCGACCGTGCCGGTGAGCGCTGCCGGCTGGCGGATGGAGCCGCCCGTGTCGGTCGCGGTCGCGGCCAGACACAGGTTGGCCGACACCGCGGCGGATGAGCCGCCGGATGAGCCGCCCGGCACCAGCTTGGTGTTGTCGAGCTTGCCGTCGCGCGTGCGGCGCCAGGGGTTGGTGACCGGGCCGAAACAGCTCGTCTCGTTCGACGAGCCCATGGCGAACTCGTCGTTGTTGAGTTTGCCCAACATGACCGCGCCGGCGTCCCACAGATTCTGGCCGACAGTGGATTCATAGGACGGCTTGAAATCACCGAGAATGCGCGAGCACGCCGTCGTGCGGATGCCTTTGGTGGCGAACAGATCCTTGTTGCCGAGCGGCAGGCCTTCGAGCGGGCGGGCCTGACCTTTGGCGAGCAGCGCGTCGCTGGCTTTCGCCTGTGCCAGCGCATGATCCGGCGTCGGCAGCACGAATGCATTGAGCGCGGGGTTGGCTTTCTCGATCGCCGTGATGAAGGCGTGCGTCAGCTCGGTCGACGAGAATTTCTTCGCCTTGAGGCCGTCGCGCGCTGCGGCGAGAGTGAGGGATGTGAGGTCGGTCATCGGCTATTGCTCTTCACGGAGACTTGTCGTGGATGGCCGCCTGCGCGGCCATGACGAAGGTTAGTTTGCAAGTCGGTAGCCCATGCTGCCGTCACTTACAATATCGGCCGAAATTTACGGAGTGTGCTGACGGAAAAGCAGGCCAGTGAGGCAGGCGTGCCAAGCAGCACGACCCACAACGAGACCGCCCAACCGATTGACCCGCTTGCAAGGTACGTTAGGTAAGGAACGTCTCGGACAACGACGGCGACTGATAGGAGCAAAGCGAACCCGGCGACGACTTTCGCCGCACTTGAAACTGCGTATCGAGTGTTCAATTCCCGAAAGCTGCTCCACACCAGGAGTGATGCCACCGCGGTCGAGGCCATGAAAGACAAAATGGCGAGGCCTTTATCGACGGCTGTTGGCGCAAAGTGCCTATCGTAGCTTGTCACGAAGGCCATCAGTGCGTGACCGAGGTAAAGCAATGCCATCAAATGCGCGAAGGGGTGGATCACTCCACGACCTTCGGGACGACGAAAAAGTTGTCTTCGGTCATGGGGGCATTCTTGATGATGTCGGCGCCGATGCTGCCGTCGGTGACGACGTCTGGGCGTTGGCGCAGCGTCATGGCGACGACGGACGTCATAGGCTCGATCCCGTCGGTGTTCACCTCGTCGAGCATTTTGACCCAATCGAGAATGCCCGACAGTTCGCCTTCCAGGCTTTTGACCTCGCCATCGGTCACCTTCAGCCGCGCCAGCCGCGCGATACGGCGAACGGTTTTTTCATCGACTTGCATGAGCGCCTGTTTCTCGCAGTTGGGTTGCCGCCTCCATAGCGGGCAGCACAGACGAGCGCAACAGGCGTAGGGTAACCTTTGAAGTCTGATTTCCTGGCGGTCCCGTGTCTGCAGCGCACCGCAAGCGCGCTGCGTCATCGCGGAGCGATGCTCCGCATCGACGCGCACGGGATGATGCTGTGGACGGCACCCTACCATCGGCGTCTAGGCGCCATAGAGTGATCGTTGCGAAACGTATCATTCCCAGGAAAGGGGCCGTCCATGGCAACGACTATCACAATCGGGCTCGATCTGGCCAAGTCGGTTTTTCAGGTTCACGGCGTCGATGCCGATG
>JANLYD010000219.1:0-2837 GCA_031365465.1 Hyphomicrobiaceae bacterium
ACGCACGTGTGTCCACAAACGTCCCGTGCGACATTGGCCTTTCGCGAGCACCGGCACCGTCGTGTCGTCGACGTGCAAGCGCTCCGCAGCATGCGCGTGTTTCTCGATGGCATCGCGCAGCGGCATCAGCGTCGCCGCAGCGGCACCGACCCAATCGGCCATCGTCGAGACGTCGAGCGCGACGCCCTCGCGTGCGAAAATCTGGCTCTGCCGATTGAGCGGCAGATGCGCGCCGTATTTGTTGAACAACACTTCGGCGAGCAGCACAGGGCCGGCGCGTCCGCGCGCGATCGGGTGCGACGGCGCAGGTGCCTGCGCAATCTTTTCGCATGCACGACAGCTAAACTTCTCGCGCACATGCTGAACGACCTTCCACGTCGCGGGCACGCGCTCCAGCGTCTCGGTCACATCCTCGCCGAGCTTGCGCAGCTTGGCCCCGCCGCAGCACGGGCACGTCGACGGAGCGGGCACGATCACACGCTCGCGGGCCAGGTGCGCGGGCAGCGGCCGGCGGGCGGGAACGCGGCGTGGCGTCTTTGCCGTCGTCTGAGCCGATGCCGGGACTTGCGCCGCCGCCGCGATCTCATCGGCGGCTGTCTCTTGCGCGCGCCGGGCCACCAGTTCATCGAGCTGCAGTTCGAGCTGATCCATCAGCACCGACGTGCGCTCGGACGAGTTGCCGAACCGGTCGTGCCGCAGCTTGGCGATGGTGAGCTTGAGGGTCTCGATCTCGCCGTCGAGATCGGTGGCGCGGGCCTCGGCCGCGACAGCGCGCTTGTCCGCCGCGATCAGCAGCGCCTTCAGCGCGGCAATATCGTCGGGAAGCTGGGCGGGATCGAGGAGCATGCGCGAAGTCATATCTGCTTCGCGCGTTTTGCAATCGCAGGATCGAACCGCGCGGCCGAGATCGTCCGTCAAAGACGCAACGCGGCCACAGTCCGCTTGGCGATCATCCGGCGACTTGCGGCCGCCACGTGTGCTGTGGCGAGCGCCAGTCGATGCCTTCGAGCATGTAGCCGAGCTGCGCGGGCGAGATCGCCACTCCGCCTTCGGTCGCGGCCGGCCAGATGAAGCGACCGCGTTCGAGCCGTTTGTAACCCACATGGGAATGCAGCCTCGACCGGCGCAGATCAGCAGTTAGTGCGGGTCACGCACCCGTTTCACCCGCTTTTCGCGCGACTGCTGCCATGCGTCGGCCGCCGATACAATCGGCATGGTGCGCGCATCTTGCTGCAAGCCGATGATGCCGCGATTTGGTCGGTTCCTCCGCGATGGACGGATCTTGTAAGGCCGGATCCAGAGGTCGTGATGGGCAATGGGCGGGCGGTTTTGCGGTTTACTGACCTGTTGGAGCTGGCCGACCTGGTCGATCGCCTTTCGGGCAAATCGACGACGCAGTCGCTCGGCACGGCCGTAAAGTCAATTATGCCGCCAACGTAAAGACGATTACGCCGCGAATAGAGTTGCGAGAGCGATAATATGCGATATAAAAACAGTATTACGACAAATATTGACGAACAATGTCTTGACGAAGTGGTTTGTAGCGGCATAATCATAGATACATATGTGCCGCGTCGTACGCATAGAGCCTGCGATGCCCCCGAAGCACGACTGCAAACCAAAGACGGACGCCCTCATCGAAGAGGGCACCTTCAATCCAGCCCCGGACAAAGTGCGCGATCCCAAGTTCCGCGCGAGCGAGTTCTTCGATCCGCGCGATGTCGTGCAGGTCAAATACGAGCTGCTGCGTCGCGTCACCATCGACAAAGTGTCGATCACGGAGGCGTCCGGCGAGTATGGCGTTTCCAGGCCGACCTACTATCAAGCCAAGGCGAGCTTCGACATGTCCGGAGTTGCCGGGCTGGTGCCGACGAAGCCAGGCCCGCGTGGTCCTCACAAGGTCGACGAGGATGTACTCGCATTCTTGCGGGCGCGGGTGGTTGCGGGCAAACCCCTCCGCGCTCGGGAACTGGCGAAGCTGGTTCGCGACGAACTCGATATCGAGCTGCATCCCAGAACGATCGAGCGGGTGTTAAAAAAAACGGGCAGGTGAACGTCGCCGTGACATCGGCATGTCCATCGTTGGCCATTGCGGCCCAATACGAAGTGCTGCGTGGGTCAGCGCTCGGCGACGCGCTGCCGCTCAAGGTCCGAAGCGGCCTCGCACTGTTTTTGCGTCGGGGCATGTGGGGATGGGCACGAGCACTGATCTCAACTGCAAGCTCCCCCCAGGAGCAGATCAACCCATCGTCGGCCCCTTGGCCGGAATCCGGCGGACATAGCGCCGTCGTGCACATTCTTGCAGCAATGGCCACGAGCATCGGCGAGCGGAGAGCACCATGAACGCACATACCAAAGTCCAGCCTCATCACCTCGAACGCGGCGCTTACCTGTACGTCCGGCAGTCTTCGATGCGGCAAGTCGTCGAGAACACTGAGAGCGCCAAGCGGCAATATGCACTGCGCGGGCGCGCTGTCGCGCTCGGTTGGCGTGACGAGCAGGTCATCGTCATCGACAACGATCAGGGGGAATCCGGCGCGTCGGCGGCATGGCGCGAGGGCTTTCAGCGGTTGGTCAGCGACGTCGGACTGGGCCATGCCGGCATCGTGATGGGCCTGGAGGTCTCACGGCTGGCGCGCAACAACGCCGACTGGCAGCGGCTCCTCGAGATCTGCGCCCTCGCCGACACCCTGATTCTCGACGAAGACGGTATCTATGATCCGGCAAGTTTCAACGATCGGCTCCTGCTCGGCCTCAAGGGCACAATGAGCGAAGCCGAGCTGCACGTGATCAAGGCCAGATTGCGCGGCGGCATCCTCAACAAAGCCAAGCGGGGC
>JANLYD010000229.1:0-9976 GCA_031365465.1 Hyphomicrobiaceae bacterium
CCTCCACCATGCGCAGCGCCTGAAAGGTCACACCATGCAAACACTCAACATGAATCGCCGCCATTTCATCAAGTCATCGTCTGCCGTTACCGGCGGGCTGATGATGGGCGTCACCCTGGGCCTGCCGATGGCCACGCAGGCTGCAGGAACCCTGTACACGCCCAATGCGTGGGTGCACATTGCAGATGACAACACCATCACGCTGCTGTCGGCCCGCTCTGAAATGGGGCAGGGCGTCTACACGTCGATGCCGATGCTGATCGCCGAAGAACTCAATGTCGATCTGAAAAAGATCAAGGTGGCGATTGCCCCACCAGGAGCCGCCTACACGAATGCGCTGCTCGGCGCGCAGATCACGGGTGGTTCGACCTCGGTGCGTGACGGCTGGGAGAAGCTGCGCGTGGCGGGCGCGCAGGTGCGTGAAATGCTGGTAGCGGCGGCGGCGGCTCGCTGGAATGTGCCGGCAGCGTCGCTGACGGCTGCCAACGGTGTCATCAGCGGCGGCGGGAAGCGAGCCACCTATGGTGAGTTGGCAGCGGACGCCTCCAAACTGCCGGTGCCTGACAAGCCTAAGCTGAAGGACCCGAAAGAGTTCAAGATCGTCGGGCGCAACACCAAGCGGCTGGACACGCCACCCAAAGTGTTCGGCGCTGCCGAATATGGCATCGACGTGGTGTTGCCGGGGATGCTGTATGCGAGCGTCGAGCAATGTCAGGTCATCGGCGGCAAAGTGAAGTCGTTCGATGCGGCGAAGGCCAAAGCCATGCCCGGCGTGGTCGACGTCGTGCAGATCAGCGATGGCATCGCCGTGGTCGCCAAGAGCTATTGGCAGGCCAAGACCGCGCGCGAAAAGCTGACGGTGGAATGGGACGAGGGCGCGGGCGCGGCGCTCAGCTCCGCGTCCATGATGGCCGGCATTCGTGCGGCATCGAGTACGGGCAAAGTGCTGGTCATCGGCAAGCCGGTCGGCAATGTCGATGACGCCATGAAGGGCGCGGCCAAGGTGGTGAAAGCGGAGTACACGCTGCCGCTGCAAGCGCACGCGCCCATGGAGCCGATGAACTTCACGGCCGACTGGAACAACGGCAAGCCGCTGATGATCGGACCGACGCAGTTCCAGCAAGGCGCACAGGGTGCGGTCGCGGCCGCACTCGGCGTGAAGCCGGACGACATCACGCTGAAGACGACGTTCCTCGGCGGTGGCTTCGGACGGCGGCTGGAACTCGACTTCGTGGTGCAGGCAGCCCAGATCTCGAAGGCGGTCGGCAAACCCGTGAAGGTGCTGTGGTCGCGTGAAGACGACATGACCCACGACTTCTATCGCCCGCAATCGCTGAACCAGCTGGAAGCCGGCGTCAATGCGGCTGGCGATCCGGTGGCGTTGAAGTTCAAGGTCACCAGTCAATCGGTGACGCAGCGTGCATTCGGGCTGCCCAAGGACACGCTCGATCCGTTCATGGCCGAGGCGGCGGTGGCGGCGTATGCGATCCCCAACACGCAGCATGATCTGGTGATCAACGACACCGGCTTCCGCGTCGGCTACTGGCGGGCGGTCAGCCACAACATGAATGCCTTCGCCAACGAGAGCTTCATGGACGAGTTGGCGGCCAACGCCGGCAAGGATCCCTATCAGTACCGGATGGCACTGCTGAAGGACAAGCCGCGCTTCGCCAACGTGCTCAAGCTCGCCGCCGAGAAGGCGGGTTGGGGGACAAAGCTGCCGGCCGGTCGCGGCCGCGGCATTGCGCTGATGGAGGGTTATGACACCTATATGGCGCAGGTGGTGGAGCTGTCGGTGGTCAACAACAAGGTCAAGGTGCACCGGGTGGTTGTCGCGGCCGATCTCGGGCACATGGTCAATCCCGATACCGTGCGCGCGCAGATCCAAAGTAGCGTGATATTCGGGATGGGCGCGTCGCTGAAGAGCAAGGTGACGGTCGAGAAGGGCCGCGTGAAAGAGCAGAACTTCGACACGTTCGAGGTGGTGCGCATGAACGAGGCGCCGCTGATCGACACCTATCTGGTGACGAGCACGGAAAAGCCAGGTGGCATCGGTGAGCCCGCGACTGCGCTGGTCGGTCCGGCCATCGCCAACGCGGTCTTCGCCGTGGCCGGCAAACGCGTCCGCACGCTACCGATCACGCCGGACGAGATCGCCAAGGCCTGAGGCCTGAGGGTCGAGGCTCGGCAAAGTGAGCGAGGCCGGTTCCAGTAGTTGGGACGGGCCTCGTAGTGTGCTTGGAATTTGCTGCTGCCCCTCACCCCGCCCTCTCCCCATCCAAGGCGATAGGGAGAGGGAGTCGTGGCCAACTTTGCGGCGCGAGCTGCCGTTGACGAAGTATTGTGTTCGCTTCGACGACGTCGGCTTGGTACGGATATTTGTGCGTGTGGCGGCCCCTCATCCGGCCTTCGGCCACCTTCTCCCCGTACGCGGGTAGAAGGGAAGATTGGTTATGGCGCGTCACTGGCTTGCCTTCTCGCCGTGAGCGGGAGACAGGAAGTATCGATCAATGCGCGGCTTCCCAGTTGAGGGCGGCTTTGGCGTCGACGTGGATGGGGACGGAGAGTTTGACGGCGGGTTCGGCGCTGCCTTCCATGGTCTGCCGGACGACGGCGATGGTGGTGGCGACGTCGGCGTCCTTGACCTCGAAGATCAGTTCGTCGTGCACCTGCAGCAGCATGGTGGTGCGGTCGAGTTTCGCGTCGGCCAAAGCCTGCGGCATGCGGATCATGGCACGGCGGATGATGTCGGCGGCCGAGCCTTGGATCGGCGCGTTGATGGAGGCGCGTTCGAGAAAGCCGCGCATCGAGGGGTTCTTGGTGTTGATCTCGGGATAGTGGATGCGGCGGCCAAAGATCGTTTGCACATAACCGTTGTCGTGGGCGAATTTTTTGGTGGCGTCCATGTAGGCGCGGATGCCGGGGAAGCGCTTGAAATAGGTGGTGATGTATTCGGCCGCTTCCTGCTTGGAGATGCCGAGCTGGGCTGCGAGGCCGAATGCGGAAATGCCGTAGATGATGCCGAAGTTGATCGCCTTGGCGCGGCGGCGCACGTCGGCCGGCATGTCCTTGACCGGCACGCCGAACATTTCCGACGCGGTCATGGCGTGAATGTCAAGGCCGTCGGCAAAGGCTTTCTTCAACTGCGGAATGTCGGCGATGTGGGCGAGGACGCGCAGTTCGATCTGGCTGTAGTCGGCGGACACCAACTGCGCGCCGGCGTCGGCGATGAAGGCGGTGCGGATCTCGCGGCCTTCCTTGTTGCGGACGGGAATGTTCTGCAAGTTCGGATCGGACGAGGCCAGACGCCCGGTGGTGGTGGACGCCAGCGCGTAGGACGTGTGGATGCGGCCGGTGTCGGGCTGGATGAAACCGGGCAACGAGTCGGTGTAGGTGGACTTGAGCTTGGAGAGCTGCCGCCACTCCAGCATGGTGTTGATCAGCTTGCGCGCGTCGCCGTGGATTTCCTCGTTGGCCGCGAGATCGTCGAGCAGACCGGCACGCGTTTCCCACTGGCCGGATTTGGTTTTCTTGCCGCCGGGCAGCTTCAGGGTGTCGAACAGGAACTCACCGAGTTGCTTGGGCGAAGCCAGATTGAACTTGTGCCCGGAGAGTTGCTGCACCTCCTCCTCGAGGCGGGCGATCTGCTGGGCGAACGTCGACGACAGGCGCGACAGGATCGACTTGTCGACCTTGATGCCGGCCCGCTCCATGCCGACGACGACGGGTAACAGCGGCCGCTCCAGCGTTTCATACACCGTCGTCATGCGCTCGGCGGCGAGGCGCGGCTTCAGCACCATCCACAGGCGCAGGGTGACGTCGGCATCCTCGGCGGCATATTCGGTTGCCTTGTCGATGGGCACGCCGGCGAACAGCTTGTCGGATTTTTTGCCGATGGCGTTGAAGAGCACCGTGTTGAAGTCGATGGGGCGGTGGGCGAGATGACGTTCGGACAGCCAGTCCATGCCGTGGTTGCCGCGCCCGCCGTCGAGCACGTACGACATGAGCATGGTGTCGTCGAAGCTGCGGATGGTGACGCCGTAGCGGCTGAGGACGAGCGTGTCGTATTTAAAATTCTGGCCGATCTTGAGCACCGAGGGATCTTCGAGCAGCGGCTTCAGGAGCGCGAGCGCGGCCTTGATGTCGATCTGATCGGGCAGCAGACCGCTGCCGCCGAACAGGTCGCCGGCGCCGCCGTTGTGGCCGAGCGGCACGTAGCAGGCGCGACCCGGCGCGGTCGCCATTGAGAAGCCGACGAGTTCGGCGCGCATGGCGTCGAGGCTGGTGGTCTCGATGTCGAAGGCGAAACGCCGGGCAGAGGTTGCCTCGGCGATCCATTGGCCGAGCACACCGATGTCGCGCACGGTCTGGTAAGTGGCGATGTCGATTTTCGGCAAGCGGGCGGCTGCGTGGGCGGCGGTTACGGCTGCCAACGGACTGTCCACGCCGCTCGACGCGCCGCCGGAACCGGATGCGGGCACGGCACGCAGACTTGATCCGACGGAACGCTCCAACGGCTGCGGCGCTTCGACTTTGAGTGCTTCGGCGACGCGTTTGGTGAGCGTATTGAATTCCATCAACTGCAGAAATCCGAGCATGGCGTCGACGCCGGTCGGCTGGATGCCGAGCCTGTCGAGCGCGGCGACGACGGGCACATCCTGCTTGAGCCGCACGAGATCACGCGAGATGCGAGCCTGATCGGCGAACTCGATCAGCTTCTGGCGGCGCTTGGGCTGTTTGATCTCGTGGGCGCGGGCGAGCAAGCTGTCGAGATCGCCGTATTCCTTGATCAATTCCGCAGCCGTTTTGACGCCGATGCCGGGCACCCCGGGCACGTTGTCGGTGCTGTCGCCGGCCAACGATTGCACATCGATCACGCACTTCGGGGGCACGCCGAATTTCTCGATCACCTCGTCGACGCCGATGGACTTGTTCTTCATGGTGTCGAGCATGCCGATGCCCGGGCCGACCAACTGCATCAGGTCCTTGTCGGACGAGACGATGGTGACGTCGGCGCCGGCGGCTTGGGCCTGGACGGCGTAAGTGGCGATGATGTCGTCGGCCTCGAAGCCATCCTGTTCGATGGAAGCGATGTTGAAGGCTGTCACCGCGTTACGGATGAGCGGGAATTGCGGGATGAGTTCCTCGGGCGCGGGCGGGCGATGGGCTTTGTATTGCGGGTAGATGGCGTTGCGGAAGGTGGCGCGGCCGGCGTCGAAAATGACGGCGATGTGGGTGGGGCCGCTGCTCGTGCGGCTTTCCTGCACGAGCTTCCAGAGCAAGGCGCAGAAGCCGTGGACGGCGCCGACCGGCAGGCCATCGGATGGGCGTGTCAACGGGGGCAGCGCGTGGAAGGCGCGGAAGATGTAGCCGGAGCCGTCGATCAGGTAGACGTGACTGCCCTTGCCGACCGGGACCGGATCACCGGACGGCAACGACACATGCAGGGCTGCCGGCACGTCGCGGGTCGACTCCGGCGTTTCGGCTGGCATGTCGGGCGCGATGGGAGAGGGAGCGGCGGTCGGTTCATCGGTCATGCGGCCGTTATAGCGAAGGCGCCAACGCATGCCAAAAAGATTTCACCGGCCACACTGCTGGCGAAGTAAAGGGCGCAACCGCGCATCGAGCGAAACTTTTATCTAGCCGCGCCCTATTCGCGAGAGCTATCGTGCGGCAAATTTCGATCGTTTGCTGACCATTGCCGCTTTCGGAGATTTCGACATGTTGCACTTGATTGGGCGCTCGGGGATCGGAGTTTTCGTATTGCTGGCTGTCATGGCAGGTGCCGTGTCGGCACAAAGCCTGACCTACGTTTCCCCTCAGAACCAGGCCGTCAACGCCGCGATCGAGACGGCGAAGAGCACGCTGCCGGTATTTTTCGCCCGCCTTCTCAAGCCGCAGGCAGGCGATAGCGGCTTCCTCGTCAAAATCCGATACGACAAGGGTAAAGGCGATGGAGCCGCCGAGCATATCTGGGCAAAGGATGTCGTGCGCAGCGGCGACACCATCTCGGCGACGATAGCGCAGCCGCCAACGGATATTCCCAATTTGGAGAATGGACAGCGGGTGACGGTGCCAGTCTCGCAGATTACCGATTGGCTGTACTCACGTGATGGCAAATATCGCGGCGCCTACACGGTGCGTGCGCTGTTGGCCTTCATGAAGCCAGACGAGGCCGAAGCCATGAAAAAGAAATTAGGACCGGAGTGAAGATCGCGGCGGGGGTGGACGCGCGCTGCTTATTGCGATTGGCCTTCGTCACCACGTCTCAGTCGCCAAGTGTAATATCCGTGAGCTTTGATGCCACGGATGACGGGTTCGGGATTGATGTCACCGAGCGCCACATGGCGCACACCGAGCGTGAAATATTGCTCCATGACCCATGGCCCCTCGCCGCTGTCGGGCAGATTTGCGCCGCTCGCATCCTGCGTGACGGCTCCCATCCCGCCGGCCTTGAACAGAAATGCCGGCGTGCCCTGGATGTCTGCTGAGGTGGTTTGCGACAGCACTTCTGCAGTCGACCCCGGCATGCGCTCGGGCGTTGCCGGATTTTGCCCGTCGATGTGGCCCGGGTTCAGCGGATCTGGGTTGGCCATCGCGATCTCCATGGCTTGGTAGGCCAGCAACGTGATGCAACGACGAGAGTTCCAATCGCTCGATTTGGCAACGGACTGCGTACTGGCCTCGCGCGGATTACCACTCGAAGACGGGCACGAACATCGGCACCGGTTGACAAGACGAGGTCATCTGCAAAGCTGTGTGGAGACAATCAAGCATTGCATCTCCTCGGAGATACTCATGGCCGGCAAAACGCACACTTACGTTACGACCGTCGAATGGACGGGCAACAAAGGCTCGGGCACGTCGAGCTATCGTGCCTATGGCCGCGAGCATGTGATCAAGGCGGATGGCAAGCCGGACATTGTCGGCTCGTCAGATCCAGCGTTTCGGGGCGATGGCAGCCGGCACAATCCAGAGGACATGCTGATGTCTTCGCTGTCGGCGTGCCACATGCTGTGGTATTTGCACTTGGCAGCGGAGGCCGGTGTCGTCGTGACGGGCTATACCGATCGCGCGACCGGCACGATGGTCGAGGATGCAGCGCACGGCGGATATTTTACCGAGGCCGTGTTGCATCCGCAGGTGACGATCGCGGCCGGCAGCGATGCCGCGAAGGCGGCCGCGGTGCACGAGGCCGCGCACCACAAGTGCTATGTCGCCAACTCGGTGAATTTTCCGGTGCGGTGCGAGCCGGTGATTATTTCTAACTGACGGCGCGGTGAACGCGTTGGGCAGACGTAAAAACAGGTGGATCGAATTTCGAACACAAATTAGCAGGTTGCTTGGGTGACGGACGGCGCGGCCATGACGGATGAGGAGATATGACCTCGGCGTGCGATAAGCGTCATATTTTGTGTTGTCGGCTTGCTTATTCACGCACCGGCCACGCGCGCGCGGTGATGTCGGCGTTGGAGGCGAAGGCGTCGAGGCCGAAGGCTGTGACCTCGTCGGCGTCGGGGGTGGCCTTCACTCCGAGCGAGCGGAGGGCCACGTTGACGGGACGGAGGGTGACGGCACGACGGGCACCGGCTGCGGCCATGTCCAATGTCGTCGGGCCGATTGCGAGTTGGCCGTGCCGCCACACGGCCGCGGATTGGAGACTGAGACCGTCGGCATCGTCGCATTGCAGATAAGCAAGCGGGGCGCGCTGCGAACATTCAGCGGCGAAGGTCTGGTCGGAGGTGGACAGTGTGATCTCCCAGGGCCAATCGCCGGTGCCGAAGCGCTCGTGCAGGCGATCCTGCAATTCTTCGTCGAACGGCAGCACGACCAGATCGGCGTCCGGCGTCAAGGCGTAGAGCAGCGCTGGCGGAAACACGGCGGCAAAGTGCTGGAAAGCAAGCCGTGGTCCCACGAAGATCTTGAAATTTTGCCTCACCTTGCGCCCCCCGCCGACCATCGTCAGGGACAGATATACCCCGTTCCGGCCGGACTTTTAAAGCAGCCAACGGACTCTGGGATGACCTGCTTGGGCAGCCACAGCACGACTTTCGGGAAGTAGATGGTGAAGCCGATCGTGAAGAGGAAGACGAGATAAATCGGCAATGACGCGCGCAACGCCGACGAGAACTTCACGCCGACGAATTTGGACGCCATCAGCAGCACCAGGCCATAAGGCGGTGTGATCAGACCGAACGCCAGCGTCGCAATCAGCACCACGCCCATGTGGACGGCGTTGATGTCGCCCGCTTGGGTCAACGCATTCACCAAAGGCATGAAAATGATGATGGTGGGTACCGGCTCGATGAAGTCGCCGACGACGGTGAAGAGCAACACCAGCATCAGCATGATCAGATGCGGATCGTTGCCGCAGATGCCGGTGATCCAATCGGCGATGACGAGTGCGCCGCGCAGGTAGGCCAGCATCCAGCCGAAGGCGGAGGCGGCAGCAATGGTGATCAGCGGCAGCGAGTAGATGAGGCCGGCCTGACAGAAGTCGTACGGCAGCTTGCGGATGTGGGCGGGGTTGAGCATGGGGATGACGACGAAGATGATCCAGCAGACGGCGACGACGCCGGCTTCGGTCGGCGTGAACCAGCCGGTCAGGATGCCGCCGAGCAAAATGACGGGGATCATCAGCGGCAGAGCTGCTGCTTTGACGGCGTCGGTGAACTGGCCAAACGTGGCGCGCGGCCGGCGCATGCCCTCAGGGCCGAACAGGTAGCAATAGATCATCAGGCCGAAACCGATCATCAGGCCAGGCACGATGCCGGCCATGAACAGGCCGGCAATCGAGACGTTGCCAGTGGCGCCATAGACGACGGCGGTGATCGACGGCGGCACGAGCGCTGCGATGGTGGAGGCGGCGGCGATCAGGGCGGCGATGAAGGGCGGGGAATATCCCTCCTTTTTCATCGGCTCGCCGAGTGCGCGGGTCATTACGGCGACGTCGGCGGTGGTCGAACCCGACATTTCCGAGAAGAACATCGAGAACACGGCGACGGTTTGCGAGAGGCCGCCGCGGATGTGCCCGACCAGCGCGAGCGACAAGTTGACGATGCGGACGACCACGTTGGCCGAGCCCATCAATTCGCCGACCAACAGGAAGAAGGGAATGGCGAGCAACGCTTCGCTGTCGATGCCGTCGAACATTTTCTGGAAGATGGTCGCGAACGTGACATCGGTCAGCATGGTCCCGATCAACACGCCGGCCATCAACGAGAACGCGACCGGCACGCCCATGTAGCCGAACGTCAGGAACAGAAACGTCATCAAGAGCAGAATAGTTGTATTGCTCATCGGTCTTCAGTTCCTGAGAGATGTATTTGACTTAATGGCTGACAAAGGGGTCGGCGGGGTGTTCGAAGCCGTTCTTCAAACCGTTGACGAGTTGCTCGACGGTGAAGAGGGCAATCAGCGCACCCGAGATCGGAATGGCCGCATAGAGCGAGGCGATCGGCGTCATGGACGGCATGCGAAAACTCGAGAACCCGCGCAGGAAGTTCTGATAGCCGAACACGACCATCGCCAGCGCGACACCGAGGATGACGATGCGGATGAGGACTTCCACGATCGTTCGCGTGCGGCCGCTGAGCGCGTCGGAGAGCGCGGTCAAATACAGGTGCTCGTTGCGGCGCGAGGCGACGGCTGCGCCGATGAAGATGCCGTAGACGAAGAACGTGGAGGTAACCTCCTGCAGCCACAACCAGGGCCTGCCGATTTCACGGGTGATGATGTCGAAAACCACGGCCGTCGAAAACGCAAACAAGGTCAGGCCGCACAACACCATCAGCCAATGCTCGAGACCATCGAGCGCCGGCCATTTCAAATGCCGCTGACGCACGGGGACGAGAGAAAATCCAGTCGCTTCCATAGGTGTTCCAGAGTTTGAAGGTGTTCCAGCGTTTGATTTGGCAGTGCTCGCGCGATATTTTAGTCATCGCCGCGCAGGCGGCCCTGACGGGGTTTTGTGGGC
>JANLYD010000307.1:0-8813 GCA_031365465.1 Hyphomicrobiaceae bacterium
CGTTGAACCTCGTCGGGCGTGCCGAGTGCGAGCACGCGGCCGTAATTAAGGGCGAGCACACGATCGGAAACACGTTTCACGAGGCCCATGTCGTGCTCGACCATCAGCACGGTGATGCCGAGATCGTTCTTGATGTCGCGAATCCAGAAGCTCATGTCGTCGGTCTCCTCGACATTGAGGCCGGACGAGGGTTCGTCGAGCAGGATCAGCTTCGGCTCCGAACAGAGTGCGCGTGCGACTTCGGTAACCTTGCGCACGCCATAGGGCAGTCCGGCGATCAGCTTGTCGCGGTAGGCCTGCAGGTCGAGGAACTCGATCACCTCCTCCACCTTCATGCGATGCGCGCGTTCGGTCCGTTTGACGTTGGGCAGGAACAGCATCTCCTGCCAGAGTTGCGTCGTACTGTGACAATGACGGCCAACCAGCAGGTTCGACAGCAGGCTGGCATTCTCGAACAGTTCGATGTTCTGGAATGTGCGGGCGATGCCGAGCTTGGCGATCTGGTGGGCGGGCACCTTGGTGATGTCCTGGCCATTGAAGAACAGCTTGCCGGACGTCGGCTCGTACAGCCGGGAGATGAGGTTGAAGATCGACGTCTTGCCGGCGCCGTTCGGGCCGATGATCGTGAACACTTCGCCTTTCTGAACATCGAAACTGACGTCGTCGACCGCCTTCAACCCACCAAACCGCAGCGACAAATTTTCGACCCGGAACAAGGACGTCATCGCGCCGACCTCCCAAGGCAACCCGACACACCGTCATGGCCGCGAAGGCGGCCATCCACGACATGCTTCGACGCGTCCGCCGTACCAATTCGGCTTCCATCTGAAACAGTCACAGAGCGGCGCACGCAGAGGATTGCCGTGGATGGCCGCCTTCGCGGCCATGACGGAAGTAGGCAAGGGTCGACACGTAAAATTGTCACCGGTTGCGCTCCGATTTCACGTAGACCTTCTGGCGCTTGAACGTCGCCTTTTTGTAGAGCGGGAACATCTGGAAGAAGAGCTTGATCTTGAGCCAGCGGCCGTAAAGCCCATAAGGCTCGAACAGGATGAACAGCATGATGATCAGGCCGTAGATGACGCCCTTGAGGCCGGCTGTCGAGGTCAGCGCCGCCGTGCCGTCCTGGATGGATTTGGTGCGCTCGACGCCTGCGCCGAAGGTGCTGACGAATGAGCCGACGAGGATCGGCAGGTCGTCTTTCAGCAACGTCAGCAGCGGGTCGATCATGACGATGAACATCGCGCCGAGGACTGCGCCGTGCAGGCCAAGCGCGCCACCGATGATGATCACCATGATGAACTCGATGGAGAGCTGCAGGGTGAACATTTCCGGCGAGATGAACGTAAGCTTGTGGGCGAACAATGCGCCGGCGAAACCGGTGATGGCGGCGCTGAGCCCGAAGGCGCGCACCTTCGTGCCGGCGATATCTACGCCCATGCTGCGGGCGGCCGTTTCGCTGTCGCGCACGGCAATGAAGGCGCGGCCGGTGGGCGAGCGCATGACGTTCAGCGTCAAGACGATGGTGACAACGAGTACGCCCAGGCAGAGGTAGTAGAAGTAATCGGAGTTGGGGCCCATCTCGAGGCCGAACAACTCCAGCTTTTTGACGCGCATGCCCTCGTTGCCGTGCGTCACGCTTTCCCAGCGGGCGAGCAGTTCCTCGACGATGAAGGAAAACGAAATTGTCGCGATCAGCAGGTAGATGCCGTGCAGGCGCAAGGCGGGGAAACCAACGATCAGGCCGACCACGCCGGTCAGGACGCCAGCGACGACAAAGTAGCTGGCGAACGTGAACCCGTGCGCCTGCATGAAGCCGGCGGTATAAGCGCCGATGGCCAGGAACGCCGCGTGGCCGAGGGAGGCCTGCCCGGTGAACCCAACCAGGATCATCAGGGACACCCCGACGATGGCGTAGATGAAAACGAAAACGAGCTGGCTGAGCATGTACGCGCTCAGGGCCAGTGGTGCGGCCAACAACACAGCCAGCAACGCCAGGTACGTCCACGCCTGTCCGCCATGCTGGAAAAGGCGGATGTCCTGGTCGTAATTGGTCTTGAAAACGAACCGCATTCCAAACCCCGATCAGACTTTCTTACGGCCGAGCGCGCCGAACAGGCCCTCGGGCTTGAGCAGCAACACGGCCAGCAGAATGATGAATGGGAATACGCTCTTCCAACCCTCAGGCATGTAGAAACCGGCGAGCGTCTGCAGCACGCCGATGATGACGCCGCCGACGACCGCACCGGGAATGCTGCCGAAGCCGCCGAGGACGGCTGCCGGGAACGACGCCAAGCCCAACGCCAGCCCGACATTGGAATGGATGAACGTGATCGGCGCCAGCAACACGCCGGCACAGCCTGCCACCATGGCGCTGATCGCCCACACCAGCGAGACCACGCGCTTCACCGGAATGCCCATGTAGTAGGCGGCGAGCATGTTCTCGGAGGTGCCGCGCATGGCAGTGCCGAGCCGGGTCTTGTTGAAGAACAGATAAAGCAGCAGACACAGGATCAGCGTCGCGACGATGACGGAGAGCTTGTCGTTGGCGAGCACGAGGTCGCCGATCCTGACGACGCCGTCGCTGAAGGGCGTTTCGATCTTGAGATCGTCGGTGCCCCAGATCATGCCGGCGATGGAGCGCAGGAAAAACCCGAGCCCGATGGTGGCCATGACGATGGCGAACTGGGGAAAGCCGAGAATGGGCCGCACCAGCAGCCGTTCGACCAGCATTCCCACTAGCGCCATTGCGCCGACCGCCAGCGCGAAACCGAGCCAGTAGTTCAACCCGAGAATGCCGATGAAGGTGTAGGCGAAAAAACCGCCGAGCATCATCAAGTCGCCCTGCGCGAAATTGACGACTTCGGTGGTTTTGTAGATCAGCACCACGCCGAGCGCGATGAGCCCGTAGACGCATCCAAGCGCCACTCCACTCACCAGCTGCTGAATGAAATCCAGCATGCTGTCGTGTCCCTCCCTGGACTATGCGCCCGGCCGCTCTGATGGCTGCTCATGGCTGTTATGCATTAGGTGCAATGTAGGCTGACCTGTCAATGCCGGTCTGCAGCCATCGTCCGGTCTCGGAGTTGGTGCCGCGTCATGCTGCCTTGGCAGCCGCAGCATCGTAATAGCGTTTGCCGCTGGCGGCCATTTGGCGAAGCCCGGCCGGTGGGCTGAAGCGCGGGCCCAAGCGTTGCGCGAGCAGATCGCACTGCGCCACGAATTCGGCTGCTCCCACGGTATCGATCAGCGACAGCGGCCCGCCGCTCCAGGGTGCAAAGCCCCAGCCGAGGATTGCGCCGATGTCGGCATCTTCCGGCGCGGTGACGACCTTTTCCTCGTAGCAGCGAGCAGCTTCCAGCGCCTGGATGTAGAGGAAGCGGGTCTTGAGTTCGTCAGCGGTCGGCTGCTCGGCGGCGGGCTTGGCCAGCTTCGACAAACCGGACCAGAGTGTTTTTTTGCCGCCTTCGGGGTACTCATAATAGCCCTTGCCGGCCTTCTTGCCGACGCGACCGAACTCATTGACCATGCGATCGACGATGCCGTCCGACGGGCTCGCCTGATATTTGTCGCCGAGGTCCTTCCGTGTCTGCATGCCGACCTTGTACATGAGGTCGATGGCCACTTCGTCGGCGAGCGCGAGCGGTGGCATCGGCATGCCGGTCATGCGGCCGGCATTCTCGATCAGCGCGGGCGTGATACCTTCGGCCAGCATGCGCACGCCTTCCCCGACGTACGTTCCAAATACGCGACTGGTGTAGAAGCCGCGGCTGTCGTTGACGACGATGGGCGTTTTGCGGATGCGCTTGACGTAGTCCATGGCGGCGGCGAGCGTGGCATCTGATGTGGCCTTGCCACGGATGATCTCGACCAACTGCATCTTGTCGACAGGCGAGAAGAAATGCACGCCGATGAATTTGGTCGCGTCGCGCGAGGCCTCGGCGAGGCCGGTGATCGGCAGCGTCGAGGTGTTGGAGCCAAAGATGGCGGTGGTGGGCAGGACGGCCTCGGCCTTTTTCGTCACGTCGGCTTTGATGGCGCGATCTTCGAACACCGCTTCGATCACGAGATCGCAGTCGGCGAGGCCAGCGTATGATGTCGTCGGCGTGATGCGCGCGAGCAGCGCGGCTTTCTTCTCGGGCGTCGAACGGCCCTTGGCGATGGCGCCGTCGAGCAGCTTCTCGGCGTAGGCTTTGCCTTTTTGCGCTGAGGCATCGGTGCTGTCGATCAGCACCACGTCGAGGCCTGCTTGCGCGGATACATAGGCGATGCCTGCGCCCATCATGCCCGCGCCGAGCACGGCGATCTTCTTGAGCTTGGCTTCCGGCACATCCTTGGGACGCGACGCGAGTTTGGCGGCGCGTTGCATGTTGATGAACAGCGAGCGGATCATGTTGCGCGACGCAGGGTTCATCATCAGTTCAGCCATGTAGCGGGCTTCGATGCGCAAGGCGGCGTCGATCGGCACCTGCAGGCCTTCGTACACGCAGGACATGATGGCTTTGGGAGCGGGATAATTTCCGAGCGTCTTTGAGTGCAATAGCGCGTTGCCGGCCGGAAACATCTGGCGCGCTGCGCCCTCGTACGGTGTGCCGCCGGGCATCTTGAAGTCTTTTTGGTCCCACGGCTGCACGGCTTTGCCGCCACCGGTGATGTAGGCCTTGGCTTCCTTGATGAGATCCGCTGCGGGCACCACCTTGTGGACGAGCCCGGCCTTCAGGGCCTTCTGCGGGTCGAGCGATTTGCCTTCGAGCAACAGCGGCGCTGCCGCCATCGCGCCGATGAGGCGGGGGATGCGTTGGGTGCCGCCGCCGCCGGGCAGCAGGCCGACCTTCACTTCGGGCTGGCCGATCTGGATCGTCGGATCATCCGCGACGATGCGGTAATGGCACATCAGGCAGATTTCGAACCCGCCGCCGAGTGCGGTGCCGTTGATTGCCGCGACGAACGGCTTGCCGGATTTCTCGACCTGACGCGTGAACTTTGCGTTGTCGTTGAAGAAGTCGAAGATCGTCTTGGCCTGCTGTTCTTTCGTCTGACCGGCGCCTGCCGAAATTCCTTCCATCATAGAAAGATCAGCGCCAGCGATGAAAGCCGGTTTGCCTGACGTGATCACCACGCCTTTCACTTTCTGATCGGCAATCGCCGCCAGACACGCCGCCTTGAACTCGCGGTCGGAGTCCGCCGAGATCACATTCATGCTGCGCCCCGGCATGTCCCAGGTGATGGTGGCGATGCCATCGGTGTCGGTAGCGGAGGTGATGTTGGTTTTGGTCATGTTTCTATATCCAAATGTTTCCATGGCTAAGCGCCACCTGGGCGACCAGATTTAACTCCAGAGCCAAATAGTAAACTCCATGTCATCCCGTGCGCGGCGAAGAAAATTGCCATTCGCAATTTTGTGCGACGCAGACACGGGACCGTCAAAAATTGAAGCGAGGCATGATGTCGAGTTTGCAACGGTCCCGTGTCTGCAGTGCATCATTCCGCAAGTGCTTCATGCTGCACTGCGCACGGGATGACACCCTTTTTATATGTTTGACACTTGAGAAGTTCGTGACGGAAATTTTAAACCGGATAGCCCTGGTACAAGGTCCAGAAAGACAATCGAAGGGATGTCACACCCGTTCGATAATGGTGGCGGTGCCCATGCCGGCGCCGACGCAGAGGGTGGCTAGGCCGGTCGAGAGATCGCGGCGTTCCATTTCGTCCAGCAGCGTGCCGAGGATCATCGCGCCGGTCGCGCCCAGCGGATGCCCCATGGCGATCGCGCCGCCGTTGACGTTGATCTTGTCGTGCGGAATGTCGAGCAGCTTCATATACAGCATCACGACCGACGCGAACGCTTCGTTGAGTTCGTAGAGGTCGATGTCGCTCGCCTTCATGCCCATGTTCTTGAGCAGCTTGGATGTGACCTTCTCGGGGCCGGTCAGCATGATCGAAGGCTCGGAGCCGATCGAGGCGAAGCCGCGAATTTTTGCGCGGGGCGTGAGACCAGCAGCAATGCCAGCTTCCTTGGTGCCGATCAGGATAGCGGCCGAGCCATCGACGATGCCCGACGAATTGCCGGCGTGGTGGACGTGATTGATGCGCTCCAGTTCCGGATAGCGTTGTGTCATCACGGCGTCGAAGCCCATCTGTTCGCCGAGCGTACCGAACGCCGCCTTGAGGCTGGCGAGCGACTGCATGGTGGTATCCGGCCGCATGTGCTCGTCGTGGTCGAGAATGGTCATACCGAGTTGATCCCTGACCGGCACGACGGACTTCTTGAAATGCCCGGCTTTCCAGGCGGCTGCCGCGCGCTTCTGGCTCTCGACGGCATAAGCGTCGACGTCGTCGCGCGAGAAACCCTGCATGGTAGCGATGGTGTCGGCGCCGATGCCTTGGGGCGTGAAATAGCTTTTGAAGGCGATGGATGGATCGGAGGCCCAGGCGCCGCCATCCGAACCCATCGGCACGCGGCTCATGCTTTCGACGCCGCCGCCGATCGTCATGTTCGATTGCCCGGACATGACTTGCGCCGCCGCCATGTTGACGGCATCGAGACCCGACGCGCAGAAGCGGTTAATTTGCACACCGGCGACGGTTTCCGCGTAATCCGCATTCAGCACCGCGATGCGCGCGAGATCTGAGCCCTGTTCGCGTGTCGGCATGACGATGCCGAACACCACGTCATCGACCAGGGAGGTGTCGAGATTTGACCGGTCACGAATGGATTTCAAGACGCCGGTGGCGAGATTGAGCGCTGTCACTTCATGCAGTGATCCATCGGATTTACCGCGACCACGGGGCGTGCGAACGGCATCATAGATATAAGCGTCGGCCATGGCATATCCTCACAGTGTGGCGTTGGTTTTGATTTTCTTGGCAGCGCGAGCGGTTGGTTTGGATCTCAGCAGCGGACTTGGCGCGGGTGCCGCAAGACCAAAAGCTGCGATATAGGCGTTGGCGAGCTTAACCGCGGCGTCGTCGATGTCAAAGGTGCGGCGGCGGTTCTGCACGATGACCGTCCAGCCGACCTGTTCGATGCCGCCATAGAAGATGTCGCGCATCATGGTCTGGTCGAGCGTTCGAGGGCTCATGCCGGGCGTGATCCAGCGATCCAGAAACGTAACGAAGTGGCTGGAAAACGAGCGAAGGGCGTTGCGCGCGCCGCTGCGGCCGTAGGTTTCCGCAGTTTTCACCTCACGCAACCAGATGCGGTACATTTCGGGCGTGGCCAGGAGGCTGCGAAGCTGATGGGCAATCAGCGCCTGCAGGCCGCTCCGCAGACATGTGGCTTCGCGTGCGATCCGTTTGGCAACGTCGATATTGTTTTGCAGGCCTGCCAGCGCGACGCTGAGCACGAGATGGTTCTTGTCGTGGAAGTAGTTGTAAAGCGTGCCTTCCGACAGGCCGGCCGCCAAGGCCACGTCGGCCATCGACACCTTCTCGTAACCACGCTCGGCATAGAGCTTGCGTGCCACGTCGAGAATGCCCGCCTCGCGCGCGCCCCATTGGCCCACGGGCAAAGACTTCAGCGCGGCTCTGTTGGACCTCTGGGCCATGCAAGTGTCGGCGTGTTCCGCATTGACAGTGGCCGGAAGTGTGCGCCAATCTCAAATCTGAGGCAACCTCAAAATTTATCGGCTACGCCATGTCTGATGCAACGCAACGATCACGGTACAATTCGGTTTTCAAGCCCGGCTTGTTCACCGGGCGCGTCGCAATCGTGACGGGTGGCGGCAGCGGCATCGGGCGGTGCACGGCGCATGAGTTGGCGGCACTCGGCGCTAGTGTCGCGTTGGTCGGGCGCAAGGTACAAAAGCTCGACGGGGTGGTCGCCGAGATCGCGGCCGCCGGAGGAACGGCTGCAGGATTTGGGTGCGATATCCGCGAGGAGGCACAGGTTGCGGCCGTCGTGACGGCGGTGCTCGCAAAGTTCGGGCGTATCGATCATCTCGTGAACAATGCGGGTGGGCAATTCGCGGCACCGTTGGAAAAGATCAACCAGAAGGGCTGGGAAACGGTGGTGCGCACCAACCTGACCGGCGGCTTCGTGATGGCGCGCGAGTGCTATACGCAGTGGATGAAGGCGAACGGCGGATCCATCGTCAACATCGTCGCCGACATGTGGATGGGGATGCCGACGATGGGGCATTCGGGTGCGGCGCGCGCTGGCATGGTCAACTTCACCGAGACGGCGGCGCTGGAATGGTCGGGTTCGAACGTGCGGGTCAACGCGGTGGCGCCGGGGTGGATAGCGTCGTCGGGCATGGACCAGTATCCGCCTGAAATGGGCGAGCGCATTCGCGGGTTGAAAAATATCGCGCCGCTCGGCCGCATGGGTACGGAGAGCGAAACGGCTGCGGCCATTGTGTTTCTGCTGTCGGACGGCGCGGCGTATATCTCAGGCTCGACCTTGCGCGTCGATGGCGCTGCGCCCAATGCCAAGATCAGCCGGCCGATGCCGCCGAACAAAAATCCAGCACCAGAGTTCGACGGCTTTCATCTGGCTGAGAAACCGAAAGTGCTGGGGGACTGAAATACGGATTCCGCAAAGAAGCGATATGTACGACATCTTCTCACCACACCGTCATCGCCGCGAAGGCGGCCATCCACGACAATGCTTCGTAACTCCATTTCGCTGATTGACGCGACTGGCGTCACAAACTGGTCTGCTTGCACGAAACCCACCATGCTTGTCGTGGATGGCCGCCTACGCGGCCATGACTATTTGAACGGAACCCAACGCATGGAACGCCGCTGACATGCCCGTCATAGAAAGCCGCATCGACACGTCGTCGGAAAGTTACCGGCAGAACCGCGAGCAG
>JANLYD010000330.1:0-8890 GCA_031365465.1 Hyphomicrobiaceae bacterium
GATCTCGATGATGCGATCGTAGGTTTGGGGGGCGTTGTCTTCAAGCCACATGAACGTGGGCCGCTCGTAGTCCAAGGTTTTCGAAAACAACGCCGCTCGGTCGAACTCACCAAGGTGCGGCACGAGCCGGATCGTTGTCGAGCGCCCGACGACGACATCCCTGTGGGCGAATGCGATCGGTGGCCAAGTTGTGCCATCGGAACAGATTGAATTCATCAAGCGCACCGACGCAACCGACGGCAACACATGGCGGCTGAGCACACTGACAGATCTCAGGTAGGCTTCCGGCAGCCGGCCCGGCGCGCGAGACATGCCTTGGTGCAGCCAGCCCGCCGTTCGCTTAAGCATGGGCCAATCCATCGAACTCGGCCGCGCGGGCCGTTGCACACATCAAGCGTGTCACGCAGCCAAATTCAGCAAGGCGCGGGCTTCTTTGACACTGGCGGGATGACGACCGTACTTGCTGCACAGGTCGGCGACGCGCTTGACCAAAGCGGCGTTCGAGGGTGCAAGTTTGGTTTTGTCCCAGCGCACGTTGTCTTCGAGGCCGGTGCGGCAATGGCCGCCGAGTTCGAGCGACCACTCGTTGATCGTGAGCTGATCCTTGCCGATGCCTGCGCCGGTCCATGTTGCGTCGGGCGCGAGCCGCTTCAGGGTCTTGATGTAAAATTCGAACGTCTCGCGATCGACCGGCATGGCATTTTTAACGCCCATGACGAACTGCACGTGCAGGGGGCCTTGCATCTGGCCGCGCTTCTGCATCGCGACCGCCTGGAAGATCATCGACAGATCGAATGCCTCCACTTCCGGCTTGACGTTGTATGTCAGCATTTCGGCGGCCAGCCATTCGACCAGTTCCGGGGCATTTTCGTAGACGCGGGTCGGGAAATTGCACGAGCCCGTCGAGAGCGATGCCATGTCTGGCTTGAGCGACAACATACCTCCGCGTTCGCGGCCGTTGCCCGAGCGCCCGCCGGTCGACAACTGCACGATCATGCCCGGGCAATGCTTGTTCAGGCCCTCCAGCAATTTGCCGAAGCGCTGTGGATCGGACGTCGGCTTGCCCGCGTCGTCGCGCACATGGCAATGCGCCAACGTCGCGCCCGCTTCGAAGGCTGCGTGGGTGGATTCTATCTGCTCGGCGATCGTGACGGGTACGGCGGGGTTGTCGGCTTTGCTCGGAACGGAGCCGGTGATGGCGACGGTGATGATGCACGGTGTGGACATGGCTCAGCTCTCGGCAGGGGTCGCAATGAAATCGATCATCTCGCCTAGCAGCAAGCTTCCGCGAGGGGAAGCACCCTCAGCTCGGGTCAGTCAGTTTCCATGCCGGCGGACGGGCTTGTGGGAAATGGTTTACGGTACCAGGCGTCGCCCGGTCACACGTTCTTGCCGGAGGCTGGGCGACAGCCAGAACGTTGCCAGACCCACGGCGGAACTGATCGCCGCCATCGCGAACGCTTGCGCGTAGCTGCCGGTGTAGGTGTGGAGCAACCCTGACAGCCAACTGCCGGCTGCAGCGCCCAAGCCGAGCGCCAGCGACAACGTGCCGAAGATTGCGCCGACCGAGCCGCCGGCAAAGACTTTCGCAACCAAGGCCACCAGGATCGGCCCGCGGGCACCCTGCATCAGCCCGAAAAACAGCACGAAGCCGTACAACAGCATAAGCGTCGGCCAGACCGTGATCGCCAGCAGACAGAGAATTCCAGTGATCGTCGCCACGAACGTCATGGTGACGACCGGCAAGCGGCCCAACCGGTCCGAAAGCCAACCCGTGCAGATGATCCCGATCACGGACAGCACGCCCGTCATCCCGAAGGCGCTGGCGGCCAGGAGCGGATCGAACCCTTGCTCGACCAGAAACGCCACCGAATGCGGCAACACCGTATAGGCCGCGACCGATGTGGAGAAATACGCCAGGAACAGCGCCCAGAACGCCGACGTGCGCACCGCCGACGACACAGTCCACCCCGTCGTTCGAGCGCTGAGATGCGCTGCCGCAGTCTTTGCCGTCAGGGTGCGCCAGGCGTCGGAGCCGGCGCTGTAGCGCGTGAGCGGAAGCACGAACAGGAGCGGAATGGTGGCGAGCACCGCCAGCCCCTGCCACGTCTGCACTTGCCGCCAGTCGTAGGTTTGCATCAGCTTCTGGGCGATGGGCGGAAACGTCAGCATGCCCGCGCCGACCGCCGCATAGGGAAAGGCTGCGACCGTGCCGAGCCGGCCGGCAAACCAGCGGCTGAGCAGGCTGGACGCGGCGACCATGCTGAGGCCTGCGGCACCGAGCCCGCCCAGCATGCCGACGCCGAAATAGTATTGCCAGATCGTCTGCGACCGCGCGCCCAGCAGTGTTCCCGCACCGAGCGCCAACAGCCCCATCATGTAGCACAGGCGTGCGCCGAAGCGGTCGATCAGTTGGCCGACGAACGGGGCGGAAACGCCGTAGGCCAGCATGTAGATCGAGTATGTCGCCGAGATCTGGCCGCGATCTACGCCAAGCGCCGCCTCGACCGGCAGCAGGTAGACGGCGAACGTTTCCGTCACGCCACGGCCGATTGCGTTCATCATGAACGTCAGCGCAACGAGGCTGGCGAGAAACGCCTGCGTCGGCTCGGATGAAACTTCTACTTCTGAAGAGAGCTTGCGTTGCACGATGACACTCGGCGGGACTGTTCTTCCAACCTGACATACGACCATCGCCGATGCGAGCTTCGATTGCGCAGGCCTGAGCGGCCTTAGGCGCTCTTTTCGAAATCCGGCACGGCGGGCCAGAACATGCGGCTGGTGGTGGTGACGTCGCGTGGGTTGCCGGTGGTCAGCACGCGGGGGCCGCCTGTGCGCGCGCCCGATCCGGCATACTGCGGCCGCCGCACGAGGTAGTCTTCGAAGCTGTCGGCGACGACTTCCGGCTGCGACAGCAGGCGTGTGAACGAGGGCAAATGACGGCGAAACAGGTGCTCGACCAGCGGAAAATGTGTGCAGCCGAGGATGGCCCGATGCGGCGGCTGGCCTCCGGTCTGCGCCATCAACCCGTCGACGCCGAGTTTGACCAGCGCCTCGACCTCTGATTCCGGACGCGCGCCCTCGATCGCCGCCACGAGATCGGCGCAGACCTGCTGCACGACGGTGGCGCGGGGACAGCGCTTGCGGATTTCCTCGGGGTAGACGAACGAACTGATGGTTCGCATCGTGCCGAACACGGCGATCACATCGGTATTGTATTTCTGAGGATATTGCGGCGTGGCGACGGCCCACGGCGTTTGCGTGGCTGCTTCCACCGTCGGCGCGACGATGCCGAGCACGTTATGGCCGGTCCATTCCGATTGCGGCAACCAGTCCTGTTGGAGGGTGCGGGCCGCGACGCACGTCGCCGTATTGCAGCCGAGCAGCACCAGTTTTGCGCCGCGCTTAAACAGCGTCTCGACGCTGGCGCGCGTGAGATCGACGACCTCTGACGAGGGACGATTGCCATAGGGGACGTTGGCGTGGTCGCCGAGATAAATAAAATCGATCGCCGGAAACCGCTCGACGAGCGCCCGGAACACCGTCAATCCGCCGTGGCCAGAATCGAAGACGCCAATCATGCCCGTGAGATGCCACGCGACCGCAGTCGTGGCAAGCGATCGACAGGCGCGAAGACTATTGCCCTTCGACCTCGAGCGTCAGGTCGATGTTACCGCGCGTCGCGTGACTGTAGGGGCAGACCTTGTCGTGCGTTTCCTTGACCAGCGCTTCGGCTTCGGATTTCGACAAGTTCGGACATTTGACGTGCATTTTGACGGCGATGCCGAAGCCGCCGCCTTCGCGCGGGCCGACGGCGGTCTCGCACGTCACCACGGCGCCGGACGCGTCTTTCTTGTGTTGCTTGGCGACGAAATCCAAGGCGCCACCGAAGCAAGCGGCGTACCCTGCGGCAAACAGGTGCTCCGGCGTGGTGGTGTTGGGTAGCCCGGGACCGCCCATTTCCTTGCGCACCGACAGGTTCACGCTGACCGATTTATCGGTCGTTTCGGAGTGGCCGTTGCGGCCACCGGTGGAATGAGCGACGGCGGTCACGAGGGGCTTGATGGTATGAGCGGCCATAGGATCTCTCCAATGATTTATACCTGAGATGGGAACCCGTTAACGTCGGCGTCGGCAAAAAGTGCCGCGAATGCGAAAGCGCGCAGGCGCTAGGCATGCTTGCCGTGACAATGCTTGTATTTTTTTCCCGAACCACACGGACACGATTGATTGCGCGCCACGCGGCCCCAGGTTTCAGGATTTTTCGGATCGATGGACTCGTCGGCTTGGCGGACGACGGCCGGCGCTCGGCGCTCCAGCAACTGCACGGGCGCGCGACCTTCAGCGGCCAACGCACGGTTGGCCTGCTCGAATTCGTCAAGGCCAGTGACGGGATCGATGTGGTGGCCGTACATGGGCGGCGGTTCGAGATCGTCGATCGAGGGCACATGTTCGTCGGGGGCCAACTGGATGTGCATGAGCTGCCCGACCGTCGCCTCGCGCAGCTTCGCCAGCATCGCCTCGAACAGATGGAAGCTTTCGCTTTTGTACTCGTTGACGGGATCGCGCTGCCCGTAGGCGCGGAACCCGATGACCTGACGCAGATGTTCGAGCGTGACCAGATGCTCGCGCCAGAGGTGATCGAGCGTTTGCAGGAGGACCATTTTCTCGACCTGCCGCATATTTTCAGGACCGACTTCTTCGGCCTTGATCAGCGCTTTTTCGTCGGTGGCGTGGAGGATGCGCTCACGGATGGCTTCGTCGGCGATGCCTTCTTCTTTGGCCCACGCGTCGATCGGCAGATCAAGATCGAACAGGCGGTTGACTTCAGTTTTCAGATCCTCGGTTTTCCACTGCTCGGCATAGGCATTTTCAGGAATGCTGGCCGACACCATCTCGTGCACCAACTGATGCCGATAGGCGATCACTTCGTCCGAGACATCCTCCGAGCCCATCAATTCCAGGCGGCGGTCGAAAATCGCTTTGCGCTGATCGTTCATGACGTCGTCGTATTTCAGCACGTACTTGCGGCTGTCGAAGTTGCGATTTTCGACCTTCTGCTGGGCCTTCTCGAGTGCCTTGTTGATCCAGGGATGGGTGATCGCCTCGCCGTCCTGCAGGCCGAGCGTCTGGAGCATTTTGTCCATGCGCTCGGAGCCGAAGAGGCGCATCAGATCGTCGTCGAGGCTGAGATAGAACTTCGAGCGGCCAGGATCGCCCTGGCGTCCCGAACGGCCGCGCAACTGGTTGTCGATGCGGCGGCTTTCGTGGCGTTCGGTGCCGATGACGTAGAGGCCGCCGGCTTCAAGGGCGACGCGCTTTTTTTCCGCCACGTCGGCAGCGATCGCTTCGCGCTGCGTCTCGATCTCGTCCTCGGAGGGATGCACCTGCATCAGCTCCTTCTCGGCCAACCAAGCCTTGAGGCGGAAGTCGACGTTGCCGCCGAGCTGAATATCGGTGCCGCGACCGGCCATGTTGGTTGCGATGGTGACGCCGCCGGGCACGCCGGCTTGCGCGATGATGGTGGCTTCCTGCTCGTGGAAACGAGCGTTCAGGACGTGGTGGGGAATCAACTCGTCCTTGTTCTTGCCCGCGATCAGGTTATCGAGATGCTCGACCACGCCGGCCAACTGCGTCCGCATATCCTGATCGACATTCGCGCCCGGCGCGTCGCTGCCGCCCATCCCGATCAGGCCTTTGAGGCCCTTCGATTCGACTTTGACCGGCTCCAGTTGTTCAGCCGTCGTACCTTCGGCGATGCCGGCAAAGTTGCGGATGTATTGCACGAGATCGCGCATGAACGCGCGGTCCTTCAACAGCGCCGACAGCATTTCGCTTTTTTCGATCGACGTGGTGCCGACGAGCACGGGCTGTCCGCGACGGTGGCAGTCGGCGATTTCGGCGACGATGGCGCGCGATTTCTCTTTAAACGTACGATACACTTCGTCGTGTTCGTCGATGCGGGATATGCCGATGTTGGTCGGCACTTCCACGACGTCGAGACCATAGATATCCATGAACTCGTTGGCTTCGGTCGACGCCGTGCCGGTCATGCCTGCGAGCTTGTCGTAGAGGCGGAAATAATTCTGAAAGGTGATCGACGCCAGCGTCTGGTTCTCAGGCTGGATTTCGACCTGCTCCTTGGCTTCCAACGCCTGATGCAAACCTTCAGAATAACGGCGGCCCTGCATCATGCGGCCGGTGAACTCGTCGATGATGACGACTTGCCCGTCCTTGACGATGTAATCCTTGTCGCGCTGGAACATTTTATGCGCTTTGAGCGCCTGATTGATGTGATGGACAACCGACACGTTTTCGATGTCGTAGAGGCTTTCGCCTTTCAGCATATCCTGAGCGCGCAGCAACTCTTCGATGTGCTCGTTGCCGACCTCGGTGAGGGCGACCTGGCGCTGCTTTTCATCGAGGTCGAAGTCTTCGGCGGCCAACATCGGCATCAGCGCGTCGACCGACATATAGAGTTCGGCACGATCTTCGACCGGGCCGGAGATGATCAACGGCGTCCGCGCTTCGTCGACGAGGATCGAATCGACTTCGTCGACGATCGCGAAAGCATGGCCGCGCTGCACCATGTCGGATGTGCGCATCTTCATGTTGTCGCGCAGATAGTCGAAACCGTATTCGTTGTTGGTGCCGTAGGTGACGTCGCAGGCGTAAGCCTCGCGCCGCTGATCATCGTCGAGCCCGTGCACGATGCAGCCGACGGTGAGCCCGAGGAAGGTGTAGACTTGGCCCATCCAATCGGCATCGCGTTTGGCGAGATAGTCGTTGACCGTGATGACGTGCACGCCCTTGCCCGTCAGCGCATTGAGATAGACCGCGAGCGTTGCGACGAGCGTTTTACCCTCGCCGGTTTTCATTTCGGCGATGTCGCCGCCGTCGAGCACCATGCCACCCATCAACTGCACGTCGAAGTGGCGTTGGCCGAGCGTCCGCCGCGCCGCTTCGCGCACGGTGGCGAACGCTTCCGGCAGCAGATCCTTGAGCGTGGCGCCGTCGATGAACCGCTGCTTCATTTCCTGAGTGCGGGCGCGCAAGGCGTCGTCGGTCAGTGCCTTGGTCTCGTCCTCCAGCGCATTGACCGCGTCAACGATGGGCCGATAGCCCTTGATCTTGCGATCATTGGAAGTGCCGAAGATTTTGGCCGCAATGGTGTTGATAGACAGCATGGGTGGCGAGATCCTTGACCGGCTCCACATGAACCGGTGTCAACCTAGGGCACTGCCGGCGAACCGACCAAACTGCGTCGCGTCGTTTGACATCGATGTCTCATGACACGGCGAATATTGGACGCGGCAGTCTATTGGGCACGACAGGCTTGAATTTAATGGCTGAATGCGGCGTCAGCCGATCAGCCGGCATAGCTCGGTTGCCGGCGGGGCAAAAGCCAAGCCGGTTTCCAGACTACGCCGTTTCAGCGAACCGGCACGAGCACCGCCGGCTCACGCGCCAGGGCGCTGCAGAGATAAGCAGCGCCTCCCCCCTTGTCAACGCAGCGCAATCTGCGCTGCGGGGCACAGACCAATGGCGTGCGACGGGCGGCGCTCCGGCACGATCAGGTTGCCGCGACACATTCGGCTGTGAGGATAGCTGCTGGCGATGGGGCGGAACGCAAATCATTCACGCGAGCGGACGGCAGGCGGCGAGGCGACGCGCGGAAAAGCGTGGCTGGGGTTGGAGTTGTGGTGGGCTCCACGATGCCTTCACTCGCCGCTGGACAGCCGCCAATCGACCTCCTAACGCCCTCGCTTCGCAGCGCCGGGTTACAGCTTGTTCCCATTCGTTCCGCGAACTGCCCGGGTAGCTCAGTTGGTAGAGCATGCGATTGAAAATCGCAGTGTCGCCAGTTCAATTCTGGCCCCGGGCACCATTGTTCGCAAGGACTTAGGCCACTCGGCGAACCCTTCGAAAAAGTCCAACCCCTCACCAACCCCTCACTGAGCCGCCTCGGATGGCGCGTGAAGACGTTTGTTCACGGCGTTTCACAACCGCTTGGCGAATTGAGCAATGCGCATCGGGTAACCGACCGGTGTCTCCCTAGAAGCGACCGAGAAGTGACGATCCATTTACCGTACTCAACCGCCAGCCCCTCACTCAGCCCCTTACTCACCTCTGCTAGTCTTGATCGCATTGACGTCGCGTTGCCGACGCGGCAATGACCTCCCAAAATGATGGTCGTGCCGGATAGCCTGCCCAATGCGGTCCATTGCGACCAGTGATATCTAATCGCCAGATCGAGGCGAGCCTCAACATCGGCGCGACTGCGGCCCTGAGTTTCCGCGCCGGGCTTGAGCGGTCGGCTTACGCTGGATGCAGGATGAGCGCACGTATTGCCTCACTCGCGAACGTTGCCGGTGATGTTTGTCGTTGCCTCACTTGATTGTTCCGCTGCCGCTGTCGGCAGATTGCCGAGCCGTTATCCTGTTCTTCGTGGCTATTTTCCTTAGGATCCGCGACCGCCAACAGCGCACCGGCTCTACCTTGGCGATTGCTGTCGGCCCGGGTTCGCCTGCCGGCCAAGCGATCCGCAGTCCGGCCAGGAACTCGGACAGTTCCGCCGGTTCCATGACGAGTTCGAGGGCTACCCCATCCGAGAGTGCACCCAGAGCCAATTGCAACTCCCGCAAGCGCCAGAACTCAACCGGATCCAGGTTCGCCTCCAGAGCCGCGCCGACTGCGCTTTTTGTATCGGCACTCGTCGCTGGATGCGCAGCAGCGACGGCATGGCGTTGTTGTTGAATGGTAACGCTTTGTATCGCGAGTCCCCGTTCTGGATTTTGACGCCAAGTCGAACGACAGTTGGAACACATTCGCAAACAGCCGCGCCGAAGTGTAGAGTGCGGCCAACAAGGTTGCCGCTTCGACAACCTGG
>JANLYD010000380.1:0-14210 GCA_031365465.1 Hyphomicrobiaceae bacterium
GTGCCGGGCAAATCCAAGGTCGTCGACATCGGCTGCGGCACTGGTTTCTTAGGCTTCATGGCTGCCAAACTCGGTGCCAAGCGAGTCGTGCTGATCGAAACCGCCGAGATCGCCTCACTCGCCAAGCGCCTCATGAAAGCCAACGGCTTCCGCAACATCGAAGTCGTCCCCGCCCACTCGACCGAACTCGACCCGCCCGAGCGCTTCGACATCGCCGTCTCCGAAACCCTCGGCAACTACGCCTTCGAGGAAAACCTGATCGAAACGCTCGGCGACGCTCGCGACCGCTATCTCGAACCCGGCGGCGTGCTTATCCCCGGCAAGATCCGTCAGTACGTCTGTCCCGTGATCAGCCCCGCACTCCACAAGCATCTCGCCGCCTGGGACGACGTGGGCTTCGGCCTCAACTTCGACGCCGCCAAGGAAATGGGCTTGAACAATATCTACGTGCGCTGGCTGCTGCCGTCCGATCTTCTCGACGGCGGTCGCCCTACCCAACAGTGGGATGCAGTCGATCTCGACAAGCCCACCAAAACCACCCGCATCGGCCAAGCCTCGTGGGAGCCGAAAGCCAAGACCCACATCACCGGCCTCGCCATCTGGTGGTCCGCCGATCTCGTCGATGGCATCACCCTCGGCACCGGCCCCGAAGATCCCCGCACCCATTGGGAACAGCTCTATCTGCCCACCGCCGAACCCTTCGACATCGCCCGCGGCGAAACCCTGTCGGCGCGCATCCGCTCCACCACCTCCTACGACGATGGCACCAACGTCACCTGGACCCTCACCGTAACCGATCCCAAAGGCCGCGAACGCCTCAAACAAACCATGGACCTCAAAAAAGGATTTTTGCCGTGATGGAGACAGGCACCCGAACGGCAGCTCCAACAGCCACTGATGATCACAAACCCGGCCGGCCGTTCAGGTGCCTGTCCCCACCGCGCTGTCCCCACCACGCTCCCAGCGCCGTCCACCCTAGTTATCCCACTGCCGCCGCTCGATATTACGCTCCACCATGCCGCAAACGTAGCCCTGCCCATCTAGTCCCGCCGGCGCATTGCCTTCCGATTGCGCCCCACGACGCTCCTGCACACGGATCAGCCGCGGTCCCGGCGCCGCCGCGATCTCCAGCAACAGTTTTTGCCGTGTCGCGGTCGTAAACCCGTCCAGCGTCGTGATCGGAATCGAGAACGACCCCGGCCCGCCCACTACGCACTTGCCGTAATACAAATCGAGATCCGGCGCGTCCCACATCGTCCACTGCGTCGTCGGCCGCACCATGATCGGCAATCCGTTGATCACGAAACCCTCGTTCAGGATGAGTTGCCGCGTCACTGCCATCAGCGGCCCGGAGTTGTTGACCCCGTCGCCCGAAACGTCGATCACGTTGCGCGGCGCGCGAATTTGGGTTTCGGCGAACAGGTTGCGCGCAAACATCAGCGCACTCGAAATCGATGTCCGCGCACGCCGAGTATAGGGTTGGCTCAGCAGCGCATCCGCAAACGCCGATGCGCTCGCTTCGCTGTCGATCACCTGCCAAGGCATCAACACGGTCTGCACCTGCGGCCCGGCCCACTCGAAATACGTCACCGCGATGCGCCCGCGCTGCCCACCACGAATGGCCCGGATGATGTTCGGATCGCGAAACGCGCCGACATAGCCTTCGCGTTGCAGCTTCTGCTCGTCCGGATCCATCGACATCGAAATATCGACTGCCAGCACCAGCTTGAGATCGACCACGACCTCGGCCCGAGCCGGCAACGCGCCGATCCACAGCAGCGCCAAGACCAGCGCAACACAACGCAAAATTACCGGCCCGCTCATGCTGCAACACCGCCATCCCAGAAGGACATACCGCACTGCACACCCTTTTATCCCGCGCGGCAAGCACGTTGTTGCTCGCTTCAGAGGCAGAACAAGCCCAATGCGACCTCGGCGGCCTTCGCGCTGAACGCCGGATCCAACCCGTCCTCCAGGCACCACGCCGCCGACAGCCCCGCATGTGCCGCCGCGAACTGCAGGATGCGTTCGGCATCGAGATCGAGCCGCGCGGCGTAGAGACGTGCATGTCACCGCATACGATCGGAATCGTGCACAACGGCTGCGTGATACTGCGGATTGCGCAACAGATTGGCCACGTCGTAGGCACACTCGCCCCACAGCCCTTTCGGATCGATCGCCAGCCACCCTCGCACAGCGTCGAACACCACGTTGTCGTGGTGCAAGTCTCCATGCAACACACCCTCGTCGCGCGGATGATCGAGCAACGCATCGGCCACATCAGCCGCAGCCGCCAGCACCGGCGTTTCATTGCGCCGCTGAAACAACGACTGGAAATAACCCTGCAACGGCAACAAGCCCTGCGGCACCTCCACCTCGCGCTGCTGGTGCAAACGCGCCACCACGTCAGCCAGGATGCCCGCCGCCGCATCGTCCGCGCCATCGGTGGCCATGACGACCAGCGAACGCGTACCGCACACCCGCTCCATCAGCACCGCGTCGCCGCTGCACGCCAACAGCCTGACCGCCCCATCTCCCGCATAATAGGCAAGCATCAAAGAAGTCGCGGTCTCGTCGCTTGCAGGCTTCCGCACTTTCAGCATCGCCGGCGAATCCAGTTGCCGCACGGGCAACAGCCAGCTGTGTGGCGTCTCCATCGACGCGCCGTCGGGATCGAGCCGCCACCGTTCGAGATAGGTCGAAAACATATGACGATCTGCACCGTTACGACCCAGTCGTCGCATCCGCCGCGATCTTGGCGAAAATGGCATCGAGCTCTTTCGCTATCGCCTTCAAGTCTGCCGATTTCTTCGTCACATACGGCGCAAACACCGTCGTCGGCGACTTGTAGGCCAACGTCGATCCGCCATCGGCATTCTCGACCAGATAGAACCTGATCGGCGCCTCCAGGCCGGCCGCGATACTTGCCTGCAGCATCCGGCGCGCAAAATCGTTGCGAAACACACCAACCACCCGATTCCCCGGGATCGTCACCCCTTGCGCCTTTGCTCCCTCGGATGCGCTGGCCACATTGACCACACCCATCTTGTTTGCTGTCACCGCCGCATCAAGTTTCGTCACCAACGTCGCAAACGGCAACTTCGTGTCGATCACCCGCCACCCCTTCGCAGCCGGAATCTGCCCCGCTACGGCGGTCGCCGTCAGTGCCCACATTCCCAACGCCACCAGGCCTATTGTTCTCATCATCATCGCCATCGTCCGTCTCCTATTCCCGTCGTTGAAGATCTGCTCACCGTCGCCAAAGCACCGCCCAACCGCAACCCGAGTGCACTACCAGCGAACGCCGCCGCCACCCACACCCAGCCCGACACGCTGCCCGACGCCAACGCCGAAAAATACGCGCCGATATTGCAGCCGTCCGACAGGCGCGCGCCATATCCCATCATCAGGCCGCCGACGCTCGCACCGATCCACGCGCTTCGGTCCCCCACCGGCCTCACTGCAAACCGCGCCGACAACCCCGACGCCAGCAGCGCCCCGAGAATGATGCCGAAATCCATCACCGTCGTGATGTCGGCGAACAGGCTTTGCTACAGCGGCGCCGGATTGCCTCGCCAGTAGGGCCACGCTCCCGCGTCCACTCCCAGCAGCACAGCCACTTTCGAGCCCCACAGCGTAAATCCGGACGTCTCGCCCCACGGGCGACCGGCCAGCACCAGCGTCGCCGCATTCAACCCGGCAAGCGCGATTGCGCCCCACGCCAGCGGCCACGGATGCGTCGCCAACGCGCGCAAGCTTGTAGGCGGCAGCGTAACGACGCCACGCGGCACCACCCAGATGATTGCTCCGAATATCGCCAAATGCAGCGCCAGCGCCAGCGGCCAGCCGAACACATCCTGCGACGTCACCGCCGGCACCTTCGGCAGCGACCACCAGAAATCGAGATGGGCCGCGCCCAACGCCGAGCCCACCACGAAAAACGCCAGCGTGACGGCCAAGCGCAAGTTGCCGCCGCCGAGCGCGAACAATGTGCCCGAGGCACACCCGCCGCCCAACTGCATCCCCATGCCGAACAGGATCGCGCCGACGATAAAAGAAACACCGATGGGTGCAGCAAACCCGTACACGTCTTGCCCAAACACCCGCCCAGCCGCCAGCATTGGAAAGAACACCACGCTCGCCACAGCTAGCGCCACCGCCTGCGAACGAAAGCCGGAAAACTCCCCCCGCTCCAGTGCCGCCCGAAAACTACCCGCAAACCCGAACGTCGATTGAAACAGCACAAAGCCCAGACAAACGCCCACGAACGCCAGCGCCGGCCCACGCCACGAAGCGCCATGCCAACCCGCCAGCATCACCAGCAACAAACAGCCCAGAGCCGCCGCGCACACGACACCAAACGCCGACGGTTGCCATCCCACCGTCGTCGGCGCGAACTCATCTCGGCTAATTTCGCTCGAAGCCATACCTTTCGGTCCCGCGCCCATCCCTCAGCCTACGCCGAGTTATGCCCGCCCCCACGCTCACACCAAAATCACATTGCAGCGATCACCGCCCCGCCAATTGCATCAGATGCGCAAGCAGACTTGCATATCCACGCGCGTCGTCGACGGCCCGGTGCGTGTGCTTGTGCTCGCCAAGCCAGGCAGTTGGATAAGCATTCGGCTCAGGCGTCGCTGCTCCTCGCCCGCCCACCTGCAGCTTGGCTGCACGTAGCCGACCGGCGTCGGCGCAAGCGCGGATGCTTTGTCGGCATCTGAAGCACACTTAGAAAGCGCCCCGGCCGGAGCGCGACACATACTCTGTCGCATCCGCGACCGCCGCGCGGATGCTTGTGGGCATCCGAAGCGCCGCCGCTCCTCGCCCGCCACCTGCAGCTTGGCTGCACGTAGCCGACCGGCGTCGGCCAAGCGCCGCCCCGGCCGGAGCGCGACCAGCGCGTGAGGCCCATAGCGCGGATGCTTGTGGGCATCCGAAGCGCCACTAAAGAGGTATATTATCGTGCTTCTTCCACGGATTTTCTGCCTTCTTGTTCGCCAGCATATTAAGTGCGCGGCACAGCCTTCGGCGCGTCGCGTGCGGCGTGATCACCTCGTCGATGTAACCGCGTTCGGCCGCCACGAACGGATTGGCGAACCGCGCCTTGTAGTCCTCGATGCGCCCCGCGATTTTCTCCGGGTCTGACAACTCCGATCGATAGATGATCTCGGCCGCACCCTTCGCGCCCATCACCGCGATCTCAGCAGTCGGCCAGGCATAGTTCACGTCGCCACGAATGTGCTTCGAACTCATCACGTCATACGCGCCACCATAGGCTTTGCGCGTGATCACCGTCAGCTTCGGCACTGTCGCTTCGGCATACGCGAACAGCAGCTTTGCGCCATGCTTGATCAGCCCACCGTATTCCTGCGCCGTCCCCGGCAGAAAGCCCGGCACGTCGACGAATGTGATGATCGGAATCTCGAAGCAATCGCAGAACCGCACGAACCGCGCCGCTTTCCGCGACGCATCGCTGTCCAGCACACCAGCCAGCACCATCGGCTGGTTGGCAACGATGCCCACCGTCTTGCCCTCCATGCGCGCAAAACCCGTCACGATGTTTTTCGCGAACGCATCCTGGATCTCGAAGAAATCCGCTTCGTCGACCACCTTCGTGATCAGTTCCTTGATGTCGTATGGCTTGTTCGGATTGTCGGGAATGAGCGTGTCCAGCGACATCTCCAGCCTGTCCGGGCTGTCCCGTGTCGGCAACACCGGCACGCCCGCGCGATTGTGCTCCGGCAGGAAATCCATCAAGCGCCGCATCTGCAGCAGCGCTTCCACGTCGTTCTCGTACGCGCGGTCGGCAATCGACGTCTTCGTGGTGTGGACTTTCGCCCCTCCGAGATCTTCGGCCGTCACTGTTTCGTTCGTCACCGTCTTGACGACGTCTGGCCCGGTCACGAACATATAGCTGGTGTCGCGCACCATGAAGATGAAGTCGGTCATAGCCGGCGAATACACGTCTCCGCCCGCGCACGGTCCCATGATGACGCTGATCTGCGGGATGACGCCTGACGAGAGCACGTTGCGCAGGAACACGTCGCCATATCCGCCCAACGCCGCGACGCCTTCCTGGATTCGCGCCCCGCCCGCGTCGAACAGACCGACGATCGGCGCACGGTTCTGCAACGCCATGTCTTGGATTTTCGTGATCTTTTTCGCGTGCGCTTCCGACAGCGACCCTCCGAACACCGTGAAGTCCTTGGCGAACACATACACGACGCGACCGTTGATCGTGCCCCAGCCCGTCACCACGCCGTCGCCCGGAAATTTCGTCTTTTCCATCCCGAAGTCGGTCGACCGGTGCTCGACGTACATGTCGAATTCTTCGAACGAATTTTGATCCATCAACAGATCGATGCGCTCGCGCGCCGTCAGCTTGCCCCGTTTGTGCTGCGCATCGATCCGCTGCTGCCCACCCCCAAGCCGCGCCACCGAGCGACGCCGCTCGAGTTCGTTGATGATGTCTTTCATGGCGGACCCTCGGCTCGCGAACGCTCAAACTTTGTTGAGCGCTGGATAGCATGGGTCCCATTGGAGGCAAGACTACCTTCGGCGGTCTTTGCGTAGGGATTGCGAGGTTAACCAAAAACGTCGTCTGACGTTTGCGGCTGCGGCATGTCCCCCGTACGAACGAATACAGGGTCGTACGGGGATCGGGGGGAACGTCGTGGATTGGTGGTCTGACTTCAAGAATTTCACGAAGGATGCAGCGACCCCACTTTCAGTGTTGGCGTTCTTCGCGACCTATGCCTGGACCGAATGGCAGAAGATGCGCTCTCTCCGCTCCGCGACGCGAAAATATCTCACTGCGCTCGCTGTCGAAATAGACCTGAACACGGAATCGCTTGCCAGCGCAGGCGATAACTTCCCATCGTCTCACCAGATTCGCCAGTTCATCGAATTCGGCCCTGCCGGCACACCGCCTCCCGCGTCATCGGCAACGTCGGTGCAATATCGGCCGCACATCATTCACTCCTACATCGACACCGTGTACAAGGCGAATGTCGCGGCGCTGGCCGAATTGCCCGAACCGTTGGTGCGTTCGATCATAGAATTCTACGAGCGCCTCGAGTGGATCGACGAGTGGACGAGATCGGTGGACAAACCGAGCTTCGGCTCGATTTCGATTGATGGAGCTTCTGCGACGATCGATGGTTTGGCGCGGGAGGTTCGCGAAGGCGCGATACAGGGCGAGGGGCTCGCCACCGCTATTCGCTTGGCGTTGACGTCGAAAAGGTTTGTCTGACGCGCTCGATAAAAACAGTCGCAGCGGGTCTAGGCACCCCAAGCGCAAGCGAAAAAGCTGATTTCAGAGAACAATCACGGTTCCGGGGCGGGTCATGCCAATCTCCAGTGCTCGATCGCATCTTGATAACTGATTAGAGGCCATAAGGCCAACGATAAAGCGCACTCGCCTCTCGCTCAGCGCTATATTTGGGGCTCCGAACTCGCTTCGGCAAGGGTGCCCCGGCTTACGCCACCCGCCGCGCTGGCGAATGGCCGGCGAGCAAGGCTTTGGCCTCCCAGGCGTGCAGTTCGATCAGCCCAGGACCGGCCATATACGCGGGCGCAATGCGCCGCCGGGTCTCGACGCACCACACGATCGTCTTCTGCAGAAAATCTGCGATCGGCACGCGCACCGGCGCGGTTTGCGCCCACACGCCGTCCATCGCGCGCTCGGCGCTGGCCCGATCGGCGAACACCGGCAACGCTTCCCCGCCTGCGGGGTGCCGCGTGATGATGGTAGCGTGCGTCTCGCCCCCTTTCAAAACCCAGACCTGCCGCGTTTTCGTCGCTTGCTCGACCAGATTGTCGACCAGCTTACGGCGCAATTGGGTATCGAGATCCTGCGCCGTCATCTCCGGTTCGGCGGGCGCAGTCGACCAGTTCGTGCCGACGACGCGCCCCTCTTGGGTGAGCTTGGGCAGGTGCCGCGCGAGCAGCATTTCGATAGGGATCGAAACCACGCGGGGGTCTGCCACCAGTGCATCGGCCCATCGCGCCGCCTCTGCCGGATCGGTCCACAAAAGCTCCACGTTGCGGCCCTTGACGCGGGGCGACGGCACGTGGGCCAGCCCCTCGGCGCCCTCCACGGCATAGACGTGCCGCTCGAGTGCGGCCGCATGAATGAAGCGGCTCCGGGTCTGTAGCTCCTCGAGGGCCAAGATGCTCATGACAGAATCCTGCACAGACCGTGCGCCGAACACATTCAGCGGCGGGACGAGGTTTATTTACGAGCCCGAGTTGTGCCAGCAAAAGGTTAAGGATTGCTGATCGACCGTCCCGGATTTGGAATGGACCGGCGGCTCGCGATGCTGCGTCACAGGCGCAGGAGCGGCCCGCGGATCTGATACAGCGTCAAGGCTGTGGCAACCGCCAGATTGAGGCTGTCGAGACGCCCCGCCATCGGAATCTTGACCAGCCGGCTGCACGCCTTCGCTGTCGCTGGCGACAGACCGGGACCCTCCCCGCCCATCACCAGCAGCGTCGGCATCCGGTAGTCGACGCCTCGAAAGTCATCGGTTCCGGCCAAGTGCGTTCCCACGCTATCCCCCGGCCATGCAGCCATCAGCCCCGCGAACGCATCATGCGCCATGCGCACCAGCGGCACCGCGAAAATCGAACCCATCGTCGCGCGCACGCACTCCCGGCTCCACGCATCGCAGCACGTCCCGACCAGCACGATCCCCGTCACACCCACCGCATCCGCCGTACGAATGATCGTGCCGAGATTGCCGGGATCGCGCACTTCTTCCAGTGCCAGCCACGTCGCATCGGCAACGATATCCGACACGGACGGCGGCTCGGCCCAGCGCTGCTCGAAAACGCCGAGCATGGTCTGCGGATTGTCTTTGGCCGAGAGCTTTTCAAGCACCGCCGTCGAGACTTCGAGCACATCGGCACCGCGCTTCAGCGCGGCCATCACAAGGTCCCGCGCCGCGCCCGTCGCAGCGCTGCCCGCATGCACGACCAGCGTCTGCGGATGCAGCCCGTGCTCCGCAGCCGTCATCAGGATCGAAACGCCTTCCGCCACGAACAGCCCGCTCTCCTTGCGCACCTTGCGCATTTCGAGGCTACGGATGAACTTCACCCGCTCGTTGGTCAGCGACGTGATCGTCTGTGGAGCGTCGGTGCCCTTAGCGGTCATGGAATGGACCCGTATTCCATCTCCATCTTCTCGCGCGTGGCGGTCCCGTGTCTGCAAAGCAGCACTCCGCTGACGCTACGCGCTGCATCGCGCACGGGATGACAACGAGACTTTGGGTCTGTTCCCAACCGCCGTCGTCAGCGATACAATTTTCACTGTCATCCCGTGCGCGATGCAGAATTTTGCCCTCTGCAAAATTTTGCTTCGCAGACACCGGACCGCCAAGCCCACAAGTATCGGAAACCCTCACGTCGCGCTCCACCGCGTGAACAACGACGTCGGCAACAACCGCTGCGCCCCCGTCTCGACCAGCGCCAATTCTCCTGTGTCGAAACCGCCGCCCCGGCCCTGCAGGCACTCCCGCACCAATCCGTCGATGGCCAGCGCGGAAGCGCGAATGGCATACGACGTCACGATAACAGCCCCGCACTGCGGTGCCAGCAGCTTTTCGCACTCGCGCAGCATCTGGGGCATGTGCGTGAAGAAGTCCCACACCTCGCCCTCCGGCCCGCGCCCGAACTTCGGCGGGTCGATCAGGATCACATGATAGGTTTTGCCCCGCCGCACCTGCCGCGCCACGAACTTGCGGGCATCTTCGAGGATCCATCGCACCGTCGCTTCCGTCAGCTTCGACGCCGCCTGATTTTCCTTCGCCCAGCCAATCGCCTTCTTCGATGCATCGACGTGCGTGACGTCGGCGCCGGCCCGCGCCGCGATCAGCGATGCCGCACCCGTATAGGCAAATAAATTCAACACGCGCGGTTGCTCGCCCCGCACCGCCTTGATGCGCTCGAGCATCCACTCCCAATGCGGCACCTGCTCCGGAAATAGCCCGAGATGCCGGAAATTCATCAACCGGCATTGCATCGTTACGCCCAGCACATCCAGAGGCCATGCCGCCGGCAACGGCTTGGTGTACTTCCACCTGCCGGCTTCCCCGTCGTCGTCGGCACCACCCTTGCCGCCATCTTTGAAGGTCGCATCCGCCCGCAGCCACGCCCCCGGCACCAGATGCTGTTTCCACATCGCCTGCGGTTCGGGCCGGTCGAACACATAGCCGCCATACCGCTCCAGCTTGCGCCCGTGCCCGCTGTCCAGCAGCGCATAGTCGGGCAATCCCGCCATGGTCACCAGGGCGAGCGTGCGCGGTTGAAGCGCGCGATCGGGAAGTTCAAACGGCGGCATGGACATCGATTTCACGAGCAAAACAGCAACCAGCCGGTGATAGGCCCAAGCCGCCGCAATGTCCAATGAGCAAGGGCTCGTTGACATCCAGTCAGGGTCAAAATCGTTTCGCGAACCAGATGCGCGCGTGGCCAGGCGGATAATTCTCGACGCGTCCGAATTCTAAGAACCCGTGACGACGGTAAAACTCGGGTGCTTGAAAGGTCGTGGTATCGAGGCGAATTCCGATGCAACCACGCTCCCGCGCGATGTCTTCAGCCTTGGACAGTAAGCGTGATCCAATACCCTGGCGGCGGTAAGGGATCGCGACGGCCAACACGTCGATCGCGCACCACGACCAATAGGTCTGCCCTCTTAGACCGGCTTGCACCTTGCCGTCGGCATCGCGTGCAAACAGCCACAACGGTGCGTGATTGGGCGCGCCGGCATGCTCGGTATTGTACGCATTGAGCATCCCGTTGAGCGCAGCAAAGGGGTCCTCGTCGGATCGGGAGATGTCGTCGAGCAGCAGTTGAGGAAGCACAGGAAGCATCAGGAACCATCCCTCACGGTACGGTTGGGGACACCCACCTGAACGGCGTGACGTGGTGCTAGTCACAACGCTCTGTCGGTTGCGCGTTCAGGTGACTGTCCCCAGCGGTGCTCAAGGCACCAGAATGATCGAGCCCGTCGTCTTGCGCCCTTCGAGATCGCGATGCGCCTGCGCCGCATCTTTCAACGCATATGTGCCGGTGACGCTGATCTTCACTGCGCCGCTCTTCACCACGTCAAACAGATCGTTGGCGGTTTCCGTCAGCATCTCGCGTGTCGCCGTGTACGTGCCCATCGTCGGGCGCGTCATGTACAGCGATCCCTTCGCCGACAAGATCCCGGCGTTGAACGCCTCGATCGGCCCCGACGCATTGCCGAACGTCACGAACAACCCGAGCGGTTTCAGGCAGTCGAGCGACGCCGGGAACGTGTCCTTGCCGATGCCGTCGTACACCACGTCGCACATCTTGCCGCCGGTCACTTCCTTGACACGATCGACGAATTTCTCCGCCTTGTAGTCGATCACGTGCGTCGCACCCGCAGCCTTCGCCAGCGCACACTTCTCGGCGCCGCCCGCCGTCGCGATGATCGTCGCGCCGAGCTTCTTCGCCCACTGCACCGCGATCAGTCCCACGCCGCCCGCCGCTGCATGCCACAGCAACGTCGTGTCCTTGTCGACCTTGTACGTCTTGCGCAGCAGATAGCGCGCCGTCATGCCCTGCAGCATCATCGCCGCAGCCGTCTGATCGGTCACGCCCTCGGGGATCTTCACGACCCGATCGGCCGGCATCAGCCGTTCCGACGCATAGCCGCCGATGTTGCCCGCATACGCCACCCGGTCGCCGACCTTCAGATCGTTCACGCCCGCGCCCACTTCGATCACCTGGCCCGCGCCTTCGCTGCCCGGCGTGAACGGGAACGACGGCTGCGGATAAAGGCCGGTCCGATGGTAAACATCGATGTAGTTGATGCCGATCGCCGTCTGCTTCAGCTTGATCTGGCCGGGACCCGCCGCTGGTACCTGAACCTCGTTGTAAACCAACACCTCGGGCCCGCCGAACTTCTGAACCTGAATTGCATGCGCCATGACCACATCCGCTCTACTGTGTGTGTTTGATCGCGCCTTGTACCCCGTCCCTGGGGGCTGGCGATAGTAGGGACCAGCGATTAGCTCCCTCGATCGCGTCTTCACGTCGTTTTTTGAATGATTTTCAACGATTGCACCGCACACTGCCGAGCATGCCATTCGGAAAAAGGAACAATAAGAAGTCTGCTCTCCCGGCCCCGCCCCAAAGCGGCGTCTCCGATCTGAACCGCGCATTGTTTTGGATTGTATCCGCCGCCTCGGCCGTCGCGCTTCTGGCACTCGCACTCCCGCCAAAACTGCGCAGCGTGTCCTGGTGGTTCGGCCCGCACCCGGCGACACCCTATTTGGTCGCCATCGCGACAGGCTTTTTTATGCTGCTGGCGTACTCTAACTTGCGCGCCGCCCGCCAACGCCGATCGCGACATGAGCAGCGCACGGCAGCCGTGACCGCCGAAACCGGTTCGCCTACGCCCGTGTGGCCCGACTGGTGCACCGAATACGGGCAATCCGGAAGTTCCAGCGGTTCCGACGAGAGTGGCGGTGACTGCGGCGGAGGCGATGGCGGCGGCGACTGACCCTCGAGTGCTTCTGGGAAAAGTGTCGGCGGTTTTCCCGATAAGAAGCACGACCAAACAAAGGAATAGGGTCATTCCGTGATTCAACTAAAAGCGGAACGACCCTAGTCGCGCGCGGCTTCGGCAGAAATTGATTGGACGCCTGACGGCACGCGCGCAAGGCTTCGCTGCCAGCCATCCCGGAGCCCCGCCATGCCCGACGCAGCAGCAGTCTCATCCATCCTCAAACGCGCCACCGACACAGGTGATGTCCCCGGCGTCGCCGTCGCCGTCGGCAATCGCGCGGGCACTGTCTACGAAGCAGCGTTTGGCGTCCGTTCGCTTGGCGCCGACATTGCCATGACGCCCGACACGGTCTGCTGGATTGCCTCCATGACCAAGGCCGTCACCGCGACCGCCGCGATGCAACTCGTCGAACACCGCAAACTCTCGCTCGACGGACCCATCTCGAAAGTATTGCCCGTCCTCGCCGACGTCAGGGTTCTCGACGGCTTCGACGCCAGCGGCACAGCGCGTCTCCGTCCACCGCGCTCCGCCATCACCTTGCGCCACCTGCTCACCCACACCTCCGGCTTCGGCTACGATATCTGGAACGCCGACATCGGCCGTTACATGGAGGCGCACCAGGTGCCAGGTGTCATCAGTTGCCAGCATAAGGCGTTGACGACGCCACTGGCGTTCGATCCCGGTAGCCGCTGGCAATATGGCATCGGCATCGACTGGGCCGGCAAGGCTGTCGAGGCCGCATGCGGCATGACGCTCGGACGGTATTTGAAAGCGCACGTCTTCGATCCGCTTGGCATGGCCGACACCGGCTTCAAGATCGGACCCGCACAACGCGAACGGCTGGCCGCCATCCACGTGCGCACGCCGGAAGGTCTCGCCGCCACCACCATCGAAGTCACGCAGACACCCGAATTCGAAATGGGCGGCGGCGGCCTCTATTCCACTGTCACCGACTATCTGAAGTTCTGCCGCATGATCCTTGGCAACGGCAGCCTGAATGGCACTCGCATCCTCGCCGCGGAAACCGTCGCCCTCATGTCGGCCAACGCCATGGGGCCGCTCCGTTGCGGCGTCATGACAACCGCACTACCGGGCTCGTCCAACACTGTCGATTTCACCGACGGCATGCAGTGGGGACTGAGCTTCATGATCAACCCCGAACCCGTCGCGGGCCGCCGCTCGGCAAACTCCCTCGCCTGGGCCGGCCTTGCCAATTCCTACTACTGGATCGACCCTGCCCGCGACATCGCCGGCGTCTTCGCCACCCAGATCCTCCCCTTCGCCGATCCCAAAGCCCTCAGCCTGTTCCACGCCTTCGAATCCGCCGTTTACACTGGGATTCCCTCCCCCCCTGTGGGGGAGGGTTAGGGTGGGGAGGTGCTAACCCAGCCATATCAAAGCATCGCTCCCGCGAACAATCCCAGACATCACATTCACCGATCCCAAAGCCCTCAGCCTGTTTCACGCCTTCGCATCCGCCGTTTACAATGGGATTCCCTCCCCCCTTGTGGGGGAGGGTAAGGGTGGGGGTGCTAACCCAGCCATATCAAAGCATCGCTCTCGCGAACAATCCCAGACATCACATTCACCGATCCCAAAGCCCTCAGCCTGTTCCACGCCTTCGAATCAGCCGTTTACAATGGGATTCCCTCCCCCCTTGTGGGGGAGGGTT
>JANLYD010000386.1:0-24539 GCA_031365465.1 Hyphomicrobiaceae bacterium
CGCCGATCTGCACCCGGATCTTTTCGAGCGGCACCTTCAGTTCTTCCGACGCCATCATGCCCAGCGACGCTCTGAGACCGCCGATATCTGGCGTACCAGCCGTCAGCCCCAGCGTGCCGTCTTCGTTGAGCACGAGTGACACGGTCGTTTCACCGCCGATGTTGAACCAGAAGCCAGCCGCGATCCCGCGGCCCTGGTTCTTGCCCAACGGCGTGCGCCAGTGGGCGCTGGCTTTCGCTGCTTCCAGCGCTTCCGCCATGCCGACAGGACCGAACTTCGGACCGTAGGCGGCTTTGGTGCCTTGCTTGGCGACGTTCTTCAGCCGGAACTCGATCGGATCGATGCCGAGCTTGTTGGCGAGTTCATCGACGACGGATTCCACCGCATATTCCGAAATCGGTGCGCCCGGCGCGCGATAGGCGGCGACTTTCGGCCGGTTTGAGACCACGTCGTAACCGATGACCTTCACGTTGGCCAAGTCATAGGGCGCGAACGCACACATGCAGCCCGGTCCGACAGGCGAGCCCGGCAACGCGCCGGCCTGATACTTGAGCAAGGCCTCACCGGCGACGATGCGGCCGTCCTTGGTCGCACCCATCTTGATGGTCATGCTGGAGCCGGATGTCGGACCGGTCGCGCGGATCACGTCTTCGCGGCTCATCACCATCTTTACGGGGCGGCGCGATTTCTGCGACAGGATCAGCGCCAGCGGCTCGAGATACACGACGGTCTTGCCGCCGAAACCACCGCCGATTTCAGCCGCCGTCACCTTGATCTTGTTGATGTCCCAGCCGAGCAGCTTGGCGCACAGCATGCGCACGATCCAATGGCCCTGTGTGGAGACGAACAGTTCCGCCTGTCCGTCTTCCGACACGGTCGCGATGCAGGCGTGCGGCTCGATGTAGCCCTGATGGACCGGCGCGGTCTTGAACGAGCGCTCGATGATGACGTCGGCTTCGGCGAAGCCCTTGTCGACGTCGCCGAGTGCGATATCGATCCGTTTGGCGATGTTCGATGGCGTGGTCGGCACGGGCTTGACGCCCTCGGTGATCATGTCGTCGAACAGCAGCGGCGCGCCGGGCGCCATGGCTTCGTCGACATCGATGACGTGCGGCAACACCTGGTAGTCGACCTTGATCAACTTCAGGGCTTGTTTGGCGACCGCTGAACTTGTCGCCGCGACGGCTGCAACGGCATGACCGTGATAGAGCGCCTTGTCGCCAGCAAGCACGTTGGTGACGGTGTGCATGAGGTTGAGCGTGCCTTCGCCGAAGTTCGTGGTCGCATTCGACTGCGAGACGAAATCCTTCTGCGTGACGACCGCCTTGACGCCTTCCAGCGCCAACGCTGCCGACGTATCGATCTTGAGGATGCGCGCGTGCACGTGCGGCGACCGCAGAACAGCGCCGACGAGTTGGCCGGACATATTGAGATCTGCACCGAAGCGCGCACGCCCCGTCACCTTGTCGACGCCATCGGGCCGGATGGGCCGTGTGCCGATGACGGAAAACTCGCTGCTCATTGGCGATTTGACTTTGTCTTGCATGATCAGGCGCTCCTCATGTCTTTGGCGGCATCCATGACGGCGCGGACGATTTTGTCGTAGCCGGTGCAGCGGCAGAGATTGCCAGCCAACCAATAGCGCACTTCGATTTCGGTCGGGTCGGGGTTCTTTTCCAGCAGCGCCTTGGAGGCGACGAGGAAACCTGGGGTGCAGACGCCGCATTGGAGCGCGGCGTGCTCGAGGAATTTCTGTTGCAGGGGGTGCAGCTCGTCGCCGCTCGCCAGGCCTTCGATTGTGCCGATCTGCTTGCCGTTCGCTTCCACGCCCAGCATGAGGCACGAGCAGACGAGACGCCCGTCGACGGTGACCGAGCAGGCGCCGCAATCGCCCGTGGAGCAGCCCTCCTTCGTGCCGGTCATGTTGAGCTGATTGCGCAGCACATCCAGCAGTGTTTCGCTGGTGTCACAGAGCAGTTCGACCTTGTCGCCGTTGATCGTCGTATGTACGTGATGTTTTGCCATCAGTGCGTCGCCCCTGTTTTACCGTGCGCGCGATCGAGCGCGATTTGAATGGTGCGCCGAGCGAGAACGCCGGCCACTTTGATGCGGAATTCCTTGGTGCCGCGCTTGTCGTCGATCGGACGGCAGGCAGCACTTGCCGCGGCTGCTGCAGCATCCATGGCTGCCGCGTCGACTTTAGTGCCGATCAGTGCTTTGCCGGCCTCGGCAACGAGCAACGGCCGTTCGGCAACCGCGCCCAATGACAGCCGTGCCGCCGTGCAGGTGCCATTCGCGTCCAGAACCAGGCCGACACCGCATCCGACGACGGCAATGTCCATTTCGGTGCGCGGGATGAAGCGCAGGTATGCATCGCCGCCATGTGCTTGTCGTGCCGGCACGGTGAAGCTGACGATGATCTCGCCTTTGGTCAGCGCCAGCTTGCGAACGCCGATCATCACGTCCTCGACCAACAGTTCGCGCCGCCCGTTCGGGCCGACGATTTGAGCCTTGGCTCCCGCTGCGATCAGGGCCGGAACACTGTCGGCCGCCGGCGATCCGTTGCACAGGTTGCCACCCAGCGTCGCGCGTCCCTGGACTTGCGTGGAGCCGATGAGATTGGCTGCTTCTACGATGCCTGGCCACGCAGCTTTCAACGCGGCGTGCTCTTTGAGTTCTGCGCCGGTGACCGCCGCGCCGATTTTGAAACCCTTGCCATCTGCGGAGATCGTCCGCATTTCAGCGATTTTCTTGATGTCGATGATGACGGCCGGATCGAGGACGTCGGTTTTGATCTGGACGAGCAAATCGGTGCCGCCAGCGAGGATGCGCGCGTGTCCGGCCTCAGCGGCGGCCAGCAACTGGCACGCCTTCTCTAGTGTCTCAGGCGCTTCGTATCTCATGGAATCTCCTCTGAGCGGCGTCTTTGCGGCCGCTTGGCAATCGCTAACACCGCGGCAAGATTACAACATGCGCTTGAATGCGCAACCTCGTACGCAGCCCATCAGCGATGCCGTAAAGGGCTGCTCGGAGCCGGCGGTGGCAAAGACTGGTGGATTGCCGCATTTGCGCTGCATTGCCCCTCTACCCAACACACTGACTTACAGGCTAGAACTCCGTCCTAAATCGCGCCGGTTTGGGCGGATCGGAGCAAGCATGAGAGTGTGGGGTCCATTGCGCGGTCCCGTGGTCAGCCTGAGCATGGCCACGTTGGGGGTGTGCGCTTTCGGTGGCGTCGGCGCCGCCGAAGCGCAGGGCTGGTGGCCATTCTCGCAGGAACAGCCGCGCCCGAAAGAACCGGTTTACCGCGCGCCGCCTGCGCCCATTCCGCCAGCAACCATGCAGCCACCTGGTCAACGCCAAAGCGGCGGCGGGCCGGTGTGCGTACAATTGGAGCAACGGCTCGTCGCCGAAGGCCAGCGTGGCACGCAGGGCCGCAGCCAGTTGCCGCGCATCGAAGACGAGATGCGTCAGCTCGATCGTGCGACCGCGCAGGCCCAGCAGCAACTCGATCGCAGCGATTGCTACGAGATCTTCTTTTTCTCAAAGACTTTGCGGCGCACGCCGCAGTGCATTCAAGCCGTAAACCAACTCGAGCAGTCTAAGCGGCGGCTGTCGGAATTGTCGATCCAAAGGCAGCAACTGCAGGGAACGTCGGAACGCTCCTATCAGGACGACATCATCCGTGAACTGGCCCGCAACGGCTGCGGCAACCAATACATCCAGGAAGCTCGCAAGCGGGACCAGAACGACAACTCGATCTTCGGCGGCGGCTCTGAGGATGACGGCCCGAGAAGCGAAAACAACTTCGGCTCACTGCCGTTTGCCACCTATCGCACGGTGTGCGTGAGAACGTGCGACGGCTTCTTCTTCCCGGTCAGCTTTTCGACGCTGCCCAATCATTTTGCCCGCGACGCCGAACAGTGCCAATCGCGCTGCGCGGCGCCTGTCGAGCTGTATTATCATCAAAATCCGGGAGCCGACATTCGGCAGGCCGTGTCGGCAAAATCGCAGACGCCGTACACGAATCTGAAAACCGCTTTCAAATATACCAAGGAATACGTTCAGGGCTGCTCGTGCAAAGAGGCGGAGTTCGTGCCGGCGGCTGGCGAGAAACGCGCTGAGGCACCTGTGCCTGCCGCTGGTTCCGGCGCCGGTGCCGCACCACAGGCATCGCGGGTGCCGGCCGCCAGACGCGAACCTTGATCTGGCGCGTGGGCTCCTGCAGCCGAGGTGTGCGGTTCACGTCCACAAGCCGTTAATGGCTTGACATATTCGCAATTCTCATCCTGCGTGTCGGAACAAAGACGTATTTGGCCACAGCGGGGGGTTGAATGGCCGCAACACGAGCGGCGCGCCCTTCCCGGGACGACACACAATGCTTAGTAAATCCACGACCAGTGGAGCATCGACTGGGCCCACGCTCGTGATGCGACGAGCGGGCGTCGACGATTACTCCACCATTCGTCACGTTCAGTCGACTTCCATACGCTCGCTCGGCGACAAGCTGCTCGATGACGCCGAAGTCGCCCACGCCGTCCAAATCGTCTACTCCCCCGCCTACATCGCCGAGCTGTTTCTCAAGGCCGTGCATGTCGCTGTGCTGAACGGCGACATCGTCGGCACCTGCGCGTGGGGTCCGAGCGACGACCGTGGGTCGGCTGCACGTTTCAGCTCGCTGTTCGTCGCTCCATTATTTCAAGGCATGGGCATCGGCCGAAGCCTGCTGGAGGAAGTCGAGCGCGACGCCGCGCACAATGGTTACGGGCGTTTCATGGCCACGGTTCCGGTGTCGGTGGTGCCGCTGTTTACAGCTGCCAAGTTCGTCACGGCGTCGTTCGGCACGTCGCGCGAAGTCGTGCCCGACACCCCGTTGCAGGTCGCATTTCTGAGAAAGCCGTGACGGGCGCGCGGATGCATTTCAAGGCAGACCCATACCTCCCATGACGTTCAACCAGATCACCGACGTCGCCGGCCTGACTGTCGGGCAAGTCCATGATGTCCAGCGTGCGACGGGCGTCACCGTGGTGATCGTCGACGAGCCGAACACAGCGTCCATTGCCTTGCGCGGCGGCGCTCCCGGTAGCCGCGACACGGCATTTCTCGAGCCGGAAATGTCGGCTCAGGGCATCAATGCGTTCGTGCTGTCGGGTGGCTCGGCCGTGGGGCTCGATGCGGCCGGCGGAGTGATGGCGGTGCTGCGCGAGCGGGGCGTCGGTTTCCGGATCGGATCGGCGTTGGTGCCGCTGGTTTCGCAAGCCATCATCTTCGACCTGCTCAACGGTGGCGACAAGGATTGGGGGGCTGCGCCCTTCTATTGGCACCTCGGCTATGCGGCTGCGCGGGCAGCAGCACCAGGCGGGTTTTCGATGGGGTCCGTCGGCGCCGGGTTTGGCGCGACGACCGCCACGCTGAAGGGCGGCACGGGCTCCGCCAGTCAGGTCACCGCCAGCGGCTTCACCGTCGGTGCCATCGTCATCGTCAATGCCGTCGGCTCAGCGACGGTCGGCGACGGCCCGCATTTCTGGAGTGCTGCCGTCGAAGCCGGACGCGAATTCGGCGGGCTGGGCATGCCACCGCACGTCACCAAAGCCGATCTGGCGCTGCGCACGAAAGGCAGCCGCCCGCCGCCATCCACGACCATTGCCGTCGTCGCGACCGATGCCATGTTGACCAAAGCCGAAACAAAACGCGTGGCGATCATGGCCGATGACGGTTTGGCGCGGGCGATCCGGCCCGCGCACGCGCCGATGGACGGCGACACCGTTTTCGCCTGCGCTACCCAACGCAAACCACTGCCGCAAGGTTTGGAAGCCTACGCCCTGATGGAGATCGGCATGGCCGCCGGAGATTGCCTGGCACGCGCCATCGCGCGCGGCGTCTACGAAGCAACCGCTCTCCCGTTCGCGGGTGCGCAACCAGCTTGGCGCGACAAGTTCGGCGCGCGCGCGGCGACACCGGAAACATGACGACACGCACCCGCTGGATCACCGCCGCCGTAGCCGGGATCGCGTTGGCGATGCTCGCCAGTTGGCAATTTTCTCGCGGGCGGCTGGTGCAGCGCTGCGTCGCATCCGGTGGCGTCTGGGACGGCAGCCGCTCGCAGTGCCTCCCACTTCCGGGCGCACCAATTCTGCAGCGCGACATTCGCCGCTCTTAGAGTGCTTCCGGGAAAAGTGTGAGCGGTTTTCCCGACAAGAAGCACCACCAAACACTCAAACCGCAATGCCCCTAGGCGCGCTCGACGATCTCGGGAAACGTCAGATCGAAGCGTGCGAGGTATTTCTTCAGGCGGTCGGCATCGTTGGTCGAACTTTTCGCCATGCGCGAGGCGGCGAAGAGGGCGCGGCCGGCGGCGCTCAACGTCATCTGATCACGGCAGACGCGAACGACGGCCGCCAGTTGCACCCGATCGAACAGATCCAGAGCTTGTAACTTTTCGGAGCCGAGCAACGGGCTCAGCACGTCGTGGTCGTCGTTGCCCCCCGGCCGCTGCCACGACGCGGCGAGCCGCTCGGTTTCCTCGCGCACGAGGGCGGTGGTGATACGTCCAGACGGCGCGAGCGTCGCCATGCGGGTGACGGACGCGCCGAGATCACGAAAGTTGGCGCTCCATAGCGCGTCCGCAGACGTGGCGAACTGCAGGTAGGTCTGCCGCGCTTCTTTGTTGAAGGTGACGCTTTCGCCTGCCTGCTGGGCATGACGCGTCAGTTCGAAATCGAGATTGGGTTCGAGATCTTCGTGGCGTTCCTTCAGGCCAGGCAGCGCGAAAGTCCACAGATTGAGCCGCGCGAGCAAGTCTTCGCGGAAGCGTCCCTCGCGCACGGCGCGGGCGAGATCGCGATTGGTGCCGGCGATCAATTGGAAATCGCTGCTGACTTCCTTGTCGGACCCCACGGGCAGGAAGCGTTTGTCTTCGATGGCGCGCAGGATCATGGCCTGCTCGTCGAGCCCCAATTCGCCGATCTCGTCGAGAAAGACGATGCTGCCGTTGGCTGCGCGCAACAACCCCGCGCGGTCGGACGCAGCGCCGGTGAACGCGCCCTTCACATGGCCGAACAGCGCCGACATCGCAGCGTCACCGCGCAACGTCGCGCAGTTCACCTCGACGAAGGCGCCCTTGATCTGATGCCTTGCAAGTTTGAGTTCATATATCCGTTTGGCCAGTTGCGATTTGCCAGCGCCGGTCGGTCCGGTGAGCAAAATGGGTGCCTTCGAGCGGATTGCGACCTGCTCGATGCGATCGATCATCCGGTTGAAGGCGACGTTGCGGGTGGCGATGCCGGATTTTAAGAACGATGCGGCCTCGTGACTTTCGGCGCGGAAACGGGTGGCGATGCGATCGTAGCGCGACAAGTCGAGATCGATGACGCCGTACTGTCCGACGCCGCCATCCTTCCAGCGCTTAGGCGGCTGTACTTGCAGGAGCTGGCCGGGAATGACGCGCGCTTCGGCCAGCAGGAACCAGCAGATTTGCGCCACATGGGTGCCGGTGGTGATGTGGACGAGATAGTCCTCGCGGTCGGGATCGAACGCATACGCTTTGGCGAAGTCGTGCAGCTTGCCGTAGACCTCTTCGAAGCCCCACGCATCGTCGAAGTCCATGACGTGACGGCTGACGGCGGTATCTGGGGACACTTGCGCGATGTCGCGTGCGACGCGTTCGGCGAGCGCTGTGTGAGGTCGCCCGTGAATGAGTTCGAAGCGATCGATCAACAGGTCGTCGTGCTGGCACAAGCTGACGGTCGGCCGCCAGCGTTGCCAACGGTCGGGTGTTTTGCCCTGATCGAGGGTCGAGCCGAGAAAGCCGATGACGACGCGTTTTTTCATGATCGCAGTCTTTATCTTAAAATATAATGGAGTCTATCACGGGATAATTAAAGCAGGAACAGGCTTAAGAAATATTGAGCCGACAGAAGAATAATACCTAGTTAGTTCAATATATTATGCGATTGCTGGCTGGGATTCTGGTGCTTGGCACGCTGGCTGCAACTACCGTCTCAACACTCGATGAAGGACGACGGTCATGGCCAACACTTCACTCTTCCAGAGCCTGCGCGGCGCGCTGCTGCCGAAGGCCGACACGCGCAACCAAGCCGGTGCCCCGGCCTATGCTGTCACCGCCGAGCATCAGCTTGCGCAGCTCGCAGTGACCGGCACGTTGTCGGACACATTCTATGCGACCGCCGAAACGCAGCTCGATGAGCTGCTGGGTGTGGCGAGCCGCGTCGAGCCTCGCTTCCTGGCGCAGGCTGCCATCTATGCGCGTCAGCGCGGGCACATGAAGGACATGCCGGCGCTGTTGCTGGCGGCGCTGTCGATCCAGGACAGCGTGCTGCTGTCGCGTGCCTTCCCTCGGGTGATCGACAACGGCCGCATGTTGCGGACGTTCGTGCAGATCATGCGATCGGGTGCGGTTGGCCGGAAGTCGCTGGGTACGCGTCCGAAGTTGCTTGTGCAGGCATGGCTGAATGCGGCGACGGATGCGCAACTGATTCGCGCTGCCGTCGGACAGTCGCCATCGCTGGCCGACGTGATCCGCATGGTGCATCCCAAGCCGGCGACCGCCGAGCGGAAGGCGCTCTATGCGTACCTGATCGGCCGGCCGTACGACGTGGCTCTGATGCCAGACGCGGTGCGTGCGTTGGAGGCGTTCAAGCGCGACGCAAAAGCGCCAGTGCCGGATGTTCCGTTCCAGATGCTGACGGCGCTGGAGTTGACGTCTGCGCACTGGGCCGAGATTGCGAAGTTTGCGGGTTGGCAGATGTTGCGGATGAACCTCAACACGTTTGCGCGCCACGGCGTGTTCAACGAGCAGAGGATGACGACGCTGATCGCTGGACGTCTCGCGGACAAAAACGCAATCCGCAAGGCGCGGGTGTTGCCCTACCAGTTGATGGCCGCGCATACGGCCGTCGGTGCGGGCGTGCCCGACACGATACGCGAGGCGCTGCAGGATGCGATGGAGATCGCACTCGGCAACGTACCGGCGGTGGCTGGTCGCGTGGTGGTGTGCCCGGACGTTTCGGGCTCCATGCAGTCGGCGGTGACGGGTGTCCGCAGGGGCGCCACATCGGTCGTCCGTTGCATCGACGTGGCGGCTTTGATGGCTGCTGCGATGGTGCGGCAGAACCGGTCGGCACGCGTGTTGCCGTTCGAGCAGGACGTTGTCGACATCAGGTTGAACCCGCGCGACAGCGTGATGACGAACGCTGCCAAGCTGGCGGCGATCGGTGGTGGGGGCACGAACTGTTCCGCGCCGCTGGCTCGCCTGAATGCCGAGCGTGCGAACGTCGATCTGGTGGTGTTCGTCTCCGACAACGAGTCGTGGATGGATGCGCGCGGATTGCGGCAGGCGACGGGCATGATGACGGAGTGGACCAAGCTCAAGGCCCGTAACCCGGGCGCCAAGCTGGTTTGCATCGACATCCAGCCCAACCGCACGACGCAGGGGCATGAGCGCGCCGACATCTTGAACGTCGGCGGCTTTTCGGACGCCGTGTTCGAAGTTGTCGCAAACTTCGCGGACGGATCTCTGAAGCCCGACCACTGGGTTGGCGAGATCAAGGCGATCGACGTCTGAACTCCCTCTTCGCGCGGCACGCAGCTTGCGCGAAGAGGCCTCGAATACACTAAAGCCTACACTCACGAAAACACTCCTGGCGAATGCCTGCGGGACTACATTTACCCCATGTGCCGTCTCGCAAAACGCTCTCGTCGCCAGGATTTGAATACCGTGACGAATGCCGATGAAACTACACCCTGCCATGGTCCAGGTCGCGGGTTCGAGTCCCGCCGGGTCCACCACGACGCATTCCAGTGGCGTGTGGGGCCCGTAGCTCAGAGGTAGAGCGGGAACGTTTCATCACCTTTTGTCGTCACGACTTAACAGGGAACTCAATTTCGGCGAATGCCTGTGAGATTACATCCACCGACTGAGCGCAGCGTCTGGAAAACGCACCCGACCCACCGTTATCGGGAGCTCGATCTCGCACTGTTTTGTCGCCGGAATTTCAAAATAAGCCGAAACTGCCGAATATAAATAGTCCGGCGAATGCCTGCGGAGACTACATCTGTAAAATGCCGTCTCGCAAACCTGTTCGTCGCCGGAACTTTCTTGTGTATCTAAATCGAATTGGAATATCACATGTCGCAATCATCTAGCCCGCAGAGCTATGAATTCCTTGCCGAGCGCTCCGCTGCGGCTCAGGCGTTGGAGGGGTTCGCCCGTCCTGTGAAGATGTGGACGCGCGGTGTACCGGTCGAGGACCAGGCTGCGAAACAATTGCTGAATACGGCGCAGTTGCCGTTCATTCACGAGTGGCTCGCTGTCATGCCCGACGTTCACTTCGGCAAGGGATCGACCATCGGTTCGGTGATCCCGACCAAGGGCGCGATCATCCCGGCAGCTGTCGGCGTCGACATCGGCTGCGGGATGATGGCTGTGCGTACGACGCTGTCAGCAAAAGACTTGCCAGACAGTCTGGCCAAACTGCGCGACGGCATCGAACGTGCGGTGCCGCACGGAGGCACAGGATTGTCGGCGGGATGGAAGGACGGCGTGCCGAATGCTGTGGCGAAGCGATTTCAGAGCACAGGCTTGGCTGACGGCCTCGCCGTGCTGGAACAGAAGCATCCGCGCATCCGCAAGTCACAGACGGTGACGCATCTGGGTTCGCTTGGAAGCGGCAACCATTTCATCGAGATCTGTCTGGATGAAGACAACCGGGTGTGGGCGATGCTGCATTCGGGATCGCGCGGCATCGGCAATGCCATCGGCACATATTTCATTCAGGAAGCGCGCGAGATGCTGACCAGGCGCTCACCGGGCTTCGGTGTGCCCGACAAGGATCTCGCGTGGTTCGAGGAAGGCGAGCCGATGTTCGACGACTACGTGTCGGCTGTGGGTTGGGCGCAGGATTTCGCCCGTCAAAACCGCGAGGTGATGATGGGCAACGTGTTGCGCGTGATGCACGAGCAGTTGCCGGCGTTCCAGACCGACAAGGCGGCGATCAACTGCCACCACAACTACGTCGAGCGCGAGCATCACTATGGTGCGGACGTGTGGCTTACGCGCAAGGGTGCGGTGAAAGCCGGCTTAGGCGATCTCGGGATCATTCCGGGGTCGATGGGCGCGAAATCATTCATCGTGCGCGGCAAGGGCAACAAGGAAAGCTTCTGCTCGTGCAGCCATGGTGCGGGTCGCGTGATGTCGCGCACGGCTGCGAAGAAGAAATTTTCGCTTGCCGATCACGCCCGCGATACCGCTGACATCGAATGCCGAAAGGACGAAGGCGTCATCGACGAGACGCCGAAGGCCTACAAGGACATCGACGCTGTGATGCTGGCGCAAGCCGAATTGGTCGACATCGTGCACACGCTGAAGCAGGTGGTGTGCGTGAAGGGGTAAATTGCGGGCGCGTCCGAAATTCGGCCGCGCCCGGAGTGGGGGCTTACTGTCATGCTCATTCTTGATGGGTCGGAGGGCGAGGGCGGTGGGCAGATCTTGCGCACGGCGTTGTCGCTGTCGATGCTTACGGGACTGCCGTTTCGCATCGAGAAGATCCGTGCCAAGCGCCGCAAACCAGGTCTGCTGCGGCAGCATCTGACGTGCGTGACGGCAGCCGCCAAAGTATCGGGTGCGACGGTGGTCGGCGCGGAACTCGGGTCGCTGGCGCTCGTCTTTACGCCGGGTGCGATCCGGGGCGGCACTTATGATTTTGCGATCGGCTCGGCGGGTTCGACGATGCTGGTTTTTCAAACCGTGCTGCCGGCGCTGCTGCGCGCGGATGCGCCGTCACGCGTGACGATTTCAGGTGGCACGCACAATCCCAACGCGCCGACCTTCGATCATCTGGAGCGCGCGTTCCTGCCGCTGCTGCGCCGCATGGGCGCGGCCGTTTCTGTGACGTTGCAGCGCCACGGATTTTATCCGGCGGGCGGCGGGCGCTGGCAGGCCGACATCACGCCGTCAGCCGACCTGCGGCCGTTGCATTTGGAGGCGGCGGGTGATCGCGTGAGCCAAAGCATTACGGCCGCTGTTGCCAACCTGCCGTTCGAGATCGCCGAGCGCGAGGCTGGCGCTGCGGCGGCCCTGCTGTCATGGCCACGCGATACCGCGACTGCCTGCACGGTCAAAGCGGAGGGTCAAGGCAACGTCGTCTCGATCGAAATCGCGCACGAGCACGTCACCGAGATATTTTCCGGCTTCGGCGAGCGTGGGAAATCCGCCGAGGCGGTTGCGTCGGAGGCGGTCGAGGACGCGCGTGCGTATCTTTCGGCTCAGGTGCCGGTGGGGCCGCAACTGTGCGATCAACTGTTGTTGCCGTGCGCGATGGCTGGGAGCGCAACGTTCGTCACGTCCGCGCCGACACAGCACACGCGCACCAATATCGCGGTGATCGAGAAATTTCTGCCGGTCGAAATCGAACTGTCGCAGCTTGATGTGGCACGCTGGCGCGTTAAGCTTTGAGGTAACGTGTTGCCACTCCAGCGATCAGGACACGATGAGCGATCCCGACAAACTCGAATCTCTGCGCCGGAAATACGCCGGCGGATCCGGCAGCTCGATCCACGATCCGGTCTTTGCTGAAGTCGCGGCCGGTCAATTCACCGGCGACAAGCGCGTGTGGCCGTTCGCTGGCGTGGCAACGTTCGCGTCGGCACCGTATCGCCCGCAACCCAGCGGCGGCACGGACTTGAGCGGCCTGGATTTCGCGTTGATCGGCGTGCCCATGGATCTCGGCGTCACCAACAGAGCAGGTGCACGGCTGGGCCCGCGTGCGGTTCGCGCCGTCGAGCGCATCGGGCCGTGGGAGCACGTGCTGCGACAGGCGCCGTTCCAACAAGCGAAGGCTGCCGACATCGGCGACGTGCCGTTTCGCAGCCGGTTCGATCTGGCGTCCTGCCACGCCGACATCGAGGCGCATCTGAGTGCGATCATCGACGCAGGCGTGGTGCCGTTGTGCGTCGGCGGGGACCATTCGATCAGCTACCCCATCCTTCGCGCGATCGGCCGGGAAAGGCCCGTCGGCATGGTCCACATCGACGCCCATTGCGACACCAGCGGCATCTACGAGGGTTCGAAATTTCACCACGGGGGACCGTTTCGGCAGGCTGTGCTCGACGGAGTGCTCGATCCCGACCGCACCATTCAGATCGGGATCCGCGGCGGCGCCGACTATCTGTGGGAATTCTCCGCCGACAGCGGCATGACGGTGCTGCATGCCGAGGAGGTCGCGGCGATGGGCATAGTGGCGGTCGCCGCGAAGGCGCGCGCAGTCGTCGGCGACGGGCCGGTGTACGTGTCGTTCGACATCGACAGCGTCGATCCCGGTTTTGCGCCGGGCACCGGCACTCCAGAAGTCGGCGGGCTGTTGCCGCGCGAGGTGCTGGCGCTGTTGCGGGCGCTGTCCGGCCTCGATGTGATCGGTGCCGATGTCGTCGAGGTCGCGCCGCAATACGACGCGACAACCAGTACCGCGCAGATCGCGGCGCAAGTTTTGTTCACCCAACTGTGTCTGGCGGTCACGGCCCGCAACCAACGCAAGACGCGCGCGTGAGGACTTCGAAAGTGGGCGCGCGGCAAGGTCTTGTTGACCACTTCCGCCTATGATCGCCGCAAATCGACAAAAGCGGCGGCGGGACATGAGCGGACGGACGATGGCTGGCGATCAACGGCGCGCTGAAGCCATGCCGCTCGCCGCTCTCACTCTTTGGGTCCTGGCGGCCAGCCTCGTGCCGATGGCGCGATACTATGTCGAGCAGTTCCGCATCTTTGCCTGGCCAATCGACGTCAGCGGGTTGCCAGCCTTTCGCGACTTCATCAATCTGTGGATGGGTGGCCGGGCGGCGGCGAGTGGCGTTTACAGTCAACTGTTCGACTCGCAGTCATATGTGCTCGAGTTGCAGCGGCTCATTTCGCCGTCGATCGGCGAGCACTGGATGGTGTGGTCCTATCCGCCGACCGGCTTCTGGCTCGGGTTACCGTTCGCAGGCTTGCCGTTCTATCCTGCAGCGGCCGTCTGGATTTTAGCGGGATTGGGCGGAGTATCGTGGGCCTATCGGCTCGACGCGACCCGCCCGCTGGCGCATTGGACACTGCCGTTTCTCGTGCTTGCACCGGGCGTGTTGCTGGCGATCTTTTTCGGGCAGACCGGCCTCGTCACCACGACATTGTTCATCGGCGGCCTGTTGTTGGCGCCGTCCAGGCCGGTGTTGGCCGGGGCATTGCTCGCAGCGTTCGTCGTCAAGCCGCACATGGGACTGGCGCTGCCCATCATCTTGATCGCGCTTGGGCACTGGCGCGCCTTTGCAGCCACCGCCGTGTTCAGCGGGCTTTATGTTGCAGCAACCGTGCTGGCCTTCGGCATCGAGCCCTGGCACTTGTATTTCAACGTGACTTTGCCTCGCCATCTCACGATGCTCGATACCTGGGGCCTGACCAACCCCTGGATGTTCAACGCGCCGTACTTCCTGTTTCTCAACGGTGGATTTGGCGGTGCGACGTCGTTGCGGCTGCATTGGTTCTTTGCCGCCGCAGCGATCAGTGCGCTGGCGTGGACGCTGCCGCGCCTGCACGATCGCAATCTGCAACTGCTTGGTGGTGCGGCGACCACGCTCGTCATCAGCCCGTACATGCAATCCTACGAACTGGTTCTGCCTGCAATCATCGCCTTGAGGGCCGTCGCCTACGCGCCCGACGAACGTTCCGATCCATATCTCGCACTGCGCCGCTTGCTCGTGCCGATCGCGCTGGCGGCGCCATCGGTGGGGCTGGTGTTCATGACTTACGACTATCCCAACCCCGTTCCGGTGCTGATGCTGGGGATGGTTTTTGCGAGTGCCTGGAGCCTGCGCACGGTGCCCGCGAACTTGCCTCGGGTTAGTGGTCTCTGACACTGTCAGCGTCTGAACTGGCGACGGCTGCAAGGCTGTGCAAAGCTGGGCCAGTTTTCCAGTCAGTTGCTGCCGAGGCGTCCATGACCAGTCCTTCCATCGCGTCTGCCGTTCAAGCCGACAATGCCGCCCCCCTGTCGCTGCCTCGGCTGGCCGCCGACCTCGAGCGCTGGCTCAAGCTACGGTCGCAGCCTTTCGGCATGAAGTTGTTCGCGCGCAAAGCCGAAATGGAGTCGATCCCCAAAATCCGCCGGCCAACCACCGTCCACACGCTGGATCAGATCGTCGGGCAGGCCGCGCGACTCGGCTGGACGGTCGGCATCACAGCGGAAAATCTGGTCGGCGATCAATGCCGCGCGGTCGTCGGCCTGGGTAATGCCAAAACCGCCGCCTGGGCCTCGGGCAAGCACACGGTCGGCGTCTGGCATGGCACGCTCGAGGACGCAGGCGCGCGGCAGGAGGCCTTGACGTGCGTGCCGGACGGCCAATACGAAGCGCTGGCCGTCGGACCACTCAGCACCGGACGTCTCGAAAACCCCGATATCGCGCTGTTCTATGCGACGCCCGGCGCCATGATCTATTTCATCAACGGGCTGCAGTATGTGGGCTACAAGCGCTTCGACTGGAGCGTGGTGGGAGAGACGGCTTGCGCCGACAGCTGGGGGCGCGCGCTGGTGACGCGGCAGCCGTCGCTGTCCATCCCGTGCTTCGCCGAGCGGCGCTACGGCGGCGTGCTCGACGACGAGATGCTGATGGCGTTGCCGCCGGAGTTCATCGCCAAGGCGATCACCGGCATGGAAGCGCTCGCCAAAAACGGCCTGCGCTATCCATTCCCGCAATACGGCATCCAGAACGACGTGCGCGACGGCATGGCAAAAAGTTATCCGGACCGGCAGAAGAAGAGCTGAATTGGTGACGGCAGAATTGGGGACAGGCACCTGAACGGCGTAGTTTGCTGGTGAGAAATAGTTGCTATCGAATTCCGCCGTTCAGGTGCCAGTCCCCATTTGCGTCTATCCCCATTTGCGTTTGGGAGTTCGACATGTCGACGACGAACCGCACGTCACGCCAGTGCGCCTCGATGATCACTGCGCTTTTGCTGCTCACCGGTCAGCCAGTCTGCGCTCAAACGCCACCCGAGGCATCACGCATGACCGAACGCATCATCACCGTCACTGCATCCGGCCATGTCAGCGCCGCACCCGATCTCGCGGCCATCACGACCGGCGTGCAAACCGAAGCCGCAACCGCGCGGGACGCGATGACGGCCAACACGACGGCCATGCGCAAGCTGGTCGACGGCCTGAAGGCTGCTGGCATTGCCAGCAAAGACATCGGAACCACCGCTGTGGCCATCAGCCCACGATATACGAGTCCGCGCGACGGCAAGGCACCAGTCGTCAACGGCTACACGGCAACCAATCAAGTCCGGCTGGTGGTGCGCGATCTCTCACGCGTCGGCGACATTCTCGATGCGGCATTGACCCTCGGCGCGACCCAGATGGGCGGCATCGCCTTCGATGTGAGCGCGGCGGAGACGCTGAAAGACGATGCGCGCAAGGAAGCGATGGCCAATGCCCGCCGCCGCGCCGAATTGTTTGCTGCGGCTGCCGGGGCGACGGTCGGACAGGTGCTGTCGATTTCAGAAGACGTTCAATCGAATGGCCCAACTCCCAGAGTGTTTGCGGCTCGCGCAAAGTCCGCTCCGGTTCCGGTCGAAGCCGGCACGCTCGACTTGGATGCAACCGTCACCGTGAGCTGGAGTTTGAAGTAGGTACGGGGTTAGCACGAACGCAACGGACGCAACGGAGATTTTCATGAGCACGATCAAGATCGCAGTCGTCGTCGGCAGTTTGCGGCGCGATTCGCTGAACCGTAAATTCGCCATGGGTCTGGAAAAACTGGCACCGGCCGAGTTCGAGTTCACCCATCTCGCGCTTGATACTTTGCCTCACTACAATCAGGACGACGATCAGACGCCGGCCGATGCGGTCAAGAAACTGAAAGCCGATATTCAAAGCTCGAACGGCGTGCTTTTCGTAACTCCGGAATACAATCGCTCGGTACCGGGCGTGCTCAAAAATGCCCTCGACCATGCCTCGCGGCCGTACGGTCAGAATGCCTGGGCCGGCAAGCCTGCGGGGATTGTCGGGGTCTCTGTCGGCGCGACCGGAACGGCGCTCGCCCAACAGCACCTGCGCAATATCTGCGCCTATCTCGACATGCCAACGCTCGGGCAACCGGAAGTCTTTATTCAGGCGAAGGATGGGTTGTTCAACCCGGACGGCAGTATCGGCGACGCCAGCAAAAAATTCGCGCAGGGCTGGATGGACAAATATGTGGCGTGGGTGAAGCGTCACGCGGCCTGATCTCTCGCAGTTCGACCTTCGTCCGAATGCCGACCCCTCCAATCGTCATCCCGGCGAAGGCCGGGACCCACGGCAACGTTATTACAGCGACTTCCCCGCTCGGTGCATCAGTCTGCCTTGCGCATTTGCACGAACAGACGGCACTCGTGGGTCCCGACCTTCGTCGGGATGACGAGCCCTTCTCCGGAAGAACTCTGGACCTCTAAACGCAAAAAGGCCGCCCGCAGGCGGCCTTTCGTTAGTGTAAAGTGTCAGGCGGCTCTTGTGGCCGGCACTTTCTTATCCTCCTCGTGTTCGAGCCCCGATTTCAGTGCAATTCCGATGTACCGAACGCGTCCTGCTATCTTGGCTTTTTGAACTCCGAGGTCTCCAAATTCACGACCGAACGTCGGTAGCGCTAGCGGTTCTTTCTGCTGTTCTTCACACCAAGCACAATAGTCTTCGTAGAGTGTCGTTGCAGTCAGGCTAGTCCCTTCCGAGTCCTCTATCCTTTCATTCCTAAAGCGGATGACATCCGTCTCGGGTGCCACCAGTTTCGGCGTCGACTTGTTGTCGTTCGCCACACCAAGCCGCGGCTTCGAAGCGGACATGGGCTGAGGCGTCACATCGATCGTCCGGGTCGTTGCCGAAGACGGCACACTCGGCGCGGCACGATCGTAAAGACGCCAGGTGGAGAAGGCTACGTACATACCAAACCCGGATCCGATCTCCAGCAACACGGCGACAAAGACTGCCAGCGTCGTCTGCACATCCTCGGTCTTGACACCTGGGATGACCAGGCTGGCAAGTTTCGCTAGGACGGCCGCTTGAGGATCGGCATCCGCCATGGCGTTCGCGCCCTTGGCTCCAGCCAACTTGAGGTTGATCTCGGTGATCGCAGCCTCATACTTCGCAGCTTGTTCACCCGAGGCTTTCTCGGACAACAAACCCTGATACTTGCTACAGAAGTCGCGACCGACAGGTCCCGTCACTTCAGAGCAATCCTTCGTCTGCACAAACGAACGCTGCAGTTTATAGGTCTCGATTTCAGCCGAAACAGTTTGAACCGGCCGATGCTGCGGGATCCAGCTCATTTGATCCTGGGCCCGCTTCAGATCATTACGTAGGTCTTTGTAAGCAGAGGCTTCAACCGTGCGTTGGCCGCTGGTGTCCATCCGGTTCAGCGCGGCATGGCCGAGAGCTGAAGTCAGAGAGTAGACGGTCACGACAACCCACAGAACAGCGGACGCGGCAACTTGCGACCACATTTTGTTTTTGAGTGCGGCAAACAGGAAGAACGGAACGAGCGCCTTAAAGCAGTCAGCAGCAGCCGAAGCCGCCCCATAGATCTGCTTGTCGATCTCGGTTACCCCGAGACTATACCCAAATCGCCAGTTCATTGCTGCCGAGACCGCAAGAAGAACCCCTGCAGCGGCTACGCCTAACACACCAAGAGCATGTTTCATCTGCTCTCCTCCAAAGTGAGGCCAGACACGATACGGTAAGCAGAACAACAGGCCGTTTCTAAAAAGAGGCTCGTCCAACAGATCCGTTTCCAGCAGCACCACTGCCTGTCAGTCACGATGAACCCTGCACCCCTCATCCCAAATGAAGAGTGCACCTGACGCATCACAGTTCGGACTGAGGATCGGTTCGCATATTTCTGAGTTGAACGCTGCCGAATTCCGCCGCTCGGATTTCACCAGATCGCCACAACCGAAATAAGAACCCGCACACATACAACCGCGTGCAACTTCGTTCCCCTGAAGAAGTTATCTACATGATTCGTCAGGTTTTGCGCATCGTTTTGAAATTTGAGGCCGATTGCGCCACAATCGGCCGCCTCAGTCGTGGCGCAGAAGACGCACATCGTTGACACAGCGCCGCCACAAACCTGGAAGGTTCGGCGATCGCGGCGCGTGGTGTGTCGTCGAATGTCGTTCGACTTTCCTTTCGAGGTGGCCGACACGATCGATTTGAAAGCGAGAAAGTCTTATGACGGATCAACGGGGAAGCTTAATTCACACAATGTGCTGACGATGTTGTGATTTTTCGCAAATTTGGCACCGCGCCCATTTACCAAAGGCAGGAGTTGCGGTACGAATTCTGCATTGGCTGTGTGCGTTACGTTGGCGTTTGTTTGTACCGGAGTGGTCATGGGTAAGGCGACAGGCGTTTTCCTGATCCTCGCGGGCGTCGGCACTGCAGCACTTGTGCTGCCGACCGTCGACAAAGATTCTGAGCGGCAGTTAGCCGACGTCATCCGTATTGCAACCGGCAATGGGGGCGCGGCACCGTCCGCCAGTCCCGTGCCGCAAGCTCAGGTTGCACTCTCTCCTCGGCAGCCGTCCGGCGAATCGAATTTACCTTCGATAGCGGCTCCGACGCGCACCGCAACTGCGGCTGTTGCCCCCGTGCCATCGACGCCGGCCGGGCCAACGGGTTCACAAGTCGCTCGTGTCGAACCTGCGGCACCGATGTTCATCCCACCGCCACAGCCCGCAGTCCGCAATGCGAATTCGGCCACGGTTCGATCCGACGACGGGCAGGCCAAGCAGCAGCTTGCGCGCGACATTCAACGCGAGTTGAAGCGCGTCGGCTGCTATGATGGCGAGTTGTCTGGCGATTGGAATACCGGCACGAAGCGAGCGATGAGGCTGTTCATCGAAAAGGTCAACGCGGCACTTCCCAGCGACGAACCCGACCATATCCTGCGGACGATGGTGCAAGGCCATCCCGGCAACGCCTGCGGTCGAACGCCAGTGATCGTTGCCCAGGCCCCACGGCCTGTCGCAAAGCGGACCGAAGTGGTCAAGCCCGAGGCCGCTGGCGACAAAGTGGCGATCAGGCCGGTCGAGGCCGCGTCGCGTGAGCAAGCGGCAGCGCAACGTGCCACCGTTCCCAAGCCCGCTTGGGAAACCAGCGTCGCCGCAGTGCCGATGCCCGTGCCGGTGCCGCGCGGCCCGGACATTGCAGCAGAGCAGCGGGTCGCAAAGAGCCCGGCACTCGATACCTCGTCGCGGATGGCGATGGGCGGTCCCGATCCCCGTCTGACCGAGCCGGACAAGGCGCTGCCTAAGCTGATCGCCAGAGAGAGTATTGCACCTGCCGCGACGGCGGCCGGCGCAAGTTCATCCGATACGTCACCCGCTACGCAGGGATCGCGCACAGCAAATCGCGTCCACGTTCCCGGCGCCATAGCGGCTCTCAGCCAACCCAGGAGCAACGAGCCGGCTTTGACGGCAGACGAGGTAGCGATCGCAACGCCGCCGGCACTCAAGCCGCAGGGGGGCAAGAACGAGCGTGATGCGCGCAGCGTTCGGGACGCGCGCGAATCACGAGAAGCCCGAGAGGCTCGCTTGCTGCGCGAAGAGATCGAGCGGCGCCAGCGCCAGTCGCGCCGATACTACGCGGCTCCACAACCGTTCTCGTTCCCCTCGTATGTCGGCGCGGCGCCCCCGCAGTACTTCGCTTCGCAAGCTTATTCGGGTCCGTCGGGGACGTTTAGCCAGCGCTTTTTCGAACGCCAGCGTCGCGGCGGGGAAACTCGCTGAGTCGCGGCGACGGTTGGAGCGCACGCGACTTCCGGAATGGCGCGATGTCGGCTTCGGTCTTGCCCCGCCGGTGGGTGACCCTCATGGCGTCAATCGGACTGGCCACGGCAGTTCTTAGCCTCGCGAGCGATGCCGCGCTCGCCCAAGATGCGGGGCAACAGACGTACGTTACGCCGTCCTCTGCTGATGCGACCGGCCCCGAGGTCGACCACTTGCCCATTAGCGCAAGCGCGGGGGCGCGCTTGTTGGCCGCCTATCCTGACGCGCTGGCCGCCGTCGATGGCAACATGCTTGTTTGGCGCGACGGCACGCGCATGGTAATCGACGACGGTTTGCCGCCGAAGCCGGACGAAGCGTGGCTCGCCCGGCCCGACCTCAAGGACATGTTTCGCGACCCCTACCCCGCCGGTTCCGAGAGTGACCCCCGCGCCGGTGCCGATCCCGGACGCGCCCGAAACACAGCCTTCTTCCGCAAACTGTATGGGGACTGCACCCACGGCGAAGTCGTGCCGCATCTGGTCGATGTGCCGTGGCTGCCCAAACACTCCAAGACCGTGCTCAAAGTGACCTCCCGGCAAAAGGTTGCGGCGCAACTCGTGAAGGTCAGTGCCGAACTCGACAACCTGCCTGCGGCGCGAATGCGTTATCTGGTGCCCCCCGCCGGCGGCTACAATTGCCGACCCATCGCCGGCACCAATCAGCCCAGCGCACACGGCTACGGCATTGCCGTCGACATCGCTATTGGCCACGCGCATTATTGGCGCTGGCGGCGGGTCGCATCGACGTCTGCAGCGCCGCCGTCCTGGCGCAACGCAATCCCCATCGACATCGTCCGCATCTTCGAGCGGCACGGGTTCATCTGGGGTGGACGGTGGTCGCACTACGACACCATGCACTTCGAGTACCGGCCCGAGTTGCTGTTGCCGTAAGGCGGCATGGCGACGAAGCGGGGCGGCCTCAACCGCGTTGCTTGGCTTTCGCCTCGATGCGGCGGGCATGGAGGATCGGCTCGGTGTAGCCGTTGGGCTGGGCCGCGCCCTTCAGCACGAGATCGCAGGCGGCGGCGAATGCGACGCCATCGAAGGCCGGCGCCATCGGGCGATACAGCGGATCACCGGCATTCTGCTTGTCGACGACTTCGGCCATCCGCTTCATGGTGGCGATGATCTGCGCCTCGTTGGTGACGCCATGCTTCAGCCAGTTGGCCATGTGCTGCGCCGAGATGCGCAGCGTCGCGCGGTCTTCCATGAGGCCGATGTTGTTGATGTCGGGCACCTTCGAGCAGCCGATCCCCTGGTCGATCCACCGCACCACGTAGCCGAGAATGCCTTGCGCGTTGTTGTCGAGTTCAGCCTGCACATCCTGCGGGCTCCAGTTAACGCGATCGGCGACGGGCAACGTCAGGATGGCATCGAGCGAGGCGCGCGGACGCGACTTGAGGGCTGCCTGCCGCTCCACGACGGACACCTTGTGGTAATGCAGCGCGTGCAGCGTGGCGGCTGTGGGCGAGGGCACCCACGCCGTGTTGGCGCCTGCCTGCGGATGGCCGATTTTCTGCTTCAGCATTTCGGCCATCAGATCGGGCATCGCCCACATGCCCTTGCCGATCTGTGCGTGACCTGGCAATCCGCAAAGCAAGCCAACGTCGACGTTCCAGTCTTCGTAGGCTTTGATCCAGGCGGTGGCGCGCATTTCGGCTTTGCGGATCATGGGGCCGGCTTCCATGCTGGTGTGCATCTCGTCGCCGGTCCGATCGAGGAAGCCGGTGTTGATGAAGAATACCCGCGATTTGGCCGCGCGAATGCACTCCTTGAGATTGACGGTGGTGCGGCGTTCCTCGTCCATGATGCCCATCTTGAGCGTGTCGCGCGGCAAGCCCAGCACTTTTTCGACGGCCGTGAACAGGTCTGCGGAAAAAGCCACTTCCGCCGGTCCGTGCATCTTCGGCTTGACGATGTAGACCGACCCCGTGCGGCTGTTGGCGAGCCCGGACGTACGCTTGATATCATGCAGCGCGATCAGCGATGTCACCAGCCCATCGAGAATGCCCTCCGGCACCTGCTTGCCGTCGCAGTCGAGAATGGAGCTGTCGTCCATGAGGTGTCCGCAGTTGCGGATCAGATTGACCGAGCGGCCCGCGAGGCTCAGCGGCTTGCCGTCGGCACCTGTGAATGTTCGATCGGAATTCAGCCGCCGCGTGACCGACGTGCCGCCCTTCGCGAAGGTGTCTGAAAGATCGCCCTTCATCAGACCCAGCCAATTGCGATAGGCCGCGACCTTGTCATCGGCATCGACGGCAGCGATGGAATCTTCAAGGTCCATGATCGTCGTCAACGCCGCTTCCATGACGAGATCCGACATGCCGGCGGGGTCGCTCTTGCCGATGGCGCTCGTGCGGTCGATCCGCATCTCGGCGTGCAGACCGTTGTTGACGAGCAGCAACGCGGACGGCGCGTCGGCGGCACCTGAGTAACCGGCAAACTTGGTTTCGTCTTTGAGGCGGACTTTCGTACCGTCCGGTTGCGTTGCCAGCAGGGTTCCGCCGGCGACCGTGTACGACGTCACCGTGGCGTGGCTGCCGGCGGTCAACGGCGCGACTTCATCGAGAAACGCCTTGGCGAAGGCGATCACGCGCTGGCCGCGCACCGGGTTGTAGCCACCGGCGCGGGTGGCACCGTCCGTTTCGGGCAGCGCGTCGGTGCCATAGAGCGCATCGTAGAGTGAGCCCCAACGAGCATTCGCCGCATTCAGCGCATAGCGCGCGTTCATCACCGGCACGACGAGTTGCGGCCCCGCCATGGTGGCGATTTCCGGATCGACGTTGGTGGTATCGACTTTGAAATCCGGACCTTCCGGAACGAGATAGCCGATCTCGGCCAGAAACGCCTTATAGGCCGCCATGTCGTGCGGTTTGCCCTTATGCGCTTTGTGCCAACTGTCGATCTTCTGCTGTAGCGTGTCGCGCACGCCGCGCAGCGCGCGGTTCTTGGGTGCGAGGTCTCGAATGATCCGCTCAAAGCCCGCCCAGAAGTGGGACTCGGATATCCCGGTCCCCGGTAGGGCCTCGTTGGCGATGAAGGCGTGCAGGACCTGAGCGACCTTGAGGCCGCCGATGGTGATGCGATCGGTCATTTGAAAACTCACGGTCTGCTGGGGCGAAGTGCTGCGGGGCGTTACACTGTTGCGCGGGCTGCGGCAACCGGCGCTGGCGTCACGGCACCTTCGTCGAGAGTGTTCGATCGGTGGGTGCTGGAGCGGTCGGTGCTGGCTCAGAGACCACCGCCCACCGACACCGGCTGATGTCTTGGGGTACCCCTAGCCAAGCCGTTGGTTAATCAGCCAAACGACGCCCAGAACTTCGCCGTTTGGATTAATCACGATCAAGCCGATTTTCCTTCCCGTTGCTGCAAGCGCGGGCGGATTCCCCTGCCCCTTGTGGGGAGGGGCTAGGGGGAGGTGATGCACGCTCAGGGCGGCGAGGCTGGTGAAGGCGCGGGAGCGAACCCGCCGCAGCTCCCCCCACCCTAACCCTCCCCCACGAGGGGGGAGGGGATTTGCGAGGCGTTCGCGTTGATATCTGGGCCGCGAGTGAGGTCCTCGGAGCGCGGGCGGATTCCCCTGCCCCTTGTGGGGAGGGGCTAGGGGGGGGTGATGCACGCTCAGGGCGGCGTGGCTGGTGAGGGCGCGGGAGCGCACCGGCCGCAGCTCCCCCCCCCCAAAACCACCCCCCCCCGGGGGG